>JAURKO010000222.1 GCA_030831705.1 Daejeonella sp. | reverse complement strand
ATGCATTTTACGTTTTTAAAGATCTCATTTTAAGAGAACGATTTTCCTCTGGAGTTAAACCCCCATCGACACATAGACAAATCAACTCATAGACAAATTCGTTCCCTTGTTTCAATTGCAATAGATCTCTACTAGCGACGGCGTTCAATTTAAAACAAAAAACATGTTCGCTCGCCGAGATGAAAGTGGTATCATATTCTTCTTTAAGCAGGATTTCAATTTTCTAATTTTCTAATTTTCTAATTTGCTAATTTTCTAATTTTCTAATTTGCTAATTTGCTCATTCCCTAACTCCTCTCCATATTTTTCCCTAAATTCGCATTCTCAATCCGATCCGATTTATGGTTTCTTACGAACATTTCACGCTTGCCAATGGCCTCAGGGTTTTGGTACATGAAGATCCTACTACGCCCATGGCGGTTGTTAATATATTGTATGATGTGGGTGCCCGCGATGAGCATCCGGATCAAACCGGTTTTGCGCATTTATTTGAGCATCTGATGTTTGGTGGTTCGGTTAATATTCCATCTTATGATGAACCGCTGCAACGTGTGGGTGGTGAGAATAATGCTTTTACAAGTAATGATATCACTAATTATTACATCACTTTACCTGCTGTGAATCTGGAAACGGCCTTCTGGCTGGAAAGCGACCGCATGCTAAGCCTTGCCTTTTCTGAGAAAAGTCTGGAAGTACAGCGCAATGTGGTTTGTGAAGAGTTCAAACAGCGTTACCTCAATCAGCCTTATGGAGATGTATGGCTCAAGTTGCGACCAATGGCCTATAAGCAGCATCCTTATCAATGGGCAACCATCGGTAAATCTCTGGATCATATCGAAAATGCTAAAATTGATGATGTAAAGGCATTTTTTGCACGTCATTATAATCCTAGCAACGCGATTATGGTGGTAGGAGGGGATGTGAAACTGGAGGAGGTTAAGCGTCTTTCAGAAAAATGGTTCGGTAATATCCCTGGAGTTGAAAAGTTGGCAAGAATGCTTCCTATGGAAGATGATCAGAATGAAGAGCGCAAGGAGACTGTTTATGCCGATGTGCCGCTGAATGCGATTTATAAGGTGTTTCATATGCCTGCCCGGACTGAAACCGGTTATTATGCTGCCGATCTGATCTCAGATATTTTGTCGAGAGGTAATTCATCCCGACTGTTCCGGAATCTGTTAAAGGACCAGAAATTATTCTCTGATATCAATGCCTACCTTACGGGGAGCCTCGATGCCGGATTATTTGTGGTTGAAGGAAAGCCTTTACCGGGTATCAGTATGGAAGTGGCTGAGGCTGCGATCTGGAAGGAACTGGAACGGATTAGTACTGAATTGGTGCCTGTTGTAGAACTGACCAAGGTGAAGAACAAAATGGAATCGACTATGGTCTTCTCGGAAATGAGTCTGCTAGACAAGGCCATGAACCTGGCTTATTTCGAATTGCTGGGTGATGCGGATGGTCTGAATTCAGAAATTCAAAAGTACCTGGATGTTACAGCTGAAGAAATCTGTAAGCAGGCAGCACATATCTTCCGTAAGGAAAACTCATCTACCCTTTACTATTTAGCGAAATAATATGATCGACAGAGCACAGGCGCCGGCATTCGGACAGGTTGAAAAAATAGAACTGCTCAGGGCAAAACCAATTGTTCTGGCTAATGGATTAAAGGTTTTCAGTATTGATGGCGGAGAACAGGATTTGGTGCGCATCGAATTTATTTTCGCCAATATCGCTTACGATTCTAAAAAGCCCTTGCAGGCTTTTGCCTGTAATACGATGCTGAATGATGGTACGAGTGAATTGAGTTCCAGCGAAATTGCAGATCGGGTGGATTATTATGGCTCATTTCTGCAGACGGATTATACAAATGATCATTCATCCGTTACACTGTATACCCTGAACAAGCATCTGGC
Organism: Daejeonella sp.; assembly: GCA_030831705.1. Classification (GTDB taxonomy): domain Bacteria; phylum Bacteroidota; class Bacteroidia; order Sphingobacteriales; family Sphingobacteriaceae; genus Daejeonella. Next base: position 9,048 of record JAURKO010000222.1, on the reverse strand, counting down.
GAATACGTTGCCTATTGTGAAGGCAATTATTTCAGATTCAATATTTCCGCAGGTGGAATTGGATACATTGGTTAGAAACCAGAAGCAGAAGTTAAGTGTAAACCTAGAGAAGAATGATTTTGTGAGTCGCAAGACTTTTAATCATGTTCTTTTTGGGGATTCGTTATATGGTTATGACATCACAGCCGCTGATTATGATTGCTTAGATCGGGAGCAGCTAATTTCTTATTTTAAGACTGCTTACCAGCCTAAAAATTGTACGGTTATTGTTTCCGGCAAGGTTAAGGATGAGAGCATCAAATTGCTGGACGAATTGTTCGGAAAAGATTGGAATAATAGCATTGATGTCAAGGGAAATAAATTTGATTTCAAGGCAGGTCCTGGGAAGGAGCATTATATGGAGAAGGCGGATGCTTTACAGTCGGCGATTCGTATCGGGCAGGTCTCCATTAACCGTACCCATGCTGATTTTCCGGGGTTGCAGGTGGTGAATACCATTTTGGGTGGTTATTTCGGTTCGAGATTGATGGCCAATATTCGTGAAGATAAAGGTTTTACTTATGGGATTGGCTCGGCGCTGGTTTCCCTGAAAAATAGCGGTTATTATTTCATTGCTTCAGAAGTTGGGGCAGATGTTTGCTCGGCGGCGATGACTGAGATTGAAAAGGAAATGGCTATTTTAAAGAAGGAAGCAGTACGAGAAGAAGAACTGTCATTGGTCAGGAATTACATGCTAGGCTCCATGTTGGGTAGCCTTGAAAATGCGCTTTCGCATGCTGATAAATTCAAAAACATCTATTTTTCGGGACTGGATTATGATTATTACCAGAACTATATCCAAACGGTTAGGAATATTAGTCCGGAGGAGGTGCTTGATCTTGCGAACAGGTATTTGAATTTTGAGAATTTTCAGCGGGTGATTGTGGGGAAAAAGTAGATTGATTTGGGTAAACGAGTCTGAAGACTCTTGATCATTAACTAATCCGTAGAGACGCTGCGCTAAACTCTACGGACAGATAAGACATGCTGCTTTGTAAAATGCACCATTCTCAACCATCATCCCGATAGTATTCCGGAGTCAATTATCAATTGTTTAAGTCAACTCTCAATTAAATTTCCTATTTTTGTCCGGCAAATAATAAACCCTCAATTATTTGTTATGCAACTCGATCCAGAAAAATTCGTTTCAGAAGGTCTTACCTACGATGATGTACTTCTAATCCCTGCTTATTCGGAAGTTTTACCCCGTGATGTGGATACCAGTTCTTATTTCACCCGGAAAATCAAGCTCAATGTTCCTATAGTTTCTGCAGCTATGGACACGGTAACCGAGTCTATTATGGCTATCGCAATAGCTCAGGCAGGCGGTATTGGTATGCTACATAAAAATATGACAATAGCATTACAGGCAGATGAGGTGAGAAAAGTGAAACGATCTGAAAGTGGTATCATTCAGGATCCGGTTACGCTAAATGAAGATGCATTGCTAGCCGATGCTTTTCTAATTATGAAGGATTATAAGATTGGGGGGATTCCTGTAATCAACGCAGATAATAAACTGGTTGGAATCATTACCAATCGTGATCTTCGTTTTCAAAAGGATATGAAGAAGCCTGTTCGGGAGGTAATGACCAGCTCAGACCTGATCACGGCTCCAGAAGGAACAACCCTGACACAGGCTGAAGAGATTCTTCAGGATTACAAAATTGAGAAACTTCCGGTGGTAGATAAGGATGGCCGTTTAAGCGGACTTATCACTTTCAAGGATATTCAGAAATTTAAGAACTTCCCGAATGCATGTAAGGATGAGCACGGTCGTTTACGGGTTGGGGCTGCAGTTGGAGTTACGCCTGATACAATTGAACGCGTAGATGCATTGGTTAAGGCAGGTGTGGATGTAATTACTATTGATACAGCACATGGTCATTCGAGAGGGGTGATTGAAAAATTAAAAGAAGTTAAAGCAAAATACCCTAACCTGCAGGTTGTGGTTGGTAATATCGCTACAGGCGAGGCTGCCAAAGCGCTTGCTGATGCAGGTGCGGATGCTGTAAAGGTGGGTATTGGTCCGGGTTCTATTTGTACCACCCGAATTATAGCAGGTGTAGGTGTTCCTCAATTATATGCCGTTTATGAATGTGCCAAGGCTTTAAAGGGTCGTGGTATTCCGGTGATTGCCGATGGCGGGATTAAACAAACCGGAGATATTGCCAAAGCCATTGCTGCAGGAGCAAGTTCGATCATGGCTGGTTCATTATTTGCCGGGGTGGAAGAATCTCCGGGTGAAACCATTATTTACGAGGGCAGAAGGTTTAAATCTTATCGCGGAATGGGTTCTATCGAAGCGATGGAACAGGGTTCAAAGGACCGCTATTTCCAGGATGTTGAGGATGATATCAAAAAGCTTGTTCCTGAGGGAATTGTAGGAAGAGTTGCTTTTAAAGGGTCTCTTTCGGAGGTGATGTATCAGCTTATCGGCGGACTCAGAGCAAGTATGGGATATTGCGGTGCGGCTACCATTGAAGACTTGCAGAATGCCCGCTTTGTGAAAATTACTGCCGCCGGAATGCGGGAAAGCCATCCACATGATATTACGATTACGAAAGAGGCGCCGAATTACAGCAGGTAAGAATTGAGAATTGAGAGTGGAGAATTGAGAGTGAACACAGATCAGAATGTAATCCCTGCCTGCCGGTAGTTGTAGGTTTTAAGTTATAAGTTGTAGGTTATAAGTTATAAGTTTTAGGTTATAAGGTTGTGTATTTAGTACTCAAAACTAAATGAATCCAAAAGTTGTTTTTTGTAATTGCAAATTGAAAAAAAATAAAGTATTGAGTGCAAATCGTGCTGTACTCAATACTCAATACTAACTACTCAATACTTTGTACTAAATGAAAGCTATTTCTGTTTTTTGTGGTTCCAATTTCAATGGTGATCCAGTTTTACTTAAAGCGGTGCATGATCTTGCGGATGTTATGGTTGAAAAGAAGATCTCACTGGTATTTGGTGGCGGCCGGGTAGGTGTGATGGGCCTTATTGCTGATGCAGTTTTAGAACGTGGCGGAATAGCTATTGGGGTAATTCCAAAATTTCTGATGGATAAGGAAGTGGGTCATGCCGGACTTACCGAACTGATTATCACTGAAAATATGCATCAGCGCAAACAAAAAATGGCTGATCTATCGGATGGTGTAATTACGCTTCCGGGTGGTTTCGGAACCATGGAGGAGTTTTTTGAAGTTCTAACCTGGTTGCAGCTTGGAATTCATGGAAATCCGATCGGTTTGTTGAATGTGGATGGGTTTTATAATCCTTTGTTGATGCAGATTGACCTCATGGTTGAGAATAAATTCCTAAAGCCTTTAAATCGTGATTTGGTAATTGCAGAGAATGAACCCCGAATTTTAATAGAACGGATGGAGAAATTTGATTCAAAACCCGACGATGTTTGGTTTAGAGACAGAAATTTAACCTGAGTAATACTTAATTGAACTATTTCGAGATAATATCAAGCGAAAAACAAAGAAATGGAATGATTTTTGCTGTAGTAAAATTTAGAAATATTTTAGCTAAATCCTTAAAAATCAGCTAAATTTTGATTAGAATTGGTTGTTTAGTGGCAAATTTTATTTAAGTTTGCGAACTTTTAATAGGAGTATTGATTAATAAATGAGACAACTCAAGATAACCCAATCCATTACCAACCGTGAATCGCAGTCCCTGGATAAGTATTTACACGAGATTGGTAAAGTAGACCTTATAACCGCAGAAGAAGAGGTAATTTTAGCCCAAAAGATCAGAGAGGGCGATCAGGCTGCTCTTGAGCGTTTGACAAAAACTAACTTACGTTTCGTTGTTTCTGTTGCCAAACAATATCAAAACCAGGGTCTGACTTTGGGTGATTTAATCAATGAAGGAAATCTTGGTTTGATTAAAGCGGCCAAACGTTTTGATGAAACTAAGGGTTTTAAGTTTATATCCTATGCAGTTTGGTGGATTCGTCAATCCATCTTACAGGCGATTGCCGAACAATCCAGAATCGTTCGTTTACCTTTGAACCAGGTTGGATCTTTAAGCAAGATCAGTAAGGCATTTTCTAGATTAGAGCAGGAATTTGAGCGCGAGCCATCTCCCGAAGAATTGGCAGATAATCTTGAAACGACTGTTGAAAAGATATCAGATACGCTGAGTAATTCAGGTCGACATGTTTCCATGGATGCTCCATTTGTTCAGGGAGAAGAAAATACATTGTTAGATGTATTGGAGAACAGTGATCCAAATACAGACAGTAACCTTATTAATGAATCCTTATCTGAAGAGATTAAACGTTCATTATCTACTCTAACTGAGCGCGAGCGTGAAATTATAGTGCTTTTCTTTGGATTAAGCACCAATCATCCTTTATCATTGGAAGAAATTGGTGAAAAATTTAATCTTACCCGTGAGCGTGTAAGGCAAATCAAAGACAAGGCTTTGCAGCGTTTGCGCCATACTTCAAGAAGCAAGATATTAAAATCATATCTGGGATAATTTTTCCAGACAGTATTATAGTGAAGATTGGGTCTTTGATCCAATCTTTTTTTTTGAAGCAATATTTTTAACTAGCTTTATGTGTAAAAGAATTAGGTTAATTGTTGTTTTAAACTATATAAAACGGCTGTTGATTCGAACTTACAGCAACCAAGCCATACTTTTCTTTTCAACTGAAATTTGCTCGTATAATTGCTGATTTTTGAAATTAGTTCGGTAAAGAAATCAAATAATATTTTTTAGAATATTGAATTTAGGCCAAATTCAGGGTAAGATTTTGTGAGTTTTTAAGCTATTTTGGTCATTAGTTATAAAATAATTAACTCTATGCTAAGTATTCCAATCTACCAGGTTGATGCTTTCAGCGATAAGTTGTTTGGTGGCAATCCGGCAGCTGTTTGTCCGCTGAAAGAATGGCTGCCAGCACCTCAGATGCAGAAAATTGCCTTAGAAAATAATCTTGCTGAAACTGCATTCTTTATCCCAATGGGAAAGGATTTTGAGATACGCTGGTTCACACCTGAGTCTGAAGTGGATCTTTGTGGTCATGCAACTCTGGCAACAGCTCATGTTTTATTCAGCCATTTAAATTTTGAGGGTGATACGATTCATTTCCATACCTTGAATGCTGGCACTCTTACTGTAAGTTGCCATGACGATTTATATACTCTCAACTTCCCTTCACGTGTTCCGCAAAGCTGCGAGGTTCCTGCGGGCTTGATTGAAGCCCTGGGAGGGAAGAAACCGGTAGCTGTTCTACGTTCAAGGGATTATTTCATTGTTTATGAGACTGAAGCCGATGTATTGGCACTAAAGCCAAACTTTGCTGCATTAAGCCGAATTGAATCCTTAGGGTTTGTGGTTACTGCTCCGGGCGATAACTCTGATTTTGTCTCCAGGTTTTTCGCACCATCTGCCGGTATTGATGAAGATCCGGTAACCGGATCTGCGCATTGCAACCTGATCCCATATTGGGCAGAACGATTAGGAAAATTTAAGCTTCATGCTTATCAGGTATCCACTCGCCGTGGTGAATTATGGTGTGAAAACAAAGGCGACAGGGTATTGATGTCGGGTAAAGCGGTCACTTATTTGAAAGGGGAAATCTTTTTGAGCTGAAATTGGCTAGTTTTTCAAAGCCATCCACAAACTCGACCATGATTTTAAAGATCTAACATGAATCGTTGACCTTTATTTTCTGCCAGTGTTTATTTTCAAATGCTCTCCTTAGCTTATCGTATTATTCATAACCGGATTCCGATGGATTAAAATTGGGTTTTACCGGTGGAAGGCTTACTGATCAATAGTAATCCAATGAAAGTGATCAGGCCATTTATCAAAATAAGCTCATTGTCAAAGGTATATCCAGCCATTATGGTTTTCGAATTTGCATTCAGAAAATAACAAATTGCCGGTGATAATAAACAAATAAGAGGAACCAACTTGTCCTTAACACCTCTGTTTTTCATAAATAAACCAAAACCATAAAGACCCAATAATGGTCCGTAGGTATAAGAAGCTACAGTGAAAATAGCACTTACTACCGCCGCATTATTGACAGCATTGAATAGGAGAATCACTAAAAACATCAGCAATGAAATACCAATATGAACGCCGTGTCTGGTTTTGATTGCCGCTGGAGAATTCAAATCTTCACGTTTTGAGAACCCAAGAAAATCCACACAAAATGAAGTGGTCAAAGCAGTTAATGCTGAGTCGGTAGTTGCAAATGTTGCGGCTGTCAATCCGAGCATAAATACTACTGCCGGAACCATCGTAAGATGATTGAAAGCAATTTCAGGAAAAAGAAAATCGGTCCGGGGTTTACCGGTCACATAATCAAGCGGCAATTCAATGCCGTTTTTGCTTGCATAAATATAGAGCAATGCACCTACGCTCAGAAAGAACATATTGACAATTACAAAAACAGAAGTGAAGGTGAACATGTTTTTCTGAGCTTCTTTGATATTATTACAGCTCAAATTTTTCTGCATCATATCCTGATCTAGTCCGACCATCGCAATGGTTACAAAAATACCTCCAAGCAATTGCTTACTGACATGGAACTTACTAGTCATGAAATCTTCATAGAAAAATACCTTCGAATAGCCACTATTTTTTATGGTTTCAAAAGCCTCTAGCAGATTCAGGTTCAGACTGTCGCAAATAAAATAGATTGTTAGAATTACGGATGAAACCAGGAATAAAGTTTGGAGGGTATCGGTAATGATAATTGTTTTTAATCCTCCTTTAAAGGTGTAAGACCAGATTAATCCCAGGGATATAAGCACTGTAGCCCAAAAAGGTACTCCGTAAGAATCAAAAATAAAGCGCTGTAATACAATTACAACAAGGTATAAACGGAATGAAGAACCTATTGTACGGCTCAAAAGGAAAATGCTGGCGGCAGTTTTATAACTGTAAATGCCCAAACGTTCTTCAATATAGGTATAAATTGAAGTTAGATTCATTCGGTAGTACAAGGGAAGCAGCACAGTAGCGATAATAATAAAACCAATGGCATTTCCTAAAACGAATTGAAAATATTTGAATTCGTTTCCTGCAGGATTACCAACTTCACCCGGCACTGAGATAAAGGTTACTCCGGATAAGGCTGTACCTATCATTCCGAACGCTACCAGGTACCATTTTGAATTACGGTTTGCAATAAAAAAGGTGGAATTGTCTGATGACTTTTTGGAAGTAAAATAAGAGATGCCCAATAGCATCAAAAAATATCCAATCAGAAAAGTGAGTAAAATGCCCGGAGCCATAAGATTTATATAATTGATTAACGATGCAAATTAATAATTAAGTTCTGAATATTCTCTTTAAGGTATTACTAAACGTTGTGGGATTGCTTTATCGTGCTTTTCATCACGGGTGTTTGTCTTTGCGATAAGTATTATTGTTATTGCGAGTGTAGCATTATGTCATTACGAGTGTAGCGAAGCAATCTCCTCATTGGTTTCAAGGGATTGCTCTGTTCTGCCTGCCAGCTCGTTCAGGCGGGCCACCTTGCAGCGCCATGTTAGAAAGGCTTATCAATTATTCTTGAATATTTTCCTTTCTTTCTCGCAAAGACGCAAAGGACTTGAGATCATTTAAATCATTTATTTAGTAAATATTTTTCGCGTCTTTGCGTCTCCTATGTTTACAAAGTTTTAAATTTATGAAAATAAAGTGAAAAGGAATGAGAGCACATCTGCGTCTAAATAGCTCAAGAAGTATATTGTCGCAAAGAAACGGCCTCATTCCTTTTATCTCTTAGAGTTTGAACAGAATGTAAGGAATTATGCAGGTCATAGTATCCAGAATATCCAACCAGGAGAAAAGACGAAGGGAGATTCATCACTTTATAACTAAACCTTTAAGTTGATGAAGAAAGTACTAAAACAAGTATTGGGCGCAGATGTGGCCCAAAATGAACTGGTCGTTACCCTGGGTAGGATGTTTGATGATTTGACGATCGATCTCTATGCACACAAGGTTTTCAGAAACACCGAGAAAGGCATTTTAGCCTTGATGGATTGGGTAAAAAAACTGACCGATCCCGAAGTAGACGTTCGCTTTGTGATGGAGGCTACGGGAGTTTATCATCAGAAATTTGCCTTCTGTCTGTATGCTCAGAATCACGAAGTAAGTATTGTTCTTCCCAATAAGATCAGCAATTATATGCGGACTCTGGAGAATAAAACCATCACGGACAAGAGTTGTTCTGAAGCCATCACACAGTTTGGACTGGAGAGAAAGCTAGACCGTTGGCATAAGCCTAAAAAGATCTATCAAAGCCTGCAGCAGCTTACCCGTGAACGTGATCAAATAGTCATGGAACGGGTAATGATAAAGAACCAGCTTCATGCAGAGCAGGCCGAAGCCGAACCCAATGAGCGGAGCTTAGAACGTTTGAACGAACGAATGCGATTGTTAAATAAACACGAAAAAGAGATAAAATCCGATCTGACTGAGATCATCAATAGTGACCGTATCTTAAAAAGTGAAATAACCAATATCTGCAGTATCCCAGGGATAGGTGAATTAACAGCTACTATAGTTCTGGCTGAAACCAATGGATTTGAGCTAATCAGAAATAAAAAACAGCTGACGAGCTATGCCGGGCTAGATGTCAAGGAAAAACAGTCCGGGACATCGATCAAAGGAAAACCAAGGATATCTAAGAAGGGTAATCGGCACCTGAGGAAAGCTATGCATCTACCCTCGCTGTCGGCAGTAAAATATGATGAGAACTTCCGTAATGTATATGTGCGGATTTTTTCCAGGCAGGGAATAAAAATGAAAGGATTGGTAGCTGTGCAGCGCAAACTATTGGAAATGATCTACGTGATTTACAAAAGCAAAAATGAATACCAGAAAAACTATGCCGATCTAAAAGGGAGTAGCGCACTAAGCCAAAAGGATCAGTACGCTACACAGACTAGTTCTTGACCGTCTTAAAGAATAAAGATAAAAACAATTTTATTTGGAAATCAACACAGAATCTTTGCGAGACCATTTTTT
>JAURKO010000221.1 GCA_030831705.1 Daejeonella sp. | reverse complement strand
TATCCTGTTCAGGTTCAGATAAGCTGCATGTTATAGGAAGGCAATTGATCAAGGACATTCCATGCCTGAAGATTGATGTTAACGGAATAGCACAGGGTTACAGCGTTGATGTAATTGCTGATTACATCGAATCCAGAGGTGTTAAAAATTATCTGATCGAAATTGGCGGAGAGATCAGGGTAAAAGGACGTAAATATCCAGGTAATCAGGTTATGCGAATTGGTATTGAACAGCCGGCTGATGATGATGAAAAAGAGGAATCTGGCATCTCAAAAATTATAGAATTAAAAGGAGGAGCTATAACTACCTCCGGGAATTATCGAAAATATCTTCAGAATGGATCCAAAAAGCTCTCTCATCTAATGGATCCAAAAACAGGCAGACCGCTCGAAAATGAACTTATAAGTGTTACTGTCAGAACCTCTAATGCTATGAGTGCCGATGGCTATGATAATGTACTGATTGGTATGGGCATTAAAAAGGCCTTTGCCTTTTTGAAAAAACACAAGGAACTGGAAGCTTATTTTATTTATCAGGATACTGATGGAACGGTAAGGGATACTGCAAGCATCGGGTTTTTCAAATAATTTATAGAACCTTATGTTTGGAGTCTAAGACTCCATTTCATTTAATAATCCTTAGAGACACTGCGCTGAATTCTAAGGACAGCGGGGTAGACATAGACATATATTGCTCATATTAAACAGATCCCTCATTACATTCGGGATGAAATAAATGACGGAAATTAGCTTTTTGCTTTAAGCTTAAAGCTTCCCTATTGCCCTGTCAAGGTGCACATATCCCCCATCCACATGGATCAACTGCCCTGTTGTATGAGAAGATCGCTCTGATAATAAAAAGGCAACTGTATCCGCAATTTCCTTTGAAGTAGTCATACGGTTTTCCAGGGGAATCTTACTGACAATATCCTTTAATTTTTCTTCAGGATTTGAAAGGGTGTTGACCCAGCTCTCATACAAAGGAGTCCAGCATTCTGAAACGATCACAGAATTGACACGAATGCTGTGAGGCAATAATTCAACAGCCCACTCTCTGGTCAGGGCATTGCGGGCACCATTCGCGGCAGCATAGGCAGAAGTACCGCCTTGCCCTGTTTCAGCAGTTTTAGAGCTGATATTTACAATCGCTGCTCCTTTAGATTTCTTCAGCGAGGGTAAGGCAAAATGTGCAAGTAAATAATAATGAACTACATTCTTGTGCAAACTCGCCATAAAACCTTCGTATGAACCATTTTCAAGACCAATACTATCATTAACTCCGGCATTGTTAACCAATGAATCAATCCTGCCAAACTTTTCCAGAGTCAATCTGATCGCTTTTTCACATTCCTCAGGCTTGCTTAACTCGGCTCTAATCTGAAAAGCCTGAGATCCTAAGGATTCAAGTTCAGCAAGTACTTTCAGGTTATCTGATTCATTTCGACCAATAATCACTGGAATGGCTCCTTCGGCTGCCAAAACTTTGACAATTGCCTCACCAATTCCCTTGGCACCACCACTGACAAGAATTACTTTATCTTTTAATTTTAAATCCATTTGCTTGTATCTATAATCCTAAATTCCCTTTTGGTTGATGTTGTCAACTTACCATAAACATAATCTTCTTAGTTAGTCGGTGAAATAGTGACCAGACTAGTGAGGATGATTAATAAATTAGTTATCGCAAAGATGCCAAGACGCAAAGGGACTATTTATGACAATTCGTTTAATAGTATACGATTTCGTCTCTGCGTCTTTGCGAGATCATTATAAAATTCTAAAATGATAACCTGAATGTACTAAAGTTTATAGAATTGTTCCGCATTCTTCCCCCAAACCAACTCCTGTTCTCTTACACTCAACTTATTCAAATAGTCATCTACTAAACCGCAAACCACGTCGTAATCCCCAGCAAGTTTGCATACCGGCCAATCTGTACCAAAGATCAAACGCTCTGCACCAAAAAATTCAAAAACTTTATCCATGTATGGAAAAATATCCTCCTTTTTCCAATTTTTTAGATCAGCTTCGGTAATCATACCTGAGAGTTTGCAATAAACATTCTCAAATGAAGCAATATGTTTCATATCAGCTTCCCAATTATTGAAAAGACCCTTTTTTATATAAGGTTTAGCGAGATGATCAATAATAAAAGCCTGATCGCAATTTTCACGTATCAGTTCAGGAGTTGAAGCCAGGTGAGGCGGATATATTAATATATCATATGTAAACTGGTATTCCTTTAAGGCTGAAATTCCCCTTTTAAATTCGGGTTTAAGCATAAATTCCACAGGCTCTAACTGCAGAATATGTCTGAATCCTTTAAGTTTTGGGAATTGGGAAAAATACTCGAGCCGCTCTTCAATATTAGGAGAACAAAGATCTACCCAACCTACTACTCCTTTAATGAAATCGTATTCTTCGGCCAAATCAAGAAGAAAATTGGTTTCTTGTTCTGATTGATCAGCTTGTACAGCGACGCAGCCTTGTATTCCATTGGCATCGAGCAATGGTTTAAGATCAAGAGGAAGGAAGTCATGACGAATGACTTCCATTTCCTCGGTAATCCAATTATCCCTTATTGGATCAAACTGCCAAAAGTGCTGATGAGAATCAATTTTTAGCATAGGCTTTTGCAACCTGTCTTGATTCGCCCAATCCGTCAATACCTAACTCAATGACATCTCCATCTTTAAGAAAAATTGGAGGTTTGAAGCCTAAACCCACACCTGCAGGTGTTCCTGTTGAAATGATATCTCCCGGTAGGAGTGTCATAAAATTACTTAAATACGATACCAGGAAAGGAATATTAAAAATAAGATCATCAGTATTGCTATCCTGCATAATCTTACCGTTTAGTTTTAACCATAATCTCAATTTATGAGGATCTGCGATCTCATCTTTAGTCGCTAAAAAAGGGCCGACCGGCGCGAAGGTGTCGCAGCCTTTACCTTTATCCCAGGTACCGCCACGCTCCAACTGCCACTCACGCTCAGAAACGTCATTGTGAAGGCAATATCCAGCTACATAATCCATGGCTTCTGCTTCAGAAACATAACTGGCTTTTTTACCGATTACAAAGGCGAGTTCTACTTCCCAGTCTGATTTTACAGAATTCTTGGGTATGGTAATATCATCAAAAGGTCCAACCAAAGAAGTGGTCGACTTCATGAACAAAATCGGTTCTGCAGGAATTGCCATTCCCGACTCCTCGGCATGCTTCACATAATTTAATCCAATACACAGGATTTTAGAAGGTCTAGCCACAGGAGACCCTAAACGCTCTGAATCACCGATTGTATTAAGCTTCCCTTGATTTGATTTCAAAAACGCATCCAGACGATTTAATCCGTCGTTTTCAAAAAAAGCTTCATTATAATCTTCACCAAAAGCAGATGTATCAAGTTTTACATCATTAATTATCACTCCTGTTTTTTCTTGTCCGGGTTTCCCCCATCTGATTAATTTCATTGTATTATTGAATTTTTGTTGGCTAATTGTTTTTACTTAAAAAACAATCTTTCTGTTTAAATAAAAAGCCCGAAGGCATTATTTGAATTATAAATATTAACTATTCAACTTAATAAATCCACCATCAATCGGATAATCATTTCCGGTTATGAAGCTGGCTTCATCAGAACATAAATAAAGTGCAATCGCAGCAATATCCGCAGGTGTTGCCATTCTTCCAACCGGTTGCGTTTTCGAAAGCTTCTCAAACATTTCCTTTTCCTGTCCTGGATAATTTTTAGCTATAAATCCATCTACAAATGGCGTATGAACCCTGGCAGGTGATATGCTATTGCAACGAATATTATCTGAGAGATAATCCTTAGCAACAGAAAGAGTCATCGCATAAACTGCACCTTTACTCATAGAATAGGCGAAGCGATCTGCAACACCAACAATAGCCACGATAGATGCAAGGTTGAGAATTACACCGCCACCACTTTTCTTCATCAGAGGTATTGCAGCAAAAAGACAGTTATATGCACCTTTGACATTGACATTATAGATCCTGTCCAAATCCGCTTCTGAAGTCGTGTCGGCTCTTCCTACATGTGCTATACCTGCATTATTAACAAGAATATCAATTTGCCCTATACTGTTAAACAGAGATAGTACATCGGCTTGTTTGGATACATCACAGCCATGAGCAGAAGCTATTCCCCCTTGTTCTGTAATTTCCTTAACCACTGCAAGACCTGCATCCTGATTTAACTCAACTATTTTAACTGAGGCGCCCTGGGCTGCAAACACCATAGCGATGCCTTTACCAATACCACTTCCCCCACCTGTTATTACTGCTGTTTTTCCTTTTAAACTGAACATATTATTTTAATTTTTGATAACGTTATAATGAAACACCACGCTTCCAGGGGATAAAATCGTCCTGCCCCAATTGCATAGCTTTAGGCTGTTCTTCACCGCTGGCAACGCTGATAACATAATCTAAAATGCGATGTGCATTCTCGGGTATAGTCTCAGAACCATCTATGATTGTTCCGCAGTTAATATCGATAATATCAGGCATTTTCTGAAATGTTTTAGTGTTAGTACTCAACTTAATTACAGGAGTAACTGGATTTCCAGTTGGTGTGCCCAAACCAGTTGTAAAAAGTACGATATTTGCTCCTGCAGCAACTTCTGCGGTAGTGCTTTCTACATCACTTCCCGGAGTACAAAGTAGATTTAGTCCCATACTTTTAACTTTCTCAGGATAATCAAGAACTGCAGTTACCGGTGATTAGCCACCTTTTTTTGCTGCACCGGCAGATTTCATCGCATCGGTAATCAATCCGTCTCGGATGTTTCCCGGAGATGGATTTGCATAAAAACCAGATCCATTGGCAACTGCCCGTGCATTATAAGTGCTCATCAAATCCATGAAACGGGTAGCAGTTTCTTCATCCACACAACGATCACTCAATTCCTGCTCTACCCCGCAAAGCTCAGGGAATTCAGACAGCACAACAGCGCCACCCAATGAAACCAGGATGTCTGAAACATATCCAAGTGCTGGATTTGCAGAAATACCAGAAAAACCATCAGAACCTCCACATTCCAGACCGATGCATATTTTAGAGATAGGTGCAGGTTTTCGTTCTTCTTTATTTGCCTCCACAAGACCTGCGAATGTTCTTTTTAAAGCCTCCTGCATTAGGTTTGATTCGGTACCCAAGGCCTGTTGTTCAAGAATTACAAGCGGCTTACTGAAATTTGAATCACGCTTTTTGATCTCTCTTTGTAAAGTGCTAACTTCAGAATGCTGGCAACCCAGACTTAAAATTGTCGCGCCCGCAACGTTTGGATGAGTAATATACCCAGCGATTAGTCCGCATAAACTATCGGCATCCAATTTGATACCACCACAGCCCATATCGTGAGTGATGAATTTTACTCCATCTACATTTGGGAATAAACGATCTCTTTTAGCTGCATTTGGGGTTGCCTTCAAATCCGCATTAAGAATTTCTTCAGTTGATTTTCCTGTTTTGTATAAAGCGATCAAACTTTCAACCTCATTTTCATAGCTTTTTACCTTTTTATAACCCAGTTTTTCATCCAGCGCTTCTTTTAAAACATTCACATTCCTATTTTCACAAAAAACCAATGGGATAACCAGCCAGTAATTACGGGTTCCTACCGAACCATCTGAGCGGTAAAATCCGTTAAATGATTTGCCTGCAAAAGCGGAAGTATCAGGCTTGTCCCACTGAAGCTTACGCAAACCTAAGACGTAATCACTTGATGCATGATCCACATTTTGTACTGTAATAGCAGCTCCTTGCTCAATATCCTGATTGGCTATGCCAACTAAAACACCATACATAATAACCTTATCTCCCTTTTTTAAGGCTTCAATAGTAAATTTATGTTTGGATTCTACCGCAGTTTTGAGAACAAGTCCTCCAGCTCCAAAATCTATTTGTTCACCCTGTTCAAGATTCTGTAAGGCCACCAAAACATTATCTTTTGGATGAATCTGAAGAAATCTATGCTTTATACCCGCTTTAATATTACTGTTCATTTGAAACTATAATTGAAATATTTTATCCATTAATACCCATTTTTCACCCGGTTTAACACCTGGAATGGCTTGTTGAAAATTCCACATGAACTCCTCCCATTCCTGAACTTTAACATTTGCAAGATCTGAAGCAGCCTTTTTTTCAAAGCTAAAATCGTCATTAACCTCCATGATCATAAACAGACGGTTTGAATAACGATAAATTGTCAAATCCTCAATTCCTGAAGTTCTTATGCTCTCAATTATTTCAGGCCAAACCTTTGTGTGCCATAACTCATATTCTGCAATGAGTTTTGGATCTTCTTTCAAATCGACTGCCAAACAATATCTTTTCATACTATTCTTTTTGAGGATTTCCGATTTTATAGCCTCGCACTGCAAAAGCTAAAATCACGCAAAAGCAAAGTAAACTCACAATCTGACCATACTGAACTTTGCCCGTCAAATCTGCAATATATCCAAAAAGTAAAGGTAGAACTGCTCCGCCAAAAATAGCCATCACAATCAGACTACTACCATATTGTGTATCTCTTCCTAAACCCTTTATTCCCAACGAAAAAATTGTCGGAAACATGATGGACATGAAAAATGTAATTCCAATGACAGCGTAAATCGCTATAAACCCGTGACTAATGGTCGCCAAAATGCAAAGT
>JAURKO010000220.1 GCA_030831705.1 Daejeonella sp. | reverse complement strand
TCCTCACAGTCTGTTGGATGTAGAGTTAGCCATTATAGAAGCACGTTTTGCCGTAGCAGAAAATGGTGCAGTTTGGTTAACAGAAGATGTAATGGGGCACCGAATATTACCATACATTGCCCAACATCTTGCAGTAATTGTTTCTGAAAATAATATTCTTTCAACTATGCATGATGCCTATCAAAGTATAGGTTCAGAGGATTATGGATTCGGAGGTTTTATCGGCGGCCCTTCCAAAACAGCCGATATTGAGCAGGCTTTAGTGTTAGGTGCTCATGGTCCTTTAAGTATGACCGTTTATTTGATTAAATAATTTACCCTGATACAAATGAAGAACGATTCAATCATTATTCGTGATAATTTAAAAGAGCAGTACAGCGATATTTATACTGATGAGGTTTTGCTGGCCTTGAATACAATGTCCCATTTCAATAAATCAGTAAAGCATTTAATGAACGAGCGGATCAAACGCCGTAATGATCGTCATACCAACAGCAAAAGAATTGAATTTTATCATCCTGATAGCCTGATTCCAGGTTCAAGCCTTAAAGTTTCTGATGCTCGGGATGGAAGGTTCGAAGGTTCTGTGATTCCACATGACCTTCAGCAGCAATGGATTCAGGGAACCGGACCTGCAGCAAAACCCAATGCGACTCTTGAGAATAGTATCAGAAACGCAGCTTATGCGCTTTTATCAGGAGCTGATGGCTGGATGTTTGATGGAGAAGATGCGCTGGGCCAAATTGAAAGTATGTCGCTTGATAATCAGCGAAATCTAAAACTTGCAATTTCCAAAGACCCGGTTTTTTTAAAAGTGGCTGAGCAGGTTGCCTCCGAAATGAATCGCTGGTCTGAGGGATTTCTGGGTCAGAAAATAGTTAAGGATTGGAAAAGTCAGCTTGATTTTACCACCAAAATCTTCAGATGCCGTGGACTTCATTTAGACGACAGGCATATTCGTGATTCGGATGGTGTGGCTTTAGCAGCGTCAATTGCCGATCTTTGCCTGTATGTAGTTAATAATTACAGACAATTAAGGAAGGCAGGTTCATCAATTGTACTGTATTTGCCTAAAATACAAACAGCCGGTGAGGCCGCTTTGTGGAATAGCATGTTGAGTGCTTTGGAAGATCATCTCGGACTCGACAACGGAACCATTAAAGTATATCTGCTGGTAGAGCAACTTGAAGCTACTTATCAGTTATTGGAAATCAGAGCTGTTTTGGGTAAACATTTTGTAGGCTATAATACCGGGCGCTGGGATTATATTAACAGTGTTTCAGATGCAATGGCGTGGGATAATAACTTTATCAATCCAAATATTGAATCTGTGACCATGACTTATGGTTACATGCGGAATTATGAAGACAGGGTTCGCAGAGCGGTAAATACGCCTGATGTTAATGGAAATTGTGCAATATGGCAGGGGGGAATGGAGCCAAATATTCCTGTGGGATCTGAAGAAGGTGTTGCTGCCAGCATGAAAAAAGCATTAGCAGGAGCAGAAAGAGAGCAACGTGAAGGAGCAAGTGGGAAATGGGTGGCTCATTGGAAAATGGTAAACATAGTAAGGCCGGTTTGGGAAAAGATAGGTGAAGCTAATCAGGTTGGCCGTAAATTCCCTGCTCTTACACATACACAACAGGATGCTGATGGTTTGATTTTGCTCGAACCTGCTCCAATTACCATCCGGGGAGCAAGAAATTTGCTAAGTGTTGCCATTCAATATGGTAATGCTTTTGCCCAGGGTATGCAGGCAGCAGCACTTAAGGCTGCAGATGATTTCGGTAACGATGATATACTCTATCTGATGGAGGATATGGCAACCGGTGAAATCAGGTTAAGTATTGTTTGGGAATGGGTGCATAAGGGTGCAGTCTTTACTGAAGATGATACTGAGACCGGTATAAAAACAGGTGATAAGTTTAGTTATGATTTACTGAAGAAACTGATTGATGAAGAATATGCAAAGTTGTTAAATGCGGATAATAAAGACGTTTACGATGCATCAAAAACAACAACCTTGCCAATTGCAAGGGAGATTGCAGAAATTTACGTTTTCAATGAATTTAAGATTCCTTGGTTTATTGACTTACTTAACATTAACCTGAACAATGAAGATCTTGCTGAGGCCAGAAAAAGAATAGCACAATATATCGAAACATTTAAGAAGGAAGGTAAACGTATTACAGAGAATCCTGATTTTACTGTTTAGACATTTTCCTGGAATCAGTTTCTTGAAACGAGATTTTATTAAATCTGGATTAAATTTCAACTATTTAATTATGAATCGTTTTAATACGATACTGGCTAAGGTTTTTTGTTTGTTGAATTTTCTTTTGGTTTTTCCTTTTCCAGGATTTCCCCAAACTCAGCGGCCTAATATCATATTTATTTTAACCGATGATCAACGTTGGGATGCATTAGGCTTTGCCGGCAATCCAATTATTAAGACTCCGGAAATGGATGATCTAGCGAGATCTGGGACTTATTTCAAGAACGCATTTTCAACAACACCTATTTGTGCAGCAAGCAGAGCTTCAATTCTAAGCGGTTTGTATGAACGAACTCATGGTTATACCTTCCAAAAACCCAAACTCCAACAAGCTTATGCTGAATTGATATTCCCCAAAATCTTGAAAGACAATGGTTATCACATTGGTTTTTTTGGGAAACTGGGAGTTATTATGGATAAACCTGAGCAATATTTTGATCATAGTGATTTTTATGACCGGGGTGCCGAACCAGACCGGCGTGGGTACTTTTACAAAACTATTGGTAAGGACACCGTTCATCTTACCAGATATAGCGGGTTTCAGGCACAAGAATTTATTAAAAATGCTCCCAGAAACAAACCTTTTTGCCTTTCAGTTTTTTTTAGTGCCCCGCACGCACAAGACCCGGCAAAAGATCAATTTTTTTGGCAGGAAAAGTCAAATAAGCGTTATGAAAATATAGTCTTTCCAGAGCCGATTTTATCAGATGATAAATATTTCAATCAATTGCCTGCAGAGGTAAAAAATGGTTTCAACAGAACGAGATGGAAATGGCGATTTGATACCCCGGATAAGTATCAAAAGAGTATTCAGGGATATTATCGGATGATTACAGAAATAGATGATGAAATTGGAATGCTTCGTAAATTATTGAAGGAAAGGGGCTTATCCGAAAATACCATTTTCATTGTGATGGGCGATAATGGCTATTTTACAGGTGATCGGCAGCTTGCAGATAAGTGGCTGATGTACGATGCATCTATTCGGATTCCTCTTATTATTTATGATCCCAGAATAAACAATCCTTCGTCTATTGATGCCATGGTTTTGAATATTGATGTATCAAAATCAATTTTAGAGTTTGCAGGATTACAGGCGCCAAAAAATTATCAGGGCATAAGTCTCAAACCTTTTCTGTTGAAAGGAAATAAAACTCCACTTGTAAGAAAAGATATATTAATAGAACACCTGTGGAAATTACCTGAAATTCCATCCAG
>JAURKO010000219.1 GCA_030831705.1 Daejeonella sp. | reverse complement strand
TTTAATTTTTGACCAAAGTACAAAGAGCAAGGAACAAAGACATAATCGTCTTTACTCTTTGTTCTTTACTCATTATTCTTTATTCTACACATCACATATCCTGACAGCATCCTTAAGAGATCCTGCTTTATCTGAGTTCAATGGAATAAATTCCTGAGCTACATATCCTTTAAAACC
Organism: Daejeonella sp.; assembly: GCA_030831705.1. GTDB lineage: Bacteria > Bacteroidota > Bacteroidia > Sphingobacteriales > Sphingobacteriaceae > Daejeonella. The sequence goes on along the minus strand of JAURKO010000219.1, from coordinate 18,008 downwards.
TGTATCAAGTATTGCCTTCATAATTGCAGAATAATTAAGTTCCTGCGAATCATCAATCTCATGACGCCCGGGAACACCGGCAGTATGATAATGAGAAATATACTGATGGTTATCCTTTATTGTTCTGATCACATCTCCCTCATCAATTTGCATATGATAAATATCATATAAAAGTTTAAAATTATCAGATCCTACTTTCTTTACCAGTTCAACACCCCATGGAGTTCTATCGCATTGATAATCAACATGGTCAATCTTACTATTGAGAAGCTCCATAACAATGGTAACATGATTACTTTCGGCCAAAGACATAATCTGTTTCAAACCTTCAGCACAATTTTGCAATCCGATTTCATCATCAATACCTTCTCTGTTCCCACTAAAACAAATCAAATTCTTGTGTCCTGCCTTGGCAACAAGAGGAATCATTTCGCGATAATTATCGAGTAATGTCTGGTGATATACTTTATTATTCCAGCCCTGAACAAGACTAATTTCAGCTCCGTTACACATGGTAGACAAGAGTCCGTATTTTTTCAGTACCGGCCAGTCTGAAGGGCCAAGCAAATCTATACCAACAAGACCGATTTCTTTTGCAAGTTTACATAACTCTTCAAGCGAAAGCTCTCCAAAACACCAGCGGCAAACTGAATGATTAATATTACCTTTTAAAGTCTGACTTTCAAGCATTTATATTAGTTAGTTTAGTCAATTATTACCCAATTCAAATTTCATTAAGTTTCTTGTCCATATTTCTTTCAGAATTTTCCAATTTCTGATTAAATGTAAAAAAGAACAGCACAGTAACTAATGCTGAAATAAACGAAGCAATCATCCAGATTTTTTCCCAATCATGTTTAAATTCTGAAATTTTATAAGCGTCAGTTATAAGTCCGGCAACCCAGAAACCAATCAGCATCCCTACACCATAAGTAGCCAATGTAATTAAACCTTGAGCGGCATTTTTAAATTTTTCTCCAGCTTTTGAATCCGTATAAATTTGCCCTGAAACAAAGAAAAAGTCATAACATATTCCATGCAATGCAATACCAAAAATAAGCATGTAGCTTAATTCATCTGTATTTCCGTAGGCAAATAAGTAATATCTGACAGCCCATGCGATCATACCGACAAGGATTGTTCTTTTGAATCCGAATTTACTGAAAAAAAGTGGCAAAAGCAGTAAAAATACGACTTCAGATACCTGTCCAATAGTCATCTTTCCAGTAGAATTTTCCATTCCAATTTCGTTAAGAAACAAGTTGGCATTCTGATAATAAAATGCCAGAGGTATGCAAATCAATATGGATGAAATAAAGAAAATAAGGAAATTTTTATCCTTTAACATTTTGAGGGCATCAAGACCCAATAAGGATGACAGTGCAATTTTTTCTCCCTTAAATACGGTTGGTGGAGTTTTTGGAAGACTGAAACTGATCACTCCCAAAAGCAATGAAGAGACCCCTGAAACAGCAAATGTATTCCTTAAAAGCCCTTCGGATACTGCTTCTGATGAGTCCCATTGAAACAAGAAACTGATACATAAACCTGCAACAATCCAACCAATAGTACCCCAAATTCGAATGGTAGAAAATTCCTTTTCAGCACTTTTCATTTGGTTGAATGAGATTGAATTGACCAATGCAAGGGTAGGCATAAACAGGATCATATACCCAAAAACATACGGGTAAAAACCTTCAAAGTCAGTTGCATAATACATTTGCGACATCAGTACAGCGCCAATCAGATGAAGAATACCAAGTATCCTTTCGGCATTGAAGTACCTGTCGGCAATTAAACCGATTATAAATGGGGCAATGATAGCACCAAATGACTGAGTAGAAAATACTGCCGCAGTTTCTGTACCGTTTGCCTGAAGATTCCTACCAAGAAAAGTACCAAGTGTTACAAACCAGGAGCCCCAAATAAAAAATTCGAGGAACATCATGATTGATAACTTAACCCGAGTGAACAGATTCATAATCGATTAATTGGACTTATTGAAAAGGATAACCTGCAAATTTGTCGGCTCATTATAAAGGTTGATATTGAAATTCTGATATAATTTGTATTAAATCAGCTTGTTATATTATTGCATAAACCTTATTCCAAACCATAATTACTACAAGGGTTATATTTCATTAGTTTGTTTAAAATAAATGTATATTTTTATTTTAAATAATCATACTCAAATTAATTGCAATACTAATCTTTTAGTGGGATCATACGATTTCCAGAATATGAAACAACCATGAAAAAAATTTACAATCTAATACCATTCACGCTACTTATACTCGCTTTATTTTCATTTACCAAATGGAAGCAATCATTAAAACCCAAAGTACTTGTATTTAGTAAAACTGCAGGTTACAGGCATGAATCAATTGCCGCAGGTAAAACAGCGTTGATCAAATTAGGTAAGGAAAACGGATTTATCGTTGACACCACTGAAAACGAGAATTATTTCAATGATGACTCTCTAAAAAACTATTCGGCTGTGATATTCCTTAGCACTACGGGAAACGTTTTAAACAGTCCGCAACAGATTAGCTTTGAAAGGTTTATTCAGTCTGGCGGAGCTTATGTAGGAATACATGCAGCAGCTGATACAGAATACGATTGGAAATGGTACGAAAAACTTGTCGGAGGATATTTTATAAGCCATCCAAAAATTCAAGATGCTACAATGATTGTGAAGGACCGGACTCACCCATCAACAAAACATCTCGATGAAAAATGGGTACATAAAGATGAATGGTATAATTACAAAAATTTGAATCCGGATGTAAATGTATTGATTTCACTGGATGAAAAGAGTTACAGCGGCGGAGAGAATGGAGATAATCATCCTATAGCATGGTATCATGAATTTGATGGCGGAAGGGCTTTTTATACCGGCATGGGGCATACCAATGAAGCCTACTCAGACCTTGTCTTTCTTAAACATCTTCTTGGGGGTATAAAATATGCGATTGGCAATAATGTTCCTTTAAATTATGCGAAAGCAAAAACACCTCAGGTTCCTGAGGAAAACCGCATGGTAAAAACAGTCCTAACCATAGGGAACTTGAATGAACCTACTGAAATGGCAATTCTCCCAAATCTCGATATCCTATTGGTACAAAGAAGGGGAGAAATCATGCTTTACAAGGAGAAAAGCAAAAGCATATCGCAGGTTGGCTTTTTGGATGCCTATTACAAAACAACTTCTGGGGGTGCGAACGCTGAAGACGGTGTACTTGGAATTGCAGCAGATCCGGGATATAAAGAGAATAATTATGTTTATATATTCTACAGTCCGATAGACACCTCAGTAAACCGCCTATCAAGGTTTAAATTTGTTGACGATAAGCTGGATAAATCATCAGAAAAAGTAATTCTTGAGTTCTATTCCCAAAGGGAAATATGCTGCCATACCGGAGGTTCAGTTGCCTTTGGACCTGATGGATTATTGTATGTTTCAGCTGGCGATAATGCCACTCCATTTGATGTTCCAAAGCAGGCCTTCGTAAATAAAGGCTATGGACCAATGGACAACCGCCCGGGGCTTGAACAATATGATGCCAGAAGATCCTCAGGTAACACCAATGATCTTCGTGGAAAAATCATGAGAATAAAGGTAAACGAAGATGGTACTTATAGCATTCCGGAAGGGAATTTATTCCCTCCAAATACTCCTGGAACAAGACCAGAAATCTATGTCATGGGAAACAGAAATCCATACCGAATTTCCATCGACAAGAAAACTGGATTTCTATATTGGGGTGAAGTTGGTCCGGATGCGGGTGCCGATAGCCCTGAGAGAGGCCCAAGAGGGTACGATGAATTAAATCAGGCTAGAAAAGCCGGCTTTTTCGGATGGCCATTTTTTGTAGGAAATAACTATCCATACAGGGCATACGATTACACTACCGGTACATCTGGCGAAGCTTTTGATCCTGCAAAGCCTTATAACAACTCACCAAATAATACAGGTCTTGAATATCTTCCACCAGTTTCACCTGCTTTCATATGGTATCCATATGCTGCATCAAAAGAATTTCCTCAGCTAGGTACCGGTGGAAGAAATGCAATGGCCGGACCAGTCTATCACACTGATTTATATCCTAAGGAAACACGTTACCCGGAATATTATAATAACAAACTTTTTATGTACGACTGGATCAGAGGCTGGATAAAAGCTGTGACCATGAAACCTAATGGTGATTATGATAATATGGAGGCATTTATGCCTATGACAAACTTTTCATCTCCAATAGATATGGAACTGGGTCCGGATGGACGGATCTATATTCTGGAATATGGCAAGGGTTGGTTCACTAAAAATCCGGATGCTGCAATTTCGAGAATCGATTTTGTTGCCGGCAATAGACCACCAAAGATTAACGAATTGATCGTAAGTAAAACAAGTGGAGTGCTTCCTTTTAAATTACAGGCTAAAGTTGAAGCAATGGATCCCGATAAGGATAAGATGAATTATGTTTGGGAGCTTGGTAATGGGATCAAGAAATCGACTATTCTGCCAAGTATTGAACATACTTACACTAAAGCTGGCGAATATGCTATCAGTGTATTGGCAATTGATAAAAATCTCGCAAGTACCAATAGTAGTCCCGTTACCATTTCAGCAGGAAATGCACAACCAAAAATCAGTATTCAACTGAAGGGAAATCAGACCTTTTATTTTACAGGTAAACCGGTAGAATATGCTGTGAATGTTAGTGATGAGGGATCAACAGTTAATAAAAATACCATTTATGTAGCTAATAATTACACGAAAGGCACTGACCTGGCAGCTGCATCAATGGGGCATCAGGTATTTACTGAAACTCAGGCAGGACAGGCTCTGATGCTTAAATCTGATTGTCAGTCATGTCATCAGGTAAATACCAAATCGATTGGTCCCTCGTATTCCCAAGTATCTGCAAAATATCAGAATGACCCCAATGCAGTAACATATCTTGCCGGAAAAATAATCAAAGGTGGTGGTGGAACATGGGGAGAAGTGGCAATGCCTGCTCATTCGGCCATGAGCGATGATGACGCAAAGAAAATAATTCAATGGGTGCTTTCACTTGAAAACAAAGCAGTTAATAAAGCAACATTACCAATTCAGGGTAGTTTAATCCCTACTCAGGAAAATGAAAGTAGTATTTTTAGTATCTACGCATCCTATACTGATCAGGGGCAGGCTGGCCTTAAACCCCTTACCGGCTCTGCGACCGTTTACCTGAGAAACAATTTAATGAATGCCAGAGAAATTACTGAAAGAACCCGAATCGGCTTCAAAGACTCAACCAACACTGGTTACATGATTTATCCGCAGAATAATGGATGGTTCAAAATAGGCAATACTGATCTTTCGGGCATAAAGAACATAGAATTTGCCAACCTTTCAAAAGGTGGCGGGGGAATCTATAGCATTGAAATTCGGGGAAATTCGGAGAATGGTGTACTTATTGGGAAAAGTAGTTTTAAGGATGGAGAAATTCCTGATCAGCAAAGCACCAGTATGGTTGAGCTAAATCTTATTTCCGATAAGAGGCTAAACAGCTTATATGTTTTGATTGTAGCCGATCCTAAAAATTTAAAACCAAGACCGTTGCTCAAATCTATCACCTTCAAGGAATAAACTTTTTAAAAACAGTTATGATATTACACTCTAAACTCATTCCGCTGTGTTTTTGCTTACTTGTTTTGTTTGCATGTAATTCGGCCAAGGAAAAACATTCCGGAATGGCTGCTGACAGTTCCTCAATAAATAACATTCAGTTTAAAACTGCATTTCAAAAAAGTATTGATGGAAAAAATACAGATCTATTCATTTTAAGAAATAAGAATCATGTGGAAGCTGCTTTTACGAATTATGGTGCAAGAATTCTGAGCTTCCAGATACCTGACAAATCAGGTAATTTGACAGATGTTGTAGTTGGCTTTGGAAGTATTGAAGCCTATCAGCAATCTACCGAGCGCTATTTTGGAGCTACAATCGGTCGCTATGGAAATCGGATAGCAAACGGAAAATTCAAACTGGATAGTAGAGAATACTCTATTTCTATTAATAATAGTCCGAATGCTCTTCATGGTGGCAAAAAGGGGTTTCAGGATGTAGTTTGGGATGCAAAGCAGCTAAATGAACAAACTTTGGAGTTTACTTATCTGTCAAAAGATATGGAGGAAGGTTTTCCGGGCAATCTGCAGGTAAAGGTTATTTATTCACTGTCTGATGATAATGAGCTAATCATTAACTATGAAGCATCGACAGACAAGAAAACCATTTTAAATCTTACAAATCATGCATTTTTCAATTTAAATGGGGAAGGAAGTGGCACCATTCTTAACCATACTTTAAAGATTAATGCAGAACAGTATACACCGGTGGATTCAACTCTCATTCCTCTGGGTGAAATTGTAGCTCTTGCCGGAAGTCCCTTTGATTTTAGAAAAGCAGTTAGAATTGGGGAGAGAATTAATGATGATAATATTCAGTTAAAATATGGTAAAGGTTATGATCATAACTACGTATTAAATCCAGGAAAAAATGGAGAAATGAAAGCCGCTGCTACCGTTAGAGGAGATAAATCAGGAATTGTGATGGAGGTATATACTCAGGAGCCAGGCCTACAATTTTACAGCGGAAATTTTATGAAGAGTAAAAACACTTTTAAAGGAGGAACCAATGACGATTTCAGAACAGCGTTCTGTTTGGAAACTCAGCATTTTCCCGATTCACCAAATCAACCGAATTTTCCCTCTACAATTCTTAAACCCGGGGAATTATACAAAACCAAAACAATTTATAAATTTTCATCAGACAAATAATTCCGAATTAAATTCAAGAATAGTTGAGAATAAAATGAACATTCTTTTATATTTAAAACTGAATTCATTTGAAAAAATTTAGCCTTTTATGAATAGAAAATTACGAATGGGAATGATTGGCGGTGGTAAAGATGCCTTTATCGGAGCCATTCATCGCATAGCTGCGAATATGGATGGCCTTGTTGAGCTTGTATGTGGTGCACTTAGTTCAAGTCCTGAAAAAGCTCTTGAGAGCGGTAAAACTTTGTTTTTATCTGAGGACCGGATTTATCCTAATTATGAAGAAATGATCCTTCAGGAAAGCAGATTGCCAGCCGAAAAAAGAATGGACTTCGTTAGCATAGTAACTCCAAACCATGCACACTTTGCGCCTGCAATGATGGCATTGGATCACGGCTTTCATGTGGTGATAGATAAACCAATCACCTTTACACTTGAAGAAGCTAAACTACTTAAGAAAAAAATCGAAGAAACCGGTCTTAGTTTATTATTGACACATACTTATGCAGGTTATCCTATGGTTAAACAGGCCAGGGAAATGGTTAAAGCCGGTGAGCTTGGTAAGATCAGAAAGATAATTGTAGAATACCCACAGGGTTGGCTGAGCCGATTATCCGAAAAGGATGGAAATCCTCAGGCTGCATGGCGGACAGATCCTGCCAGATCAGGTAAAAGTGGTTGCATGGGTGATATTGGAACACATGCAGCACATCTTGCTGAGTATATCAGCGGACTGAAGATTACAAAATTGTGTGCAGACCTTAGCATTGTTGTAGATGGCAGAGCGTTAGACGATGACGGGAATGTACTTCTCAAATTTGATAATGGTTCAAATGGAGTATTGATTGCCTCCCAAATAGCAGCAGGAGAAGAAAATGCATTACGAATCAGGGTTTATGGTGAAAAGGGCGGACTAGAATGGGCACAACAGGAGCCAAATACATTAATACTGAAATGGTTGGATGCTCCGGTTCAAATTTTAAGGGCGGGTGGCCATAACCTTTCGAATTATGCCACTTTTAACAGTCGGACACCTGGAGGACATCCTGAAGGATATCTTGAAGCATTTGCCAATCTGTACCGAAATTTTGCCTTATGTATTTCGGCGAAAAATGAAGGCACAAAAGCGGCACCCGAAGCATACGACTACCCTTCAGTAGATGAAGGAATCAGAGGCATGGCTTTTATCAATAATGTGGTAAATAGCAGCTTGAGTAATGATAAATGGATAAATTTTGAAGTTTAAAAATAGATTATGACGACAATTAAAGGACCTGCGATATTTCTTGCACAGTTTTTAGGTGATACTGCACCATTCAACAGCCTGGAATCAATTTGTAAATGGGCAAAAAGTCTTGGATTTGAAGGAGTACAGATTCCAACCTGGGATCCTCGATGTATAGATCTTCAAAAGGCTGCAGAAAGTAAAACCTATGCAGATGAAATTAAAGGTATTGTTAATTCCTGTGGAATGGAGATCACTGAATTATCAACCCACCTGCAAGGGCAGCTGGTAGCTGTGAATCCGGCCTATGATTTACTTTTTGATGGTTTCGCACCTGCGAGTGTACACAATAACCCGAAAGCCCGTACAGAATGGGCTGTGCAGCAGTTGAAATATGCCGCAATTGCATCAAAAAATATGGGTATTACTGCCCATGCTACATTCAGCGGATCATTATTATGGCATACCTGGCATCCATGGCCACAGAGACCTGCCGGACTTGTTGATGCTGGATTTAAAGAGTTAGCAAACCGATGGTTACCTATTCTGAATCACTTTGACGAGCATGGTGTTGATGTTTGTTATGAAATTCATCCAGGTGAGGACTTGTTTGATGGCGTGACTTATGAAATGTTCCTTGAGAAAGTAAACAATCATTCAAGGGCTTGTCTGCTTTACGATCCTTCTCATTTTGTATTGCAATGTCTTGATTATGTTCAATACATTGACCATTACCACGAGCGCATTAAAGCTTTCCATGTTAAAGATGCAGAGTTTAATTCAACAGGTAAGCAAGGCACATTTGGAGGATACCAGAACTGGGCCGATAGAGCCGGTAGGTACCGCTCTCCGGGTGACGGGCAAGTAGATTTTAAAAGAATTTTCAGTAAACTAACGCAATATGACTTTAAAGGCTGGGCTGTAATGGAATGGGAATGCTGTATCAAGCATCCGGAAGATGGAGCCCGTGAAGGAGCAGCTTTTATCAAGGATAACATCATCAGGGTAACTGAAAGAGCGTTTGATGATTTTGCAGGGACAGGAAGTAATGAGGAGTTTAACCGAAAAATTCTCGGTATTTAATTTTTAATCACTAATTTCAAGCGATAAAGTATAGAATAAATATGAAAAAAATACTAATCTTTTTGGGAGTTTGCAGTGTTATTTTGGCGTGCAATAGCGCTGAAAAATCAGAAAGTACAGAGGATACTACAGCCGCAGTTGAACAAGTTGCTGTTGATACCAGCACAGTTTCTGCAAGCATAGGCAGCGCCAAAGGCGAACAGTTAATCAGTGGTTCAGATTGTTTAACTTGTCATAAAGTTGATGCAAAAATCGTTGGTCCTGCTTACGTTGATGTTGCCAATAAATACGAAGCCACTGAAGCAAATATTGAAATGCTTGCGGGTAAAATTATTAATGGTGGATCAGGCTCATGGGGTGAAATACCGATGGCACCACACACATCCTTAAGTACAGATGATGCAAAGGAAATGGTTAAATACATTCTTTCCTTAAAAACTAAATAATATGAAAAAAATCAGTCTGATTATTCTAAGCGCAGTTTTTCTTTCCGGCTGTGGCTCAAGCAAAAATAGTATGAATACCAAAGGATGGCAGAAATTATTCGACGGTAAAACGACTACCGGATGGCATAGCTATGGAAAATCAAGTGCCGGAACCGACTGGAAAGTTGTGGATGGTGCGCTTTACCTCGATGCTAAAAATAGACAAGCCGGACAAGGAGGTGATTTAACCACCAATGATTCATTCGATAATTTCCATCTCAGGATGGAATGGAAAATATCTAAAAATGGAAATAGTGGAATCATATTCTTTGTAAATGAGGACTTGTCAAAATATAAATCATCCTATAACACAGGTCCTGAAATGCAAGTATTAGATAATGATGGTCACGCAGACGGAAAAATCAACAAACACCGCGCGGGTGATCTATACGATCTAATTGCCAGTAGCTCAGAACCGGTAAAACCTGTCGGACAGTGGAATAAGATCGAAATCATTGCCAATAACGGTAAACTCGACTTTTTCATGAACGGTAAAAACATTGTTTCTACAACCATGTGGGATGATGACTGGAAAAAAATGGTTTCAGGAAGTAAATTCAATTCCATGCCAGGATTCAGCATCTATAAATCCGGAAAAATCGCAATCCAGGATCACGGAGATGAGGTTTGGTACAGAAATATTGAGATTAAGAAACTGTAATTAATTGACAATTGATAGTTGACAATTAGAAATGGTAGTAGAAGTATAAATCTGCTACCATTTTTTATTTACCGTTTAATAGATCACCGCTACCTAAGGGTAGATTTTGATTTGATATTCAATAGATAATATTGAAGTTAATCTTTTTAATTATCAACCCGAAAGCTACCGGGTGTCAATTATCAATTAGAATAATGAGTATTGTATCAACAAAATCTTATGCTTTTGCAATCCAAACAATAAAGATTTACAAAGTTCTGTCTGAAGAGCGGAAAGAATTTGTTCTATCAAAACAACTATTAAGAAGCGGCACATCAATAGCTGCTCAAATTAGAGAGGCAGAACATGCCCAATCATCTGCTGATTTTCTCCATAAAATGAATATCGCCCTGAAAGAGGCTAATGAAACTGAATATTGGATAAGCCTTTTAAAAGATACAGGATTTATAAATCAGGATGAGTATAGCACGATCAACCGCGATTGTTCAGAAGTACTCAGACTCCTGATCAGTATCGTCAAAACAACAAAAAGCAATTTGATTAAAGCTAAAAATGCCTGATAATTTATGTAAATTAATCAGGCATTTTCAACTGTCAACTGTCAACTGTCAACTGTCAACTGTCAACTGTCAACTGTCAACTCTATTGCGATTTCCCGCGGGCCAGAATAGGCAGAATCTTTTCAACCTTGCCATTACGGATACCGTACATAAAATCATACAGGTTAACAACTGGATCACAATGTGGCACAATTACTTCAAATTTATCGCCAACTTTATATGTTTTACTTGGATTCACAATTTTAACAGATCCATACTCATCAGAACCTGCATTATAATCAAAATCTGGCTCTCCGATAATTATTCCGTGAGGTACATTTAATGTTAAAGCCTTAGATCCTGAATCTGTTACATACTTACCTGCTTTAGAATCGTTGATAATGGTGGCCATTACCGTTAAAGAAGGTGCGAAATCATCCATTATTTTTTCGTTGTTTGCACCACCAATAATCATATATTGGTGATCCATAAATAGATAACTTCCAATCTGAACATCCGTAAACCCAGGAATTTCATACATCATATCATAAGTACCTGTTCCACCACCACTGAAAATCTCCATATTTAAACCAGATTTCTTCATCAGTTCATAGCTACCAACAACAGGTTCAAAAGTTTTAAATGCCTGTGCTTTACGAGCCTTAAAACCTTCAACATGTTGAACAACGCCATCATAAGCCAATATCCCATGGAATTTCAAATTTGGTGCTTTATCTACATATTGTGCTAACTCCAATGCCGGTTGCCCATTTGCAATCCCTGATCTGTTGATCACATCAAGATCAACAACAATATCTGCAATAATACCTGCAGCCTTAGCAGCATCCTGAAGATCTCTGGCATTCTGCATATTATCGACAGCCTGAATAAAGCCTTTGTACTTTTTTCTCAAAGCCATCGCATGATTGATCTTCGGCACTGAGATGTTAACTCCGGTCATCAATACATTCTGAATACCATTGACAAGCATCGCTTCCGACTCTGAAAGCTTTGCAGAACATACTCCTACCGCGCCTGCAGCAACCTGCATTTTTGCAATAGCAGGACATTTATGTGTTTTAACATGCGGACGAACACCTGTACCTGTACCCTGCAACCGGGTTTGTGCATGTTTAATGTTCTTTTCCATTTTATCAAGGTCAACACATAAAGCCGGGGTGTCGAGGTCCCATTTTGACTTGCCAATATCAGATGATTTGGCGTCGGTTAAAGTCTCAGCACTTAAGGTAGGTGACCACAAGGAAGCAGCTCCTGCAAAAGCACTAGCCTGTAAAAATTTTCGGCGATTGAAAGAATTAGACATTGTTCACAATTTAAATTAGTTTTTGATTCTGATTTAAATGTAAAAAAAAATAATCAGATAAGGGAATTGACCAAGTAATGAGCTTTTTCGAAAAATCATGAATATGAAAGGATCATTAACAAGAATTTATTCAACAGAATGGTAAATATTGGTTAATCAGGTTAACAAAAACAGATGAATAATAGCCGCTTTAGTATATTACACCTTGGTATTTATTCTTTTACATAAGAAATCAGGACCAAAACATACATTCAGGGAATAAATCAAGCATTAATGCTGAGTAAAGAAAAAATTATGTACCAATTTTGATACTTTCTTCAAGGATTCCCTGTTTTATTTTGAAATGTCTATATCGGGATGAACCTGTCCTTGGAGCTGTGTTACTTGTCTTCAGCAGAATTAAGAATCCTAAGAATGCATATCTCCAGGATAAATTCCAATTCGTTGAAGCAGTAATGAAGCATTAAAGGTTTTGCACTCCCCTTCTTTTAACTTATAATCAAACCTCATTTCATTCCCTTCCATTTGAATATCGAAATAATAGTTACGTATATAATCGGGGTATTTCTGCTCCAATCCGGCTATTTGCAGATCATGGGTAGCGACAATACCCACCGCATTGCGAGATATGAGCTTTTCGATAACAGCCTTTGATCCAAGATATTTATCAACCGAATTGGTCCCTCGTAACATTTCATCAATCAGAAAATAGACCTTTCCAGAATTATCCAGCATTTTAATCAAAGCCTGTAAACGGTCGAGTTCTGCTTTAAAAGTAGAAGTACTTTCGTTCAAAGAATCGCGAATTCGCATATAAGTAAAAATCAGCATCCGGCTAACTTCCATTGATAATGCGCAGGATGGCGCACCACTCAGAGCAAGGACAGTATTTATTCCCAGAGTACGTAAAAAAGTACTTTTCCCAGCCATGTTAGAGCCGGTGATGATATCTATTTTCAATTGATTATCCAGCAAATAGTCGTTATCAACCCTTTGTTGTGTTGGGATCAATGGATGTCCGATGGATTTGACCTTTAAAGTATAATTTTCCTGCTCATTGATCTCTGCAAAACACCATTCAGGATAATTAGTGTTCAAAGAGCTTAGACTTACTATTGCTTCGAAAGAAGCCAGAACATCAAAAGCCTTTTTAAGTCCCTCATTATTCTCATTTTTCCAATTTTCTATGGCAAACAACTGCCTAATGTTCCATAACATCACAACATTTAGAATGCCTCCTACCGCTGTAAGTCCGAAAGTAAGATGACTGATCAGCAAAGAGAAACGTTTGATCTGCTCCGAAAGTTTCTTATTCCCCTTCCCTTTCAGATCTTCTGCAAGTTCCCTGCACATCGGTGACTTCCAGTTTTGATCTATCACTGCCGATATGGCTTCAGAAAAATGATTCAGAATTCTGCTCATCTTACCTATCATACTATCGGTCTTGAGGATTCTTGAATGATATTGTTGCATCAGGATTAAATTAAAGATAATCAGGACTGATAGCAGAGAGAGAAGCGATGGAATGAACCAGGAGCCAATTGCGGTGATTAAAAAGATTAATGGAATCCAGCGAACATAAACTTCTAACCAGGTGACGGGCTTTACAAACTTTGTGATGAGAAATTTAAATAGTTCAGCCGATTGGTCGTCAGCAGCTTTATTCGCAAAAAGTAATACCGCCTGAAAATGATGCTTCCAGATTAAGTTTGCACCCAATTCAACTACGGCAGATTGTCTTTCTCTGATAACAGTAATATTAGCAGGTTCCTTTAGCCAGTCGGCCAATTTCACAATACCCCCATTGGTGGCAGAGCGGTTGATCATCCCGAAAAGAGAACCTTTACCAAAAATATCCAGATCGGAAGAATATGGATGAAGGTCATCACTAAATGCTGAGCCTTCGGAATAGATATTTTGCTTTCTGTCAAGGCTGTTTAATTCGTTGGAATGAACCATGCTCAAATTCCTGAAATAATCAACTTGCTTTTGAAAGCGTACCTGTTTTGCCACAAGCCATGCGAAACCGAGAATAAATAAAAAAACGAATAGAAACGAAAGCCAGATCAGATTATAACTGATAGACAGATAGAACAGAAAGATCCCTGCAATGAGCACAAAAAGGCGCAAAAAAGAATAAATATTGATTTGACGTTCAAATCTTTTTATCTCTGCATCACATTCATGTTGCTTTTCATGATAATACGCTCTGACAGGTTTTAGCAAAATTTATTGATAATGATTTGATTTAATTATTTGGATAGAATGGAATTAGGCAGAATCAATTTACAATGATCAGATAATAATTCTTCTTCCCTTTTTGGGCAACCAGAAATTTACCTCTGATCAGATTATCCATAGTAATAACCTGAGTTGGATCGGCTATTTTTTCTTTATTAATCGATACTCCCCCACCGATGACCATTTTACGGGCCTCGCCTTTAGAAGGGAAAACTTGAGTTTTTTCAGCCAAAAGATCCGTAAGATTAATGCCTGGAGATAATTCTTTCCCTGAGACCATAAACTGTGGCAGGCCATCAAAAACATCTAAAACCTCCTCATCGCTCAAAGAATTAATAAATTCAAGGGAACCATTCCCAAACAAAAATTCAGAAGTTTTAAGGGCTGTTTCAAGTGCTTCTGCTGAATGGCTCCTTATTGTAATTTCTTCAGCAAGTGCCTTTTGAAGCGTTCTAAGATGGGGCGCCTGATCATGCTCCCGCTCTAATGCTTCAATCTGTTCTTTAGATTTTAAGGTAAAGATCCTGATCCAGCTTTTGGCATCTGCATCCGTTGTATTCAACCAAAATTGGTAAAATTTATATGGCGAAGTTTTTGCTGGATCAAGCCAAACAGCACCGCTTTCTGTTTTACCGAACTTCGTTCCATCTGCTTTCTTGATCAACTGTGTGGTGATTGCAAAAGCATTCCCAGCAGCCTTTCTCCTAATTAATTCAGTTCCGGTTACGATATTCCCCCACTGATCTGATCCACCCATTTGAACCTGGCAGTTCTTTTCTTTCCAGAGATAATAAAAATCATAGCCCTGAACAAGTTGATAGCTAAACTCAGTGAAGGACATACCAGTTTCACCCTCAAGTCGCTTCTTGACCGAATCCTTAGCCATCATGTAATTGACCGTCAAATGCTTACCTACATCCCGAATAAAATCAAGAAAAGTAAAATTCTTAAACCAATCATAATTATTGACCATTTCAGCACTATTCGATCCAGTATTGAAATCTAGAAACTTTTTTAATTGGTTCTCGAGACACTTAACGTTGTGATTTAAAACGTCCTCAGAAAGTAAATTCCGCTCCGCCGACTTGCCAGAAGGATCACCTACCATACCCGTAGCGCCTCCAACTAATGCAAATGGTTTATGTCCGGCACGTTGAAAATGTATCAGGGTCATGATCTGAGTCAGATGACCAACATGCAATGAATCTGCAGTAGGATCAAAGCCAATATAGCCTGATGTCATTTGCTTATTAAGTTCTTCTTCAGTACCGGGCATGATATCATGCAGCATTCCCCGCCAGCGTAATTCTTCTACAAAATTCATTTTATCTTAGAGATCATTTGGTATGCAAATATAACAGAATTGATAAAGCTCTGCATGGCAAAATTTTCGTAGATTTATGTTCTTCAGTTTTTTTCAAACTGAATTAATCACTAACAATCAATTAATAAACACAGTAAAATGAACTTCCTATCTCATTTTTACTTTGACAGGCATTGCGATGACTCTCATCTGGTTTTGGGTGCAGTTCTACCTGATCTAGTAAAAAATGCAAAGAAGGACTGGAACTTACACCCCGAAAGAAATACAGAACAATTCAGCAGTAGTTTTGAAAGGTCAATTTTGAAAGGCTGGAGACGGCACATGATTGTGGACCGTAGTTTTCATAACTCATTGTTCTTTGCTGAACATACAACCGGAATCAAGAAAGCCATCATCCCGGCACTTAAAAATTCAGTTGTTCGCCCCTCCTTTTTAGCTCATATATCTCTTGAGCTAATGCTGGATAGTATTTTACTTACTGAAAATCACATACAAAGTGTAAATTTCTACGCTCATTTAAAACAATCAGACCGGGAAGTAATCGATAGATTTCTCAAATTAAATAACATTCAGGATACAAGTCTATTTTTCGGTTTTTTCGAAAAATTTATTCAATCCAATTACCTTGAAAGTTATCGCGAAAAACACAATATTATGTATGCCCTAAACAGAATTTGTATGCGTGTATGGAAAGACCCGCTCACAGATTACGAAATACATGCACTTGGAGATGTACTGATCGATTATCACAATAGTTTGCTAGGGAATTATATGGAGATTTTTGAGGAAATAAACTTAAATTTAATTGACAGTTGATAATTGACAGTTAACAATTAGGGTAATGTGTTCATTGTAAAATTCTGCTAAAATTAAAAAAGACTTCCAGATTAGTCTATAGTTGCTTAAGGAATCACAATCCAATTTTCCATTTTCAATTGTCAACTGTCACCTGAATAAATTCTCAATCCAAACATTTATCTTCGCTTCATGTCACTTTTCGAAATCAAAGAACGCATAGAAAGCCTTGTCAAAGAGCTTCAAGAACATAATTACAAGTATTACGTGCTTGCACAGCCTGTAATTTCTGATTTTGAATTCGACAAAAAGTTGGAGGAACTTACGAGGCTCGAGAAGGAATACCCCGAATACCTGGATCCAGAATCACCCACTATTAAGGTTGGCGGTAACATTACCAAAGAATTTCAGACTGTAAAGCATAAGTGGCCCATGCTTTCACTTGGCAACACTTATAATGAGCAGGATCTGAAAGATTTCGATGATCGGGTACGCAAAGCCATAGGAAACAATTTCGAATACGTCTGTGAATTAAAGTTCGATGGACTTTCTATCAGTCTTAGCTATGAAAATGGTAAACTGGTCAGAGCCGTTACCAGAGGGGATGGAACACAAGGTGATGATGTGACAAATAATGCAAGGACCATACAAAATATTCCGAAATCAATAAAAGGAAACGGATTCTTTGAATCATTTGATATACGTGGAGAGGTTTTTATGCACCGTGCAGCATTTGACAGACTGAATAATGAACGGATTGAAAACAATGAAATTGCTTATGCAAATCCGAGAAATTTTGCATCCGGAACACTGAAGATGCAGGATTCAAGTGAAGTTGCCAAACGCCCCTTAGATTGCTTTTTATACTTCCTTTATGCTGATAAACAAATTTATAATACCCATTGGGAGAGTCTGGAAGCCGTTAAAAAATTAGGTTTTCATGTTTGTGAACACAGCAAATTATGTAGCAATATTGAGGATGTACTTGAATTTATCCATTTCTGGAATGAGAAAAGGTTTGATTTAAGTTATGATATTGATGGAATTGTAATCAAAGTAAATAATTATAGTCAGCAGCAGGAATTAGGCTTTACTGCGAAATCACCACGTTGGGCAATCTCATATAAATACAAAGCACAGGAAGTAGAAACTATCCTTGAAAAAGTTACCTATCAGGTTGGTCGTACAGGCGCGGTAACACCTGTTGCGAACCTTAAACCGGTTCTGCTTGCAGGAACCACGGTAAAACGTGCCACATTACATAATGCCAATGAAATCATACGTCTTGATCTTCATGAAGGAGATACTGTTCTGATCGAAAAAGGTGGAGAAATAATCCCCAAAATAATTTCTGTCAATACCTCAAAACGCATTGGGGGTGCCTTAAAAATTAACTATCCAGAAGTTTGCCCCGAATGCAAAAGCTATCTTAACAGAAAAGAAGGAGAAGCCGTTCACTATTGCCCGAATGATGTAGGTTGCCCACCACAAATTGTTGGCAAAATGCAA
>JAURKO010000218.1 GCA_030831705.1 Daejeonella sp. | reverse complement strand
GCTGTTTGAAGAATTGCGGCTAGCATATGTGATGAAGAGCCCTTTCCATTGGTTCCACCAATATGTACCGTTTTAAATTTTTTTTGTGGTTCAGAAAGATGGCTACAAAATTTTTCAGTATTGATGAGATCAGCCTTTATTGCATCGGCACCAAGACGTGAAAACATGGGGAGCCTGGAATACAAGTATGAAATTACAGCACCGTAAGATTCAAAGATCCCTGAAGCCTCAGGATTATCGTGATTAATCTCAGGAAGATTCATTAATTAGCCAATTATGTGGACTTATTTTACCTTGAAATTGAACATAACCACTCCAATTTGAACTTCTGGCGCTGATTCCAGTTTGTTCAGAGAAGATCCAATGACGGCCAGTCGGCATTTTTCCCAGATATCTTTATCAGATAAAGTGGTGCCTTTCACACCTGGAATTGCATTTACCACCACTCCGTTTTTATCAACAAATATCCGTACAGCAACCCGACCATATTTTTGGCCATTATCCTTGGGTGGGCTAAGATTTGTGAATCTACGGCTTTTTAAATCCAAACTATAAGGACCGTTTCCTGAACCTCCTTCGCCATAATCCGGCGACAAAGGGTCGCCATTAGTACTTCCCTGGTTGCCGGCAACAGTTCCTGTTCCATCACCCTTACCCAAACCATCATTTTTCTTTCCTTTGTATAGGGCATTTTGATTAACAACGGGTTTATTATCTTTCGCAGGAGTTGTTATGGCCGGTGCTTTGGCACTACTTTTTTCTTTTGTTATTACTTCAGGAGCATCTTCATTATCCTGGGTAGCAATAGTTTTATCTGAAACTTCAGAATTGGATTCATTTGAAGTGGTATTTTCCATGATCACTTTATCCGGTGATGTAAGATTGGCATCAGGTGAGGTAGATGGCTCTTCAACGCTCATATAGTCATCGCCCATTCCAAACTCAGAAGTTCCATAATTTACAATTATACCTCCGGTACCTGTATCTGGTTCAACACGGCTGGCAACAATAAAGTAGCTTATAGCCAAAAAAGCAAGCATTATGCCAGTTGAAATGGCATATGCTTTTGGATAATTGTTTTCTTCTTGTCGTCGGTATTCAATCATTTTTTTGTTTCTGTCGCTAAAACAAGTTTTACCTTCAGTTTATTTGCAATATCTGTCAATTCGATTACATTTTCGATCGCTATTGTACGGTCAGCATAGAGTATTATGGTTAAATCAGGTGCTGCCTTTTGATAAGTTTCTATGCTTTGAAACAGATTTGCTGCATCTACTTGTTTTTTCTCTACATAATATTCGAGGTCCTTTGTAATAGATACATTGATTGTTTTCTGAGGAATAGATTGTCCGGAATTTGATCGTGGTAGAAATAACTTTACCACGTTGGGGTTTGCAACTGCTGATGCAAGCAGGAAGAATAACAGCAGGAAAAACATGATGTCATTTAATGCTGAAGTATGAACCTCAACAGTTCCTCTTTGTCTTTTTCTTAGATTCATTTGCCTGGCTCTTCTAACAAATCAATAAATTCAATGGCATCTGTCTCCATTTTTAGTATGATCCTGTCTACCATAATATTTAATATATGATATAGAACATAAGCAATTATACCGATGATTAGTCCGGTAGCCGAAGTAATCATTTTTACATAAAGTCCGCCAGAAATGGTTCCAATTTCAATGATTCCTTTAACTGAAACCTCATGAAAAATGGTGATAACACCAATGATAGTACCCACAAAACCAAGCATCGGTGCAATTCCTGCTATGATACCAAGTATGCTTATGTTTTTCTCCAATTTTGAAACTTCCAGTTTTCCAACATTTTCAATAGCACCTTCAATATCTTTAATTGGTCTTCCAATACGTAATAAACCCTTTTCAAGCATTCTACCCAATGGGGTGTTGCTGTTTCTGCAAATGGCAAGAGCTGAATCAAGTTTTGCTGACTTTACGCTCTGCTTGACTTGTAACATGAGATTCATTTCGTTTTTGGAAGCTTTGCGAATAGTTAAATAACGCTCTACAAATATTACCAGACCCATAAAGGCCAAAAATGCGAGTGGTACCATAACCCAGCCCCCTTTGAACAGTAACTCAATGAATCTTAACTCTTCAGTTGTTGGCATTGTTTGAATAGTTGATGCTGCAGCATCAGCTACAGGGTTTAAAGTGTCAATTTGTAGTAGATACATTTTTATGGATTTTTTAACGGTTTAACTCTGGCTATCCAGGCATCTTTATTGATATCTTTCTGAATCTGCTTTAGTTCATTATTTGCAGATGCTTCCTCGGTAAAAGAACCTAAACTGATTTTCATTATTTTTCCTGGAAGATTCTCGACTATTTTTGCTTTGTAACCTTTAGAATTCATTTCGATTATAAAGTTTTCTGCGTCTTTTTTTCTAGCAAATGCAGCAACAATGATTTCATAAGTGATGTCTTCATTACCTGCATTAACTTTTTCATCAGGTAAACCTACAGCAGGTTTACTTTTAATTTCTTTTTGTGAAGATTCTAAAGTTTTTTCATTAGTTAATGCATTACTGTCAGTTATTCCGGCTTCGGTATTAATTGAATCTGAGGCTACTGTGATCGAGTTTTTTATAGGCTCAATAGGAGTTGAAGTACTGGCTTCTGGCGAAATAATATTCCTTACAAAAAGATTAAAATTCTGATTAAAATAGAACAATGCAAAGAGTGTGGCAGAAATAACTAGAATACATATTATAAGAACAGGCAACAGTCTAGATTTTTGGGAATCAACCTCGATGTCCTCTTCTAGTTCATTTTCTTCAACCTGAGAATGATAGTTAGGAAACTCTGTCAATATTTCTTCATTTGGAGAAAGAATAATTTCTATTTGATGTTCAGGAATTGGTTTTAATCCATAAAACTTGCCATTAATTTTTAAACCTTCAGATTGTTTAAATGCCAAATGATTGTTTTCCTTATGAAGGCTACCCAAATGATTTATTTCAACAGCATCTGAACTATTCAGAATATCTCGAGTATTTTCTGTGAATTTTTTAATCAATTCTTCTGATGAAGATGTACTAAGATTTCTCTTCAGACTTATATATTCACTTAATAATGAGGAGCTAATGGAGTTTTCTTTAAATGATAGGTGATAGGAAGGAGGATAAAATAAATTACTTTGACTATCAAATTTACCAGCAATTCTTTCTTTAGTAAAAGTTCCCAAACCGGTGACGCTTACCTCATCCTGTTCACTTAGCAATTCTGCGATGTAAAGTCCGATTTCCATTCTACGGTAAAGTTAAATTATAATTATCATTAGACAAAAATGCATTAAAATGCATAGTTTACCCCACCTAAAACGTTCATTCCTAATCTTGGATAATAAAGAAATCTTTGATATTGCTGGCCTAACAGATTATTTGCTCGAATGTAAACGCCGATTTTGCTAGTTACTTTATATTCTGCACCCGCACTTAGGTCAATAAATCCGTCTATATTTTTCGAAGCAAATGTTCCTGGTGTTCCATTTACTCTTGCATAAACATTATCTTGGAATAATACTTCAGCATCAACAATTACCTTTCTGTTAATTTGGAACTTAGCATTAGACATCAGTCGGAAACTAGGTTTAAACCAAGCTTCTTTTTCTGAAGCGAGTGTATAATTTAAAAGTTGTGCTTTGCCATTCAGGTTTAGAAATTCTGATGCTTTAACATTGATTTCGCCCTCAAGACCCAGAATATTACTTTCTCCATTGTCATATACTGTTTCAAATCGGTTTGTAAGAGTCTGGCTATTCACAAACAATTGGAGGTCATCAATTGTTTTGTACCATGCCATTATTTTATAACCGAATTCGGCGCTGGCATTCCCCTTAACACCACCATAAATATTCATTTTCTCAAGAGAATTTTTGATTGCGATGTTTTTATTTAGGTAAGGATTCTCGAAGGCAAGATCTCTGAGATTTGTTTTTAAGACATCTCCATTAACACCCGCAAATATAGTAGCATATCCTAGGATAATCGGTAATTCAGCAAAAACTGCAGGGAATATATTAAGTCTTGACTGAGTTCCAAATTCCTGAACGATGTTTGCTCCAAGGTCAAGATTAAAACCTTTTGCTTTTAGTTTTATATAGGGATTGGCTCGTAGTATGTTGTTGCTAAACTGGTAAGATTGGTCTTTTGTGGATGTTAAATCGATGGAAGTATTCACACCAAAATTTGTTTGTTTCACTTCTTTGTTAAGTGATCCTCTGAGTAACAATGAACTTTCGCGAGCATCCTCAATATTACTGAACTGGTAAGCATTGATATTTGCAAAATAATTATAAGAGCTATTTTTAGAATACTTACTAACCAATTCAGCTTCGCCGCCTATTGTGCTGAAGCGTAATTTGCTCATATCAGCAGCCACGGCAGATAGCGGATCAAAGCCATAAAAATTGCTTGTATTTCTGTCATAAATCAATTTTCCACTCAATGCATAATCATCAGTGATTGAACGGCCAAACAAACCAAACTCTTGTTTTGAAAATTGCTGTAACTCCATACTTCCTTTTTGCGAAAGATGTTTAATAAAAGCACCAGCCTGCAAAGCTTCATCCTTTCCGGTACTGATATAAATCTCACCTAAAGCGGTATTTAAATTACCCGCACCAGCTTTTATGTAATTATTGCTAAGCAAAGCAGGAAGCTCATCTGCCATTTTTTGAGCTTGTAATTCTTTTATATTGGTATTTAAATCCAGTTTTTTATCGATTATAATATAAGTAAGTACTGGTTTAAATGCTGCCACCGTATTCATGTCAGGATTTCTCCTGATTTTAACGGCATCTGCAAGAACCGGTTTGTAGGGTCTGACAACTTCTATTTCTTCCAATAATGTTCCTGCGGCAGCTGGTTGCTTGGCCGGTGGGTTCTGATCATTTTTTACCTGTGCATTGGTTAATACAGACAAACTAAATAAGCTTAGGAACAGCGTATATTTATATAAATTGAAATTCATTATTTAGGGCGTTTATTCAGTAAATCCAACTTTTCTTTAGCCAGCGAAAGGATACCATCTTCCGTATCATCATAATTTTCAATTACACTTTGAAGTGTGCTCTTTGCTTGAAAAGTATCTTTCATTGCAACATAATTATCAGCAATCAAAATATAGGTTTTGGCAACCCAATAGTCATGGGATGGCATTTTATTAGTCAAATCAAATGCGGTAGCGAGTGATTTTTTATACTCTTGTTTTTTATACGCTAATTCTGCTAAAATATATTTTGCTTCTGCACCGGTTACAGTTTGGGTACTGTCAACAATTGCTTCTATATCTTTAACAGCCTGAATGGTGTCACCTATTATCAGATTTGCTTTTCCAGAGTACAAACCAGCTCTTAAAACATCTTCTTCTGATGATTTTTCTGATTCTCGTATGAATTTTACGTATTTAAGAGTCTCATCAGGCAAACCCATGCTGGCATATGCTTCCATCAAATTATTAACTGCGAAATTGTAATTTGATTTATATTCTGAAGTTAATTCCAGCTTTTTGAGATGCACAATAGCTTCATTATACTTTTTTTGTGCGATGTAAATTTTGGCAATGCTCATTAATGCCCTTTCAGTATAATCGCTCGTCCAATCATTTAAAATATATTCATAGTCTGGAATTGCTTCTTCAGGTCGTTTTAGTCTTACCAAACTTTCAGCTCTTATGAATCTTGCATGTTTATCATGTACAGCTTTTGGAAATTTATCAAAATAAGCGTTCACCGATTCAAATGTGCCCTGGTGATCACCATTTAAAAATCGGTTGTTTGCAGCCTGAAATGTAATATTGTCTTGTTCATAAGAGCTTAGGTTTCCTATGCTTGTACTGTTTGCATAGTCCAAAAATCCTGCTGCATCTGATCTTTGCAGGTATATGTTTTTTATTGATTCAAGCGCCAGTTTAGCTTCATCAGTAGTTGAGTATTCGCTGATCACACGCTTGAAGGTAATTAAGGCTGATTCCTCTTGATCTTGATTCAGTTCAACCAGTCCGATTGTGAAGAGTGCTCTCGGAACATAACTGCTTCTAGGATATTTTTCTATTAAAGCGCTCAGGTCGTTTTTTGCAATTTCGTAATCACCCTTGATGAAATAAGTATAAGCAATTTCAAATCCTGCGTCATCAGAATAATTAGATTTCGGAAATTGTTGAAGCAGAGATTGGTGAGTTGCAATCTTTAAATCATTTTGTCCCTGCAAGCCCTGAATCATACCTCTCTGAAACATCGCATAATCCTCGCTTGATGTTTTATAGGAGACAATCCGATCATAGTATCCAATGGCATCACCATAATCTTTTAGCACAAAATATGAGTCTGCCAAGCGAAGAACAGCATCATTGATTGTATTTATATCTTTTTCATTTCCCTGTAAAAAACGTTTAAAATATGTTGCCGCCTTTCGGTAGTTTTCATGTTCAAATGCTGCATAAGCCAGGGCATAATGTGCAAAATTATATACATCGGTTTGCTTTGCAGCCGGTAAATTCATGAACTTTTCAAAGTTATCTACAGATTCTCCAAACTTCCTTACTTCGTACATCGCCTCTGCAAGCCAATAAGTAGAAAGGGCATGGATCTCTTTATCAACAACATTGGTATTTGAGCGCATGAACATTGATATTCCGTTCTGAAAGGCGCGCTCATTATAATATTCAAGTCCCCTGAAATAGGTAACTTTTTGATATACACCATTAGCTTCACGGTTTCTATTAGGGATACTCTCAAGGATATCGATGGCATCCTTATAATTTTTTGTAGTGAGTAATATTTCACCCAGCAGTACTTTTGCTTCATCTAGTTTTTGTGAATAGCTGTATGTTTTGATGAATAGCTGGGTTGCATCTAAAGCAACCTGATGAAAATCAAGTTCATAGGATAGTTTAGCATAATTGAACAATCCTTCTTCCTGTAATTTTTTATCCAGATTTAATCTGGAGGCCTTAAAAAAGGCACTTCTAGCACCTTGCTTATTATTTGTTTTAAGAAAGGATTCACCTAAAGCAATCATCCCACTCTGAAAATACTCATCTGTTGTTTCAAGTTTTTCGAGTTCAATAATAGCATTCTTGTAATCTTTTAACTTAAACCAGGTGTAACCAATTTGGTAATTGTCTTGATTATTTTGAGTTCGTCCCTGATCATTTTTTTGGAAATTTTTATAATAGGCGCCTGCGTTTATAAAATCAGACTTTGCAAAAAATGAAGCTCCAATAATTCTAAACATTTCTGTTTCATAGAGTTGCTTGGTAGATTTTAAAATTGGGATAGCATAATTGATTACATCATCATATCGCTGGTCCAAAAAATACATGGCAGAAATATAGTATGGATAGCTGCTTTCATAGGGTTTTGAACCCTTAAGCCTTTCAAACTCTTTCAATGCAGTTTTGTAATCTTTTTGCAGATAACTTATATAGCCATAATAGTAAACTGAAAGTTCGTTATAGGTAGTTTTCTCATTCCTTAATTCGGCAAATATTGGTTTTGCCTGATCGTATTTTTTTAACTCGAAATAGGAGTAAGCAAGTTTATATCTGTATTCTGAGGATTCTTTTCCAGAAATATTGTTTCCTTCAAGTTTTGTTAGCCATTCAATGGTTTTTGGATAGTTCTTCCTTGAAAAATACGATTTACCCAAATGGTAATAAGCTAGTTTCGTATAATTACTAGCAGAAAATTTAGATATAAATTCACTTATTAGTGATTCTGCATCGCTGTTGTTTAACTCAAGGGCACATAAGGCTATATAGAATTCAGAATTTTCTTTGATAAGACTAAATTCAGGATTAGATTCTGCACGCGCAGAACTTGTTTGTTCAGTTTGTATGGCACGGCTAAATTGTTGGGATGCTGCTGCATATTTCCCCTGATCCCATAATTCTAAACCACTTTTATAAAACTGATTTACTTCGATCCATGCAGAATTCTGAGCAATTACAGGAAAGGCGAAAAATGTAAATAGAAGGGTGAAAAGTGCGTATTGTTTGAACATAAATAACCAAAATATTTACTGCTAATTTAATCCAAAGGCCTTTAGGCAATTCAAATTAGTAATTAACAAGTGTTGAAAACAGAATGATAACGAAAAATTACAAATGATGTTATCAGGTAATGATAATTGAAGAAATCTTAAAATATAGCACTATTTGTTTCTCTGATTTGAAAGCAGATATAAAACAGCCATTCTAATTGCAACACCATTTTCAACCTGATCAAGTATAATTGATTGTTTACTATCTGCAACATCACTTGTGATTTCTACTCCCCGATTAATTGGGCCAGGGTGCATAATGGTGATTTCTTTATCGAGTGAATTTAGAATTTGTTTGTTAAGGCCATACATCATACTATACTCTCTGAGAGATGGAAAGTATTTTATATCCTGTCTTTCGAGCTGAATTCTAAGCATATTAGCAACATCACACCAATTTAATGCTTTAATAAGGTCATGTTCAACCTTAACGCCTAAGGTTTTTATGTACTTTGGAATTAATGTGCTCGGTCCACAAACCATTACTTCTGCACCTAATTTTTGCAGACAAAGCATATTTGATAATGCAACCCTTGAATGAAGCACATCACCAATTATAGCTATTTTGCGCCCTTTAACTTCCCCGTATCTTTCACGGATGGAGAAGGCATCAAGAAGTGCCTGAGTGGGATGCTCATGTGCGCCATCGCCTGCATTCACAATCTGTGCATCTACGTGCTTACTTAAAAAGACACCAGCCCCGGCATAAGGGTGCCTCATTACTACCATGTCAACTTTCATTGACAATATATTATTCACGGTGTCAATTAAGGTTTCTCCTTTGCTAACAGAAGATGAGGAAGCAGTGAAATTTACTATATCTGCAGAAAGTCTCTTTTGTGCAAGTTCAAATGATAGCCGTGTACGGGTTGAGTTCTCAAAAAATATATTGGCAATAGTAATATCACGTAAGGATGGTACCTTTTTTATTGGCCTATTCAAAACATCTTTAAAGGTATCGGCAGTTTCAAATATCAATTCAATATCTCTTAATGTGAGATCTTTTATTCCCAGCAGGTGCTTAGTGCTTAAAGTTTGAATTGATTCTGCCATTATTTTTCAGATAGTAAGATTACTTTGTCTTCTTGATCAGTTTCCTTCCAGCTAACAATAACTTTTTGGGATGCTATGGTGTCAACTTTGATACCAATATAATCAGCTTCTATTGGCAGATGTCTTGAAAATCGTCTGTCTACCAGTGTCAATAGCTCAACTTTTCCTGGTCTTCCAAATGATTGTAAGGCATCCATAGCTGCTCTTATGGTTCTACCGGTCCATAGAACATCATCCATTAGAATTACCTTTTTACCTTCAATGATAAAATCAATCTCAGTGCTGCTGGGAATTAATAATCCTTCTTTACGACGAAAATCATCTCTGAAAAATGTAATGTCCAAATTCCCGCTTTCTATCTTAACATCAGGTAAACTCACTTTGAGTTCTGCAATGATTCGCTTTGCAAGAAAAATCCCACGTGGTTGTATGCCAAGTATGACTGAATTTTCAAAAAGGTTGTGATTTTCGATTAATTGATGGCAAAGACGCTGTATGGTAATTTGAAATTTGGAACCGTCAAGCAGTGTTAACCTTTGCATCGTGGTATAATTTGATCAAAAATAAGGAAAAAAGATAAAAGCTGAAAGGAATAATCTAAAAGTTTGCAGGTAAGTTTTAAAATGGGTCTAAAGATTCAGTTTGCTGGGATACTTGAGTATTGATTACTTTGAGCGTTTTAAAAAACAAAAAAGCCCTGATGAGAATCAGGGCTTTGATATTATTAGAATTTAAATCTTTCGATTATTATTCAGAAGCATCTATCACTCCAGTTTTTGAAGCTGCATCATCTTCGGTTTTCTTAGCTTTCTTAGCTTTGCTTTCTGCACCTTCCATTTTCTCTTTCAATTGTGCAAGAACTCCAAGGTCACCTAAAGTAGATTTTTCAACAGACTCCTTAACCTTTTTAACTGCTGTGGTGGTTGCTTTTGCTTCCTTCTTTTTGGCATTAAACTCTTCTTTACGTTCTTCTGCTTTGGCCTCTTCCCAGATACGGGCGTGAGAAACAACAATACGTTTAGAATCTTTATTGAATTCAATGATTCTGAAATCAGCAGTTTCCTCAGCTTTCACTGAACTACCATCTTCTTTTGCCATATGTTTTGTAGGAGCAAATCCTTCAACGCCATAAGGTAAAGCTATGATTGCACCTTTGTCAGTTACTTTCAGTACAGTACCTTCATGGATAGAATCCATGGTGAATACAGTTTCAAAAGTTTCCCAAGGATTTTCTTCTAATTGCTTGTGACCTAGGCTCAATTTGCGATTCGCTTCATCAAGTTCAAGTACAACCACATCTAGTTCTTCACCAACTTTGGTGAACTCATTAGGGTGATTGACTTTTTTAGACCATGAAAGATCAGATATGTGAATTAAACCGTCGATACCTTCTTCAATTTCTACAAATACTCCGAAGTTGGTCATGTTTTTTACTACAGCTTTGTGTTTGCTTCCGATAGGATAGCGTTCGCCAATGTTTTTCCAAGGATCAGGAGTAAGTTGTTTGATACCTAGGCTCATTTTACGCTCATTACGATCTAAAGTCAATACCTGAGCTTCTACTTCATCTCCAACTTTAAGGAATTCCTGTGGGTTACGAAGATTTTGTGACCATGACATTTCAGATACGTGAATCAAACCTTCAACGCCTGGAGTAATTTCAAGGAATGCTCCATAATCTGCAACAGTTACAATTCTACCTTTTACTTTAGAACCGATTTCTAATGCTATATCCAAAGCTTCCCAAGGATGTGGTGTTAATTGCTTTAATCCTAATGCGATACGTTTTTTCTCGTCATCGAAATCTAAAACTACAACATTGATCTTTTGATCAAGGTTCAATACTTCACGTGGATGCTCTATGCG
>JAURKO010000217.1 GCA_030831705.1 Daejeonella sp. | reverse complement strand
CCAGGAGCAGATTCGAACTGCCACACCCGTTAGGGCGCCACCCCCTCAAAGTGGTGCGTCTACCAATTTCGCCACCTGGGCATTTTGTAATTTTGAGTATCTCATAAGGCCATCAATTTCTTCAAACTAATTAACCTTTTTTTATTGATTTTGCGCTGTTTTACGCTAAACTGAGCATGATAATAAAACTAAACTACGATGCAAATATATAAGATTTCCTATAATTTGATTGCGAAATGCAACTTATACTTTTAAAATTTTGGATATAATTTTTTATTTTTTAAATAGTCAGATTCACTGGCATGATGAGCTTATTTTCATGAGAATTAGTTCATAGAAATTGTTTTTCTATTACTAGACTGCTCGTTCAGATGAAAAACAGCTCCAAGTAAAATAAACCTTGCCGAAGGAGGTTCTGGCCTTTGCCAGAATGACAATGCATTTCCATCTGGTTGGTGTTATCACCTACCATTTGATAGATGGTTCTTGGTACGGTGACAACACCGACCAAAGGAGGTTCCAGCTTTCGCTGGAATGACAATGATTTCTTGCCGGAAATACTCCGTAGGAAAGGGCTGAAACAAGCTATAATACACAGTTATTGGTTTCAAAAATCAAAAAATACGATCCTACATTATCGGAAGAGCAATTGAAATGAGATTTTTTACTCTTCCTTATATCGAATTCAGGTTATCTTATGAACTAAAAGCAAAAATAAAATTCTGGAGTGAAGCCTGGATAGCGATATAAACTGGTAATTATATCTTGTTTGAATGCATTATAAGCCTTTTGAATAGCTTACATGCAACTATTTATTAAATAGATGCAACAATTCGATCCTGATTTGATTATTTAATCTATATGATGTTAATCTTTTATCCTCAGTAAGCGACATTCTTTCAATTGCATTTTCGACATTAAAATTTTGATTAAGTTTTTTGTTTAGATCATTAATCAGATTAACCCGAATCCTTCTTTGATTATCTAATGATTTATTACTAGTATCCAGGATATCATTAACATCATTGGTGCTTAGGAATTCCTCATTATTTAGTTCTAAAAATTTTTCCAATAATTTTCTTTCGGTAATAGTGAAATCAACGATGCTATTCTGAATACGATGCTTCTTTTTCCACCAAAAAAATGAAACTATTCCTACGATCAGGATTGCAATTAAATAATACCAGTTCTTTGATATTCCTTTGTTGTAGAATGTACCCCAATAAGTAGAATTACGTTTAAGTTCAGAAATGGACATTTTAATTGAGTTACCCCCGTTTTTCTCCAAAAAAAACTTAAGTGTGTCGTTATAAATAAACTGATCCACTCCAACATAATCTATAATTTTACTATTTTTAGAAAACCGCACCTCATTTAACTGAGGATCAATAAGATATATATTGCCATTATCAGTATGCAGGAATATTTCTCCTGTCCAAAAAAATTGTTCATATTTCTTGAAAGGAAGATCAGGATTCAGCTTGCCTAATAATTCCCAACTATTCGTTTTAAAATCAAAACGGTATAAATCATCAGAATATTCATGAACTAAATTTTCGAGGTATTTTGTTACTCGGGAACCACCTGTATAAAAGACATCAAGCTTTTTGTTATAACCATTATAGCCACTTGAAATCGGAATATGAATTTCGTTTTTAGGTTTCAGTATTTCCCATTCTTTTAATTGATCATCAAAATAGCTAATCGCCGAACTGTAATTCCAAAATCCTACACCTCCTGCACTATATATAATTCCTTTTCTTAAAAATTTGCTGGAAAAATAGTTGTAGCCACTGTGGTAAGTATTATCAACTCTGATTAATTCTTTTTTTCTTATGTAATAGTCGAAAACCAGACCAGTGCCATCAATTGTAAATCGAATTTTTTCTCCATTATCAAAAACAAAGTAATCACTTTTTACCTCTCTTGGAAGGTGCACTAAAACACTTGTATCTAAGATAATTTTCCCTTCATTTAACCAACCATTGGATACTTTTTCAACTAATAATTCCTGTGTTCTCAAATTTATTTTGGAACGGTTTTGAGATTTTGGTTCAATCCATGATAGGTAGCGATCTTCGGCAACAAGGTCTTTTCCGGATAGTAAAAGAATACAAACAAAAATTATCTTGTAATACTTAATCATCTAATTGGCTGTATAATGATTGATGCTGGAGAAATTATTTTAATCCAACTTACATTTTTAAAAACCGAAAATAGGATTTTTCTCTAAATAATAACCCCAATACTGAGAAGCATTGGGGGTTATTAAAGGGTTAATCAACAAAATTTATAAATATTTATTTTTGTATGCCTAAATGTTCATTCATTTTTCACTACGCATATTATTTATTTCCTCTAATTATAAATTTTATAAAGCCGTAAAAAAATTTAAAAAGGTTAAGTACTTTCTTCATCTATTCGCTGTTTTTTACAAGGAGGTTAAATTCAATGACATATCTAAAGATTTCATTAAGCTGTTATAGAATAACAAATGGTCTGTTGAAATTTCTGAATTAATTTCCCCCTTATTGTCCTCGTAACTCACAATAGCATATCTTAAAATGACACTATTTGTCTATATAAAAGAATCTATGTTCGAGTCTGCAGCGAAACTAATTTTTTAAACTGATTTAAATTAAATTTGTTATGTGATTCGTGTGAATTCACAGATAATCACATATTTTTTAGCTGCAATTTCCTACTACTAATTTATTTTTTTTGCAAAGGAGTTTTCAGGAATAGCTTGAGAGAAGTATTTTGAAGGAGGGCGTTTTGTACTAAATTGAAAGTAAATTTAGTATCAAGATTAATTTTATCGTGCCCGAAGAGAGACCCGAACTCTCAAGGATATAAACCAACGGCTTCTGAGACCGCAACGTTTACCAATTTCGCCATCCGGGATTTTTTTATTGTGTATTTCACAGATATTTTAAAGTGTTAATTAATTAGCTTTTTTCTATGAATAGCGTTTAAATATACAAGAGTGGGTATAAAATTTGGGCTAATAGCATTAAAAAATATAGACTAAAATTCATTATTATTTCATTCAAAAAAATCATATCAAAGATTGTTCGATTTTAGATATAAAGTTGACAATAAATTGAAATTTTTATCAGTTTAACCCTCGCATCACCATAATTGTAAACCTTTTGCCTTTTCGTTAATTGATGATTGCGCTTTTTTATAGTTTATATCCAACATTTAGTACACTCATTATTTTTATCGATAAAATTGAATAGCATTACTAATTTAACAAGCGTATTATTTAAAAAAAATTAACTTTGCAATTCTAGTTTAGACACCCAAAGAAGACGTTCAATGATTCATTTTTTTGTCTCCCCAAATAACAAAGTTTTTGCTATTCAAACAACTGCTGATATCGCTCAGGATGATACAAAAAAACTAAACTGGCTCTTTGGGGAAGCGCAGAGATCAGATCAAATGGTCATGGCGGGCTATCATGTGGGTCCGAGGGCTGCCATGATTACGCCATGGAGCACCAATGCGGTTGAGATTACCCAGAATATGGGAATTGCAGGCATCCTCCGCATTGAGGAATTTGAAAAAGTTCCGGCAGATTTTAACGCCTTCGATCCAATGCTTTTTCAGAAATATACAGAGCTGAACCAAGAGCTCTATACGATTCAAATCAAGCCTGAGCCTATTCTTAACATCAGCGATATAGCGGCTTATAATCAATCCGAGGGACTGGCTTTAAGCGCTGAGGAAGTTGATTACTTGAATAAATTAGCTGTTAAACTTAAGAGGAAGTTGACGGATTCTGAAATTTTTGCTTTTTCACAGGCCAATTCGGAGCATTGCCGTCATAAGATATTCAATGGTACTTTTGTGATTGATGGAGAAGCGAAACCGACTTCACTTTTCAAATTGATCCGTAAAACGTCTGAAACGAATCCCAACGATATTGTTTCGGCCTATAAAGATAATGTGGCCTTTGTAAAAGGTCCGAGGCTGGTGCAGTTTGCCCCTAAAACTGCCGAAAAAGCTGATTTCTACGAAGAAAAGGAATTTGATTCTGTTCTTTCCCTGAAAGCCGAAACGCATAATTTTCCGACAACTGTTGAGCCTTTTAATGGCGCAGCAACCGGTTCGGGCGGGGAGATCCGCGACAGACTGGCAGGGGGACAGGGCTCATTACCGCTAGCTGGAACAGCTGTTTATATGACTGCGTATTCGCGTCCCGATTTTCATCTCGATGACAAACTAAGCCGTACCTGGGAGAACGCCATGCCAGAACGACCTTGGCTCTACCAAACCCCGATGGATATCTTAATCAAAGCATCCAATGGTGCATCAGATTTTGGAAATAAATTCGGACAGCCATTAATTGCTGGTTCTATATTGACCTTTGAGCATGAAGAAAGTGGCCGTAAAACCGGCTATGATAAAGTAATTATGCAAGCAGGTGGTGTGGGTTATGGTAAACTGGATCAGGCGATTAAACATAGTCCGAAAGCAGGAGATAAAATTGTAATCCTTGGCGGAGAAAATTATCGGATTGGAATGGGAGGTGCCGCAGTTTCTTCGGCAGATACCGGTGCTTTTGGAACAGGGATCGAGTTGAATGCGATTCAGCGTTCTAATCCTGAAATGCAAAAGCGTGCAGCAAATGCCATTCGTGCTTTTGTTGAAAGTGATCATAACCCGATCGTTTCCATCCACGATCATGGGGCGGGAGGACATTTGAATTGTCTCTCTGAACTAGTAGAATCAACTGGCGGACTCATTGACATGGATAAATTGCCTGTTGGTGATCCAACCTTATCTGCAAAAGAAATTATTGGTAACGAATCACAAGAACGTATGGGTTTGGTGATCGGCCAAAAAGATATAGCCATTTTAAAACGAATTGCAGAACGTGAGCGTGCTCCGATGTATGAGGTAGGTGACGTAACAGATAATCATCGTTTTACCTTCGAGTCGAAATCAACTGGATTAAAACCAATGGATTATGCTTTGGAAGATTTCTTTGGAAGCTCTCCTAAAACCATCATGGCTGATAAAACGGTTCAGCGTAGTTACACTGAGCTTGTTTATACTATTTCAGATATCCCGGCCTATCTGAATCAAGTATTGCAATTAGAAGCAGTGGCTTGTAAGGATTGGCTGACTAATAAAGTTGATCGTTGCGTTGGAGGTAAAGTAGCAAAACAGCAATGTGCCGGTCGCTTGCAATTGCCACTAAATAATACAGGTGTAATGGCACTTGATTTTAAAGGCAAGGAAGGTATTGCCACTTCCATCGGGCATTCGCCAGTAGCGGCATTGGTTGATCCGGGCGCGGGCTCGCGGACGGCCATGGGCGAGGCACTATCTAATTTGGTCTGGGCGCCATTAAAAGATGGTCTGGCTTCTGTTTCGCTTTCAGCAAATTGGATGTGGGCTTGTAAGAATGAAGGTGAGGATGCCCGTTTATACGAAGCTGTTAAAGCTTGTTCCGACTTTGCTATTGAACTGGGAATCAATATCCCAACAGGGAAAGATTCACTGTCTATGAAGCAGAAATACCCGAATGATGAGGTTATTGCCCCAGGTACGGTTATTATTTCGGCAGCCGGAAATTGTTCTGACATTACTAAGGTGGTTGAGCCTGTATTAAAACGTAATGGAGGGAATATATATTACCTCAATTTATCTCAGGATACATTTAAACTGGGCGGTTCATCATTTGCTCAGATTTTAAATAAGGTTGGAACAGAAGTGCCAACTATAATAGATTCAGCCTATTTCAAAAAGGCTTTTAATGTTTTACAGGATCTGATTAAAGATCGTAAAATCAATGCCGGTCATGATGTTGGCAGCGGTGGTTTGATCACTACTTTACTCGAATTAAGCTTTGCGGAGGTGAATTTGGGTGCTGATTATGATCTCAGTCAATTAAATGAACAGGATACCATAAAAGCATTCTTTAACGAGAATATCGCTGTGGTTTTTCAGGCAGATGAATCTGTGGAAGCTTTATTTTCACAGAATGGTATTGAAATCTTTACTATTGGAAAGGTTTCAGAAGGCAGCTTAATAACTATCAAAAACAATAGCGATTCATTCACTTTTAATGTCTCTGAAGCGAGAGATACTTGGTACAAAACTTCATTTCTTCTTGATTCTAAACAATCTAAGAACGGAATGGCGCAGGAGCGTTATCAAAACTATAAAAATCAGCCTTTACAATATACTTTTCCTGTGAATTTTAATGGGAAGTTACCAGTAATAGCTAAAGGGGCAGCGAGACCTAAAGCGGCAATCATACGTGAGAAGGGAAGTAATTCTGAACGCGAAATGGCAAATGCGATGTTTCTGGCAGGTTTTGATGTGAAAGATATCCACATGACCGATTTGATTTACGGAAGGGAAAACTTAGAGGATATTCAATTTATAGGCGCTGTTGGAGGATTTTCCAATTCGGATGTCTTGGGATCTGCAAAAGGATGGGCAGGTGCATTTTTATACAATGAGAAGGCAAATACAGTACTAAAGAATTTTTTTAAACGCGATGATACCTTATCCATTGGTATTTGTAATGGATGCCAGTTGTTCATGGAACTTGAACTGATCAATCCGGACCATGAAGTTCATGGAAAGTTACATCATAATATTTCCCAGAAGCATGAAAGCGGATTTACATCGGTAAAAATCCAGAAAAATAATTCGGTGATGCTTTCTTCACTTGAAGGAGCTTTATTGGGTGTTTGGATCTCTCATGGAGAAGGTAAATTCAATTTACCTTATTCTGAGGATCAATATAATATTGTTGCTAAATACGGGTATGAAAGCTATCCTGCAAATCCGAATGGTTCAGATTTCAATACAGCTATGATGTGTGATAGTACAGGAAGACATTTAGTCATGATGCCGCATATTGAACGTTCAACTTTCCCTTGGAACTGGGCGAATTACCCTGAAAGAGCACAGAAGGACGAAGTTTCTCCCTGGCTGGAGGCTTTTGTGAACGCTAGGAAATGGATAGAAGGAAGCTTAAAGCCTAAAGCCTAAAGTTTAAAGCGGAAAGCTGGGTTTGGGGGTTATTGAAAAATAGTTACTCTTAAGTAATTTTGTAATCCTATGAATCACTTTAATCCTGCTAATTTTAGTCCATACCGGCCTCAGCCCAACCCTCTACTAAGGAGAGGGAGAAATGATGCCAAGAGGTTTTGAGTTCAATTCAAATGTTTAGTATTGATTACTATTTTAATCATCAAAATCACTTAATCCTACAATCTTAGAATCCTATAGTTTTATTCTTCCCGTGCCTAGTTAATTTGAAATTATCCATATTTTTATAGCTAATCAATTAGCTAGCATGTACAAACATTTTTATATCGTTCTGCTTCTTTTTTGCAGTTTGAACGTCTTTTCACAAAATAAAGATCTGATTCTTGGTAAATGGCTAACCGCTTCTGGAGAGGCCCATATTCAGATTTATCAGAATGGTAATAAATTCTCTGGTAAGCTGGTCTGGCTCAAAGACCCTCTAGATGCAAATGGAAAACCTAAGCTAGACAAGGAAAACCCAAAGAATGAATTGACCAAACGTCCGATTCTGGGAATGCTCTTTCTCACGGATTTTTTCTACAAAGAGGGTATATGGGAGGGTGGCACCATTTATGATCCTAAAACAGGCAAAACTTATAGTTGCAAAATCAGTGCAGAAGGAAAGAACAAAATCAATGTTAGGGGTTTTGTAGGCTTTTCAATGCTTGGGCGGACTGAAACCTGGACCAGGATATGATGAAGCCTCTTATTTGTTTAATCATGCTTTTTTTACTTGGTAATTCAGGTTTGATTGCTCAAACTATACAGATTTTACATAAAGATAAGGATACTAGTCTGCGTGGATTGTCTGTTGTGGATAATTCCATTGCCTGGGTAAGTGGTAGCAAAGGCTGGGCTGCCCTGAGTAAAGACGGAGGCTTAACTTGGCAATGGAAGCAAATCAAAGGCTATGAAAACCTTGATTTTAGAGATATTGAGGGCTTTTCAGTCAGCAAGGCCATTATTGTAAGTGCTGGTACGCCTGCTGTGATTTTATTAACGGACGATTCTGGTCAGAGCTGGAAGGAAGTTTATCGCAATGAATCTAAAGAGATCTTTTTGGATGGAATGGATTTCTGGGATGCTGATCGGGGCATTATTTATGGTGATCCAATTAAGGGTCAATTGGTTTTATTGGAAAGCAGAGACGGAGGCATGAGTTGGCAAAATATCAGTGCTCAGAATACTATTGGTTTAATTGATGGAGAAGCGAGTTTTGCAGCAAGTGGCACTAACATTCGCACAGGAAAGGGAGGGAAGGTTTGGATTGCAACCGGTGGTGTCCAATCCAGATTATTCAGATCATATGATTATGGATTGAACTGGAAAGCCAACGCATTGCCGATTATTAAGGGAAAGAACAGTACCGGTCCGTTTTCCATTGCATTTTATAAGAATAAGCATGGAGTTGCAGCCGGAGGAGATTTTCTTTCAGATACCTCGAGAGTCAACAATTTGGTTCTAACAAAAAATGGAGGAAAGGACTGGAATAAACCAGTAATCCCTTTATTCGGCTATCGCTCGGCTATAGAATATTTATCAAAAAACAAATTACTTGCGAGCGGACCAAAAGGCACCGACCGTTCTACCGATGGAGGTAAAACCTGGATGAAACTTTCTGATCAGGGATTTCATACGGTTAGAAAGGCAAAATCGGGAGATCTGGTACTGCTAACGGGTGGGAATGGGCGTATTGCTATTTATCAGGACTGATTAGATCAGCTATTCAATTTTAATAATAAATTGCTAGTACGTATCTTGAAATCAATAACAATCAGGACAGCAATATTAACATGTCTATAAGCGACAAACCGCCAAAAAAAAATTATGTGTGAGCTGGTGAAAGGGCTGCATTGAAGTTAAGGGAGAAGGTAAAAATGCTTGCGCGTGAGCGTATCACATAATTGCTGGATGCGGATAGCAAATGTCTCGAGAACGGGACTTTTGCTGCAGAAGATATGTGCCAGAATGTCGTTGGATGCCCATTCGCAGATTTAGTCATAGGTATTGGGTATGTTTCGGACAGAGGGTTGATGGAATTATAGATCCTCTGGAAACCTGGAAACTGATATCAATGGGAATTGAAGCAGCAAACCAGTCGGCAATAAAGAAGATATTTAATCTGGATATTTTACAGAATAAAAAATACAAATGAAGTACATATTTGCAGTTATAATGTTGTTTGGATCTCTGTGTTTAAGCGCCCAGACCGGTAAAAAACTCCATAAGAAAGCTATCGTTGTGGATACTCATGGGGATATTTTATCCGATCAGATCAAATCGGGAATTGATATTGGAATACGACAGAAAAGTGGAAACTTTGATCTGGAACGTGCGAAGGAAGGTGGATTGGATGTGCAGGTTTTTTCAGTTTGGAGTGACTATACTGGAGGATTTGCGTTGGCAAACCGTCAAATTGATTCGCTGGATGCACTGATCAGTCGGCATCCGGATAAAATTGCGAAGGTAAGAACTGCTTCAGAATTGAAATTTACTGTGAAACAAGGGAAAATGGCGGCTATGTTTGGCGTTGAAGGCGGACATATGATTGAGAACAAGATTGAAAATCTGGAAGCCCTTGCTAAACGGGGAATGATGTATATGACCTTGACATGGAATAACAGTACTCCATGGTCGAGTTCTGCTTATGAAGAAACTTTTAAAAAGGATAGTTTAAAACAAATCGGACTTAATGATCTGGGGAAGCAGATTATAAAGCGGATGAATGAGCTTGGTGTGATTGTGGATCTCTCGCATGTGGGTGAGACTACTTTTTACGATGCAATTAAGGTATCTAAAAAGCCAGTAATGGCCTCACATAGTTCTGCTTTTGTGTTTAATGCTCATCAGCGGAATTTGAAAGATGAACAGATCAAGGCTATTGCTAAAACAGGTGGAGTGGTTTTTGTAAATTTTTATACCGGGTTTTTGGATAGCACGTATAGCGGAAAGCAAAAGCAGTATGCTGACCGACATAAAGCAGAATTGAGCGCTTTGACAGTGAACTATAATAGTCGGTCCAGGGCTTCGGAAGAGATTAATAGTAAATACCGTCAGGAATTAGAGGATATGCGTGCCCCATTATCATTACTCATAGATCATATAGATCATATGGTTAAACTTGTTGGTGCTGAACATGTTGGTTTAGGTGCTGATTATGACGGAGCAGAGTCTTACCCAAAAGGTTTAGATGATGTTTCTAAATATCCGCTGATTACTGAAGCTTTATTGCAAAGGGGGTATTCAGCTAAAGATGTGAGGAAGATATTGGGAGGGAATTTTGTTAGACTCCTTTTGAAAGCTAAAAGCTAAAAGCTTAAAGCTGAATGCGGGGATTGGGGTTAATTGGAAAAATTTTGCTCTTATTGGGATACCTAAGCGCCCAGTATCCCCCGCTGGCGGGGGAAGCACAGCCACAGAAACGACCCAACAAAAGGGGGTGGTACCCCCCCCCACCTGGCAACCAGAAGGCGAATTCTTCACCTGGCTCGGCCTCCCATACAT
>JAURKO010000216.1 GCA_030831705.1 Daejeonella sp. | reverse complement strand
TTGGAGAGATTTCCAGACTTTTAAAAAGAACATCATTGATAATTCACAAACGCGTGTACTGGCCTTCCTAAATATCGTAGGTAATGGAATGCGTGGGGGAGTTATTGAACAGAATACAACTGATATGGACCCGCAAATTGCGGCTAAAGCAGCATTGGCTTATAAAGAGCATGTTGTAGGTATCAAAGTTGCACATTTTACAAGTCCTGATTTTACAAACGTTGATCGTGGTGTGGAAGCAGGTAAATTAGCAAACATGCCGGTGATGGTTGATTTTGGAGGCACTAAACCCAGACTTTCTCTAAAGTCGTTATTCATGGAGCATCTTCGTCCTGGTGAT
This sequence comes from Daejeonella sp., assembly GCA_030831705.1. Classification (GTDB taxonomy): domain Bacteria; phylum Bacteroidota; class Bacteroidia; order Sphingobacteriales; family Sphingobacteriaceae; genus Daejeonella. The sequence goes on along the minus strand of JAURKO010000216.1, from coordinate 2,472 downwards.
ATCTTCACGCATACATTTGGCGAATTACTTGACACTAAAGAAGCTATTGTTGATACTGCAAAACAGGAATTAAAGCCATTTGTTATGGCTGCACAAAAAAGAGGAATTATCTTCGATGTAGGTTATGGAGGTTCAAGTTTTAGGTACTCACAAGCAATTCCTGCTGCTAAGGCTGGCTTTCATCCTAATACAATCAGCACCGATTTACACATCAGCAGTATGAAAGGCTCTATGAAGGATATGCTTTTAGTGATGTCAAAATTCCTAAAATTGGGTATGGATCTTCCTGCTGTAATTAATGCAAGTACCTGGGCTCCGGCTAAGGCAATAAACCGTCCACAGTTAGGTCATCTTACAGAAGGTGCGATAGCAGATGTGGCAATTCTTGGGATGAGAAAGGGTAATTTTGGTTTCTATGATTTGCAAGGATATAAAATGGAAAGTAATGAAAAGCTAGAATGTGAAATGACCATTTTCGGAGGCAAGATCGTTTATGATCTCAATGGAATTGTAAGTCCGCTTTATAACTGTACTGAATGTAAATAATTTCTGATTTACCTATACTACACTACCAGCCAATAATCAATGAAGCGCAGGGAAATTCTCAAAACTTTAACCATGTTGCCTCTTGCAGGTGCAATTGGGAATTCCGGCTCATTGGCACAATCCGCTCATGCCTCTACTTCTCCGAAACGTGATTTATTTAGGGAGTTCGGAATACGGACGTTTATAAATGCATCAGGTTATTATACAAGCCTTAGCGGATCTTTGATGCAGCATGATGCCGCTGATGCGATACGAGAAACTGCCACATCATTTTGTAGGCTTGAAGAGGTGCAGGATAAAGTAGGAGAACGAATTGCCAAGCTCTTGCATGCTGAGTCTGCGATGGTCACCGCGGGTGCATTTTCAGCGCTAATGCTGGGAATGGCCGGTGTATTGAGCGGAACTGATCAAAAGAAGGTTTCTCAAATCCCCAGACTTGAAGGTTCGGGTATGAAAACTGAGGTTATTTTGCAGAAAGCTCATAACGATGGTTATGCTCATGCTCTTACCAATTGTGGTGTGAAATTGATCACTGTAGAAACTGTTGAAGAATTGGAAAAGGCAATCAGTGAAAAGACTGCGATGATGTATTTCATTAATTATCAGTCCTCACTTGGAAAAATACAGCATAAACAATGGCTTGATCTTGCTAGGAAACATAGCATACCTACAATGATCGATATGGCCGCTGATCTTCCGCCAAAGGAAAATCTGTGGAAGTTTCATGACATGGGTTTTGATTTGGTTTGTGTTTCAGGAGGTAAATTTATGAGAGGCCCGCAAAGTACCGGAATCCTTAGTGGGAAAAAGGAACTTATTGCTGCGGCAAGATTAAGCGCTCCACCGCGTGGATCAAATATTGGAAGAGGGATGAAGGTGAATAAGGAGGAGATATTTGGCCTTTACGTTGCTTTAGAGCACTTTATTAATTCTGATCAGGAAAAGGAATGGAAAATACTTGAGGACAGAATAGCAATTATTGCAAAGGAAGCTACGACCGTGCCTGGTGTAAAGGCCGAATTGATTCCTCTGCCTTTGATTAATCGTGTTCCAACATTGAATATTTCATGGGATAGATCAAAGATTCAAATTGAAAATCTTGCTGCCAACTTGAGGGATGGATACCCCTCTATTGAAGTTATGGGCGGAACCGGAGGGAGTATCAATGTAACGGCACATATGCTCAAGAATGATGAAGTAAAAATTGTGGCAAAGAGAATAAAACAGGAGCTTTATAAAGCGATGGGTTAATTCTATACTTGATTATTTTTCCAGATTTGTAAATGCTGCCTGCGATTTAAATTTTTATTATGCACTTTATGAGTCAAAATATCTGAAATTTTAAAAATTAAATTATAACACGAATGAAACGCAGAGAAATTTTAAAATCACTGACCTTGCTTCCACTGGCTGGAGGGATCACAGCAACTGCTGCACCACTCAATAATGTGCTTTCTGCACCAAGCGCAAGCCGTGATCTGTTTAAAGAATTGGGTATCAAAACATTTATTAATGCAGCCGGAAATTATACGGTAATGTCAGGTTCTCTGATGCCAGCCGAAGTAATGGATGCGATCAATGCAGCATCAAAGAAGTTTGCATTGATTGATGATGTTCAGGAGAAGGTTGGTGAACGTATTGCACAAATTTGTCATGCCGAAGCTGCTTTGGTATCTGCTGGTTGCTGGTCGGCATTGATGCTGGGTATGGCAGGTGTTCTAACCGGAATGGATTCAAAACGGGTTAGTCAGGTTCCAAATCTTGCAGGAACCGGAATGAAATCTGAAGTAATTCTTCAAAAGAGTCATTCTGCAGGATATGATCATGCACTTACTCAGGCTGGTGTTAAACTTATAAAAGTTGAAACAAGAGCAGAAGTTGAAGCGGCAATTAATGAAAATACAGCCATGTTGTGGTTCTTAAACA
>JAURKO010000215.1 GCA_030831705.1 Daejeonella sp. | reverse complement strand
TGCATGGAAAGAAGGGAAAGATATTACTATAAATCAGGGGGTGAAGCTGATGAAGGAATTCTGGAGTAAAAAAATCGGAGTCGACCCCTCTTCAATGAATATTTATGATGGTAGCGGACTTTCACCTGCCAATCGGATCACCACTGCAACAATGGCTAAAATACTTCAAACCCTGCCAAAAGAGAGCTGGTTTGATAACTATTACAATAGCTTACCACTTTATAATAACATTAAAATGAAGAGCGGATCTATAAGTGATGTGATCGCTTATGCCGGCTATCATACTTCAGCCTCAGGAACCCCTTTGGTGTTTTCATTTATAGTCAATAATTACGACGGAAGTAGTTCTGCAGTCAGGCAGAAGATGTACAGGGTACTCAATGCCCTTAAATAAGTAAATTATCAATTCTGTTTCGCTCCTATTTTGTCTGTAATGATTCATTTAAGTAGTTTGATAGACATTTTTTAAGTGCTTATCTTAAAATGTTTAGGCAGTTTTCTTGAATAATCTTCCTGTCATATTTTTATCAATAACTCAATTAGGGATGAAATAGCGTATTTTTGCTTTATGTCTAAAGCCATTATTATTGGTGCGGGTATTGCCGGTATTGCCACAGCAATCAGGCTTGCTATCAAAGGCCATCAGGTTGAGGTTTTTGAAACATCTGATCAGGCTGGAGGAAAGCTTTCTGAGATCAGACTTGAATCTTTTCGTTTCGATGCGGGCCCCAGTTTATTTACCATGCCTCAATATGTTGATGAGCTGTTCCAACTTGCCGGTAAAGATCCCAAGAAATATTTTCAGTACGAGAAACTGGATAACATATGTAATTATTTTTATGAGGACGGTACCAGGATACATGCATTTGCCGATCCTAAACTGTTTTCTGAAGAAATAGCAAATAAAACGAATGATTCAGCTAGTTCTGTTTTGGATTTTTTAAAGAAGAGCGCTGAGATCTATGAAATTACCAATCCTGTCTTTCTGCAGAGGTCTCTTCATAAATTACGCAGCTACCTCAACTTTGGAACCCTTAAGTCTCTTTTTCGATTTCCTAAAATTGATGCCTTCCGTTCAATGAATCTAGCGAATGAAGCAAGATTTAAGGATAGCAAAACGGTTCGCCTTTTCAACCGTTATGCAACATATAATGGGTCCAATCCTTACGAAGCGCCAGCTACACTTAATATAATTCCACATTTTGAACAACATTTTGGCGCATTTTTTCCTGTTGGTGGAATGTATGCCATAGTGACTTCACTTACTAAACTGGCTATTGACCTTGGGGTTAAATTTTATTTTAATTCCTACGTTGATGCAATACAAATAGAAAATAATAAGGTAAGAGGTGTAAGTTGCAGAGGGCAAATTTACCATGCTGATATGATTATATCCAATATGGATGTTTGGTATACTTATACGCTGCTTTTAAAAGATTTCAAAGTTCCTGCAAGATTAAAGAATCAAGAACGTAGTAGTTCAGCTCTAATATTTTATTGGGGGATAAATGAAAGCTTCCCTAATATGGATCTCCATAATATATTTTTTACAGAGGATTATCAGGAAGAATTCAGACAGATCTGGGAAGAGAAAACGATATCTTCTGATCCGACGATTTACGTACATATCAGTTCGAAAAACAATCGGCAAGATGCTCCAGAAGGTTCCGAAAACTGGTTTACAATGATCAATGTACCATCTAATTCCGGTCAGGACTGGGATGAATTAATTCGTGTTTCAAGAAAAAATATTATTGATAAGCTTTCCAGAAATTTGGGGAAGGATATCAGTCAACTTATTAGCTGTGAATTTATTCTGGATCCAAGAGGGATTGATAAAAAGACTTTCTCTTATCAGGGATCATTATATGGTAGCAGCTCGAATAGTCAGTTTTCCGCATTTTTACGACATGCTAATTATTCGTCTGCAATTAAGGATTTGTATTTTGCAGGAGGTAGCGTTCATCCCGGAGGTGGAATACCACTTGCACTACTTTCAGCAAAAATAGTTGATGGTTTGATCAAGGAATAATATGGTTGTTTTTCTTTTTTTATTCCTGCGCTTAAAAAATAATATCTTTAAATATGCTTGAGCCACGCCAGAACAAAATTATTTTTCAATTCTTCTCCTGGTATATAAATAAAATTATTAAATCAGATTTTGAAGAATTTAAATTTAATCAAACAAAACTTGAAACTCATAAGTCAATATTATTGCTTGCTAACCACTGTTCCTGGTGGGATGGCTTTTTGATGTTTCAGATCAATCGGCTCTATTTCAGGAAAAAGTTCTATGTAATGATATCAGAAGAAAACTATCGAAAAGTTTGGTTTTTTAAGTATTTAGGTGGTTTTTCGGTAAAAAAGAATTCCAGAAGTGCAATTGAAACTTTGGAATATGCTGGTAATTTGCTTAATGATCCTGAAAATCTTGTACTTATATTTCCTCAGGGCAGTCTTTCCTCTGGGCACGTGGAGGAAATCCAGTTTCAAAAAGGTTTAATCAATCTGATTAATAGCTCAAACAAAAAATTTCAATATATTTTTGCTGCAAGTTTTACAGATTATTTTCAACATCGAAAGCCGGTGCTGACTTGTTATCTTGAGAATTGGGAGGGAGCAGAATTTACAAGTCTGCAACTCATTAAGAGTGCATATAACAAACATTATGAAACATCGCGTCAAAAACAGACTGCGATTCAAGTATAAGCATGATTTTTATCTACCTTATTTATTTCTTTCTTATTCTGCGGTTTACGGTGACGCTGTTTAACTTCATTTCCAATCCGAAATTGACTAATTCTGGAAAAAAATACGATGATTTAGTTTCAATTCTAATCCCGGCAAGAGATGAGGAACTTAATATCATAGACCTTCTTGATTCAATTCGTAATCAGGATTATAAAAATTATGAAGTTATCATACTTGATGATCATTCTTCAGATCAAACTTTCAAGCTTTGCTCAGAATTCTGTGAAATCAATAGTCGTTTTAAAATAGTTAAAGGGAAGGAGTTGCCAAAGGTTTGGCTTGGGAAGAACTATGCATGTTCACAGCTAGCTGAATTGTCAAAAGGTAAATACCTGATTTTTCTGGATGCTGATGAAACAATTTCTGATGGTTTGATCAATAATTCCATTCATCGTATGAAGTTGAATAATCTCAGTCTGCTCAGTATTTTTACTGATCAGGTGACAATTACCTGGGGTGAACGATTAGTAGTTCCACTGATGCATTTTCTATTACTAAATCTGCTGCCACTTCGCCTGGTAAGGTTGTCTGCAAATCCCTCTTTCTCAGCAGCAAGCGGTCAGTTTATGATGTTTGATACAGATAATTATAAGTCTAACCAATGGCATGAGAAGGTAAAAGGAAAGGTGGTTGAGGATATAGAAATCATGAAACTAATTAAGATCAATGGATACGCTGCTGAAGCTCTTTTAGCAAATGGGTACATCCACTGCCGGATGTATCGTTCATTTTCTGAGGCTATTGAGGGGTTTAGTAAAAACTTTTTTGCAGGCTTTAATTATAATGTATTCGGCCTGTTTTTTTATCTCATGCTCGTGGTACTTGGACCGATAGCTATTGCCTACTTTCTGGGTATTCAATTGGTTATGTTTGCCTTTTCTCTGATTGTTTTAAGTAGAATAATGATTTCCCTGCTTTCAGGGCAGAGTGTATGGCGGAATCTGTTATTGCACCCATTTCAATTAATTTGTATGCTGTTTATTTCAGTACAATCTGTGAAAAAGCATTTTACTAAAACTATATTGTGGAAAGGTAGAACAATAAAAAGCTGATTATGAACAGGACACTTTTTTGCAGCATTATCATTGTTTTATTTCATCTCGTTGGTCTATATGGCTTTCTGACACCGGCCTTTGAAGCACTATTTATAAAGCTGGTTCCGTACCATTTATTATTAATGCTCGGACTCATGATCTTCACCCTTAACGACAGATCTATGAACATAATCAAATTTGCTATAGGGGTTTATTTGGCAGGTTTTTTTATTGAAGTAATTGGAGTTAATACCGGTCAGATCTTTGGTTTTTATACTTATGGGACCGCTTTAGGGGTTAAATTGTGGGCTACCCCTTTGTTGATTGGGGTAAATTGGTTGATTCTGGTTTATTGCACCGGTGTGTTTCTTGAAACATTCAATCTTAAAAGTCAATGGTTATTTTCAGCCTTAGGTGCAGCAATTTTATTGGGAATTGACTTTTTGATTGAACCGGTTGCTATTAGGTTTGATTATTGGTCATGGTTTGAAGGAGTTATTCCGATTCAAAACTATTTGGGATGGTATATTTTTTCTTATTTTCTATTTCTGTTTTTTTCTGGTTTGAATTTCAATAAGAAAAATAATGCAGCAGTGGTGCTTCTTTTTGCTCAGCTATGTTTTTTCCTTGCCCTTAATTTATGGGCCATCTGAAAAACATTTTCGTATTTTTGCTTTTAATCTGTTCAACTTCAGCAATTGAGTTAAAACAATGGAATATAATCTAAAAGTAACAATTGATCAGGATTCAGGATTCTGTTTTGGAGTGGTTTATGCCATCGATATGGCTGAGGAAATTCTTGCAGAAGACGGGTATCTGTTTTGTCTTGGGGACATTGTGCATAACGATGAGGAAGTAAAGCGCTTAAAAGCAATGGGTCTCAGGATTATTTCGCATGAAGATCTATTGAACATTAAAAATGAGAAGGTGTTAATTAGGGCTCATGGCGAAGCTCCTGAAACATACCGTTTGGCACTTGAGAACAACATTACCCTTATTGATGCATCCTGCCCTGTTGTATTAAAACTCCAGAATCGGGTTAAAAACTCATATGATAATAAAGAAAAAGTTCTTTTGTTTGGTAAGCATGGCCATGCCGAAGTAATTGGATTGCAAGGTCAGACAAATAATGAGGCTCTTGTTTTTCAGGATATTGCAGAACTGGATGATGTAGAACTCCCAAATAAATTTACATTGTACAGCCAGACGACAAAAAGTACTGCGAAATTCTACGAGATAAAAGACGAACTGATTAAACGGGGATATGAGATTAAAGCAAATGATACTATTTGCAGACAGGTTTCAAGCAGGGATGAAGACCTCAGGAAGTTTGTAATAAACTATGATTCTGTAGTTTTTGTTTCAGGAAAGAAATCTTCAAACGGAAAAGTTTTATTCGAGGTTTGCAAAAGTATTAACCCGAATACCTATTTCGTTTCAAGTGAAGAAGAGTTATCATTAGAAATGTTCTCTCCGGGTAATACAGTTGGAATTTGTGGTGCTACTTCCACTCCTTTGTGGTTAATGGAAAAAGTTAAGGCAGTACTTGAAAAATATTAATCGCCAGATAAATGCTTAGAAAACAGTCCAATACAGGAGTAATCATTGCGCTGATAGTGATTGGATTATGGTTTTTTAGCATTATTAATTTGATGCTCTGGACCGTAAATCCACAGAGTCCTCTCCTTTATTTAATGATCTTGGTTCAGACGCATTTATACACAGGGCTTTTCATTACAGCGCATGATGCAATGCATGGTACGGTATCCCCGAATCCTGGCTTGAATAATTTCATCGGACAAGTTTGTACTGCATTATACGCCGTGTTCCCTTTTAGCAGACTTTATGAGAAGCATCACAAACATCATAAGTATGTTCATACGGAACTTGATCCGGATTATAATGACGGGAATTTTATTAAATGGTATGTTAGTTTTATTTCGGAGTATTTGTCCTGGTGGCAGGTTGTTTTAATGGCTTTAATCTTTAACGTACTGAAGATTTGGGTTACTGAGGTAAATCTCATATTGTTTTGGGTCTTACCTTCATTGCTTAGCACCCTTCAATTGTTTTATTTTGGAACCTGGCTTCCTCACCATGGTGAACACACAAATAATCACCAGTCTGGTACCCAGAAGAAAAATCATTTGATTGCTTTTCTCTCCTGTTATTTTTTCGGATATCATTATGAGCATCATGATTCACCCGGAACTCCCTGGTGGAATCTCTGGAAACTAAAGAATTGAACTAAAATGTTTTTCTAAAGTCAAATAGAAATATGGATTTCCTTTAAATCATTCCTAAGTCTATATTTGACATTCTTTAAGATTCATATGAGCAAGCAAGGTATTTTATTAGTCAATTTGGGAACTCCTGATAGTCCCTCAAACTCAAATGTTCGTAAATACCTGGATGAATTTCTAATGGATGGACGGGTTATTGATGTTAACCCCATTTTAAGAACAATCCTGGTAAAGGGTATTATTGTTCCGTTTCGCGGACCAAAATCTGCTAAATTGTACAGAGAGATCTGGTCAGAAACTACCGGATCACCTTTAATGCATTATAGCTTACTCCAACAGCAACTATTGCAACAGCGTCTGGGAGATGAATATAAGGTTGAACTTGCAATGCGTTACCAAAGCCCCTCTATTGATAGCGCCTTGAAAAAATTAAAGGATGCTCAGGTTAGTAATATCAGAGTGATACCAATGTTCCCACATTATGCTTCTGCAAGCACAGGATCTGTACTTGAAAAAGTGATGAAGCTGGTCAGGAAATGGCAAACTATCCCAAATATTTCTTTTGTTAATTCATTTCATGATAATGAGTTGATGATTAATGCCTTCGCAGACAATGGAATTAAACATAAACCCGAAACTTTTGATCATATTTTGTTTAGTTTCCATGGTCTACCACAAAGACAGCTTGTTAAATCAGATCATTCGCAAAAACATTGTCTCAAAGTAAAGAACTGCTGTTCAACCTTGACAGAAAATAATAAATTTTGTTATTCTGCTCAATGTCATGATACCGCACGTTTAATTGCAAATAAAATTGGTCTGGCAGAAGATAAATACTCTGTTTGTTTTCAATCGCGTTTAGGCAAGGATCCTTGGGTTCAACCTTATACCAGTGAAGTAATAGAGCATTTGGCAGAAAAGGGAGTTAAAAGATTATTGGTATTTTGTCCCGCATTTGTTGCAGATTGCCTGGAAACAGTTCATGAAGTGACTGTTGAATATGGCGAGGAATTTAGAGCTTTAGGTGGTGAGCATGTTCAACTTGTAGAAAGTCTGAATGATCATCCTCTATGGATTGATGCTTTGGTTGGACTTTCAAAAGGGGGCTCAAATTAATTCTATTTGATAAAATCAAGGATTTTCTGAGTTGCACCTGCACGACTTTTTACGTAATCGCTTGCATCTTTACTAACTGCCTCTCTTTTGCTGTCACTTTTTAGAGTTGCCATAGTATCGGCCAAGTCATTATAATTTCTGATACTATAGGCTGCTCCTATTGATATAAGTTCAATAGCCTCAGGGAATTTCTGATAATTAGGTCCAAAAATAACTGATAATCCAAAAGCTGAAGCTTCAAGGGTGTTGTGAATACCTGCTCCAAATCCCCCGCCTACATAGGCAATGTCTCCATATTGGTATGCAGATGATAATAATCCAATATTATCTATTATCAATACCCTGAAATTTGAATGTTGTTTATGGGTTTCATCAGGTACTACTTGAAGATTTTTTATCTCCGAATACCTAACTGAATTTGGAAATAGTGCTGCAATTTCATTGATTCGTTCAGGTTTTACTTCATGTGGAGCCAGTATAAATTTCCATTCTGGATAATTTTCAAGCAATTTTGCAATCAGTTTTTCATCTTCCGGCCAGGTACTACCGCCAATAAACACGTTATTGCCATCGGTAAAATCAGCAATGATTTTTATTTCCTTAGCGTTTGAAGCATTAAATATCACTCTGTCGAAGCGGGTATCCCCGTTCACAGTGACATTATTATAGCCTATATCCTTTAAAAGATCACTGCTAATCTGATTTTGCACAAAGAAATGCGAGACTTTACTCAGAATTTTACGATGTAAGCCTCCATACCATTTAAAAAAGATCTGCTCTTTTCTAAATCTGCCTGAGATTACATAAAGTGGGATATTATTTTTTGATAATTCTTCAAAATAATGATACCAGTACTCGTATTTTGTAAATATTGCAATCGTTGGATTTAATAGTCTAATAAACTCTACTGCGTTGGTTTTAGTATCTACAGGAAGGTAAAATACATAATCAGCGAGAGCATAATTCTTTCTGATTTCATATCCCGACGGAGAGAAAAAAGTGATTACAATAGGCAATTCAGGGTTCTCTGATTTTAATTGTTCAAGTACCGGACTTCCCTGCTCAAACTCCCCAGTGAAGCAAAATGGAACCAGGTGTAGCGTTTGCTTTTGTCCAGATTTTTTTCAATCAATTCAAGCAAACCTTTTCTGCCATTAATCCATGCTGCAGCTTTTTTATTATTGAAAGATACAATCCGGATGAAAAGTGTATATAAATAAATACCTGTATTGTACAGAAAAAGCATTTTGAATATAATTCTTATCTTCGTCGAAGTTAATGTTAAATCTTATAAATTTCTTCCTAAACAGATGAAAATAGCAGTAGTTGGAACAGGATATGTAGGCTTAGTAACGGGTACTTGTCTCGCCGAAACAGGCAACACAGTAACTTGTGTGGATATAAATGAGGAAAAGGTTAAAATGATGCAGGCGTACAAATTGCCGATTTATGAGCCTGGTTTAGACATTCTTTTTCACAGAAATATAGAACAGGGCAGGTTGAAATTTACAACAATTCTTGCCGATGCAATTCAGGATGCTCAAATAATATTTCTGGCATTGCCAACACCTCCAGATGGAGATGGTGCTGCTGATTTGAGTTTTGTACTCGGTGCTGCTAAAGATATTGCTAAACTGATTACCGGTTATAAAGTGATTGTTACTAAATCAACCGTGCCAGTTGGTACTGCAGATAGGGTAATCAATGTATTTAATGAAAATACCTCTGTTGAAGTGGATGTAGTCTCAAATCCTGAGTTTCTACGTGAAGGAGTTGCAGTTGAAGACTTTATGAAACCCAATAGGGTAGTAGTTGGTACTCAAAGCTTAAGAGCGCAGAAGTTAATGTCAGAGTTGTATGGTCCTTATGTCAGACAAGGGAATCCGATTATTTTTATGGATACCCGCTCTTCTGAACTGACAAAGTACGCCGCAAATTCATTTTTGGCTACTAAAATCACCTTTATGAACGAAATCGCCAATTTGTGTGAACTTGTCGGGGCAGATGTTGATGCAGTCAGAAAGGGTATAGGATCAGATGAACGCATAGGAAAGCGTTTTTTATTCCCGGGTGTAGGGTATGGAGGAAGTTGTTTTCCTAAGGATGTTCAGGCATTGGCAAAATCAGCATCTGAAAACAATTATGATTTTAAAATTCTTAATTCTGTAATGGAGGTTAATGATTCTCAACGGGTCAGGCTTGTTGAAAAAATCAGAAAATACTATAATGGTAATCTTAAAGGCAAAAAAATTGCTATTTGGGGTCTTGCATTTAAGCCGGAAACTGATGATATCCGTGAAGCGCCTGCACTTTATATAATTGAAGAACTGCTGAAAGATGGTGCCTTGATCACTGCATTTGACCCTGAGGCCATTGCTAATGTAAAGAAGGAACTTGGTGATAAAATTTCTTATGCTGTTAATCAGTATGATACTTTGAAAGATGCCGAGGCTTTATTGATAGTTACAGAATGGTCTGTTTTCAGAACACCCGATTTTGACAGAATTGCAGAATTAATGAAGACTAAAGTTATTTTTGATGGCCGTAATTTGTATGATCTGCAAAAGATGATCGATTGCGGATTTTATTATAATAGTATCGGCCGAAAAACTGTAGAATAATGAATCAACGTAAACGGATTTTAATAACTGGTGCTGCGGGATTTCTCGGATCTCACCTTTGTGACCGATTTATTAAGGAAGGTTTTCATGTGATTGGGATGGATAATCTCATCACCGGAGATCTGCGAAATATTGAGCATCTTTTTTCTCTTGAAAATTTTGAGTTCTATAACCATGATGTTTCAAAGTTTGTATATGTAGCAGGTGACTTAGATTATATCCTTCATTTTGCATCACCTGCGAGCCCAATTGATTATTTAAGAATTCCTATCCAAACATTGAAAGTAGGGTCATTGGGAATTCATAACCTACTTGGACTTGCACGTTCAAAAAAATCTAGAATTCTCATTGCTTCAACATCAGAAGTTTATGGCGATCCTACTGTAAACCCACAACCGGAGGAATATTGGGGGAATGTAAATCCCGTGGGTCCAAGAGGGGTGTATGACGAAGCCAAGCGTTTTCAGGAGGCTATGACTATGGCATATCATACCTTTCATGGTTTGGAAACCCGAATTGTGAGAATATTTAATACCTACGGACCAAGAATGAGGCTAAACGACGGTAGGGTATTACCTGCTTTTATCGGACATGCTTTAAGAGGAGAAGACTTAACTGTATTTGGTGATGGTTCTCAAACTCGTTCATTCTGTTATGTTGACGATCTTGTAGAGGGTATCTATCGTTTATTATTCTCTGACTATGCCCTTCCGGTTAATATTGGTAACCCTGATGAAATCACGATCAGGCAGTTTGGTGATGAGATCATTAAACTAACTGGTACTAAACAAAAAATGATTTTTAAAACCTTACCTACTGATGATCCAAAACAGAGAAGACCGGATATCACAAAAGCAAAAGAAATATTGGGTTGGGAACCTAAAGTGGGCCGGGCCGAAGGTTTAAAGATTACCTATGATTACTTTAGATCATTGCCAGATCAAGAAATACAGCATAAGGATTTCACATACTACAACAACAAATAATGTCAGGCAATAAAATTTTAGTAACCGGAGGCACGGGATACATTGGTTCACATACAGTTGTTGAACTTATTAACGCTGGTTATGAGCCTGTTATCGTTGATAATCTTTCCAATTCAAGTCCGAAGATTATTGATCAGATTAGGAAGATTACCGGTGTAAAACCTGAATTTTATAATTTCGATCTTTGTGACGCAAGGTTAACCAGCGAATTTTTAGAGAATCATACAGATCTAAGTGGATTAATCCACTTTGCTGCTTTCAAAAGCGTTGGTGAGTCTGAAAAGGAGCCACTAAAGTATTACAAGAACAATTTTTATTCCCTCATTAACCTGCTGGATTCCTGTTCAAATCGTAAGATGAATCTGGTATTTTCTTCAAGTTGCACTGTTTACGGTGAACCGGATATTCTTCCAGTAAGTGAACTGGCTCCTGTCAAAAAAGCGGAATCGACCTATGGAAATACTAAACAGATTGCCGAAGAAATTTTAAAGGAGGTTTCAGGTGTTAGCGATAATCTTAAGGTAATTGCATTACGTTATTTTAATCCGGTTGGGGCTCATGCATCTGCGTTGATTGGTGAATTACCAATTGGTGTTCCTCAGAATCTGGTTCCTTTTATTACTCAGGCAGCCATTGGGAAACGTGGAAATATTATTGTTTTTGGAGATGATTATAATACACCTGATGGAACCTGTATAAGGGATTACATTCATGTTGTAGATTTGGCAAAGGCACATGTTGCGGCCATCAAACAGATGGAAAATATACATAATGACACAAAGTTCGATATTTATAATATTGGAACTGGAAAAGGTAATACAGTATTGGAAGTAATTCATGCTTTTGAATCTGCTACAGGCCAGAAGTTAAATTATACCATTGGAAAGCGTAGAGCCGGTGATATTGAGCAGATTTATGGTGATGTAAATAAGGCTGAAAAAGCCTTACAATGGAAGGCAGAATTGGGTTTAAATGAGATGATGAGTTCGGCCTGGGAATGGGAGAAGTACATCAAACAATATCCCTTATAAACGTCAATTTCTTATAGAGAGATTTAATTTATTTATTGAATTTACAATTATCTGGGAATGAAGAAAATATTAATCACCGGAGGAGCAGGATTTATCGGATCGCATGTGGTCAGAAGGTTTGTAACAAACTATCCTGAATACCAGATCATTAATTTGGATAAACTCACCTATGCTGGCAATCTCCTCAATTTGAAAGATATTGAGAATAAGCCCAATTATAAATTTATCAAAGGGGATATTGTTGATTCTGCATTTATTGATAAAGTATTTTCAGAAGAGAAAATAGATGCTGTTATTCATCTTGCCGCAGAATCACATGTCGACAGATCAATCAGTAACCCTATCGAATTTGTGATGACCAATGTGGTGGGAACAGTGAATCTTTTAAATTCAGCGCGTCATCAATGGAAAGATGATTATAAATCACACAGGTTTTATCATGTTTCTACCGACGAAGTTTATGGAAGTCTTGGAGAGGATGGCCTTTTCACAGAGAAAACTGCATATGATCCTCATAGTCCTTATTCAGCTTCAAAAGCGAGCTCAGACCATTTTGTCCGATCATACCATGATACATACGGGATTGATGTGGTAATTTCAAATTGTTCAAATAATTATGGTTCTTTTCATTTCCCTGAGAAACTCATACCCTTGTCAATTAATAATATTAAAAACAATAAGCCTATCCCGGTTTATGGTAAAGGGGAAAATATACGCGACTGGTTGTGGGTTGAAGACCATGCCAGGGCAATTGATGTGATCTTTCACAAAGCATCAAGCGGAAGTACTTATAATGTAGGAGGGCACAATGAATGGACAAATATTAACCTTATTCATTTGCTTTGCAAAATTATGGATGAAAAGCTTGGAAGAGCACTAGGAACATCAGCAAAACTGATCACATTCGTGACCGATCGCGCAGGCCATGATCTCAGATATGCAATTGACTCTTCAAAACTACAGAAGGACCTAGACTGGAAACCTAGTCTGCAATTTGAAGAGGGATTGGAAAAAACTGTTGAATGGTATCTTGAGAATGAGGAATGGTTACAGAATGTAACATCAGGTAATTACCAGTCCTATTATGAAGATCAGTACGGAAAGAGATAATTTACTATTATCTTGATTCCTGGCTCTTGGTTCTTGAATCAAAAATAGCATTTATTAGTCCAGGTTCCTTGCTCTTTACTCGTTGATCAAATAGTTAGAACCCTTCTTATCTTAGTTCTTGGTTCTTGGCTCCTGGGTCTTGGTTCCTGATACCATTTAAATTACTCGTATCTCAACGACTCCACTGGATCTAGTTTACTTGCTTTTACCGCAGGATAAAGTCCGGACACCAGTCCGACTCCAATACACAAGGATAAACCTAAAATAGTCCAGCCCCACGGCATAATGAAAGAACCTCCCATAACCATTGAGAGGAGGTTGCCTATCAGAATCCCCAGAAAAACACCTGTAATACCTCCCATTAGACAAATAACGATAGCTTCAATTAAAAATTGACGTCTAATGACAAGAGGTGTGGCTCCAATGGCTTTTCGAATGCCAATTTCACGGGTTCGTTCAGTTACAGATACGATCATAATGTTCATTAATGCTATAGCAGCACCAATTAAAGTAATTGCACCAATCACAATACCCCCAATTCTGACGAATTTTAAATTGTCTACCAATGTTTGAGCTATGGCATCACTTTTTGTGATTTCAAAATTGTTGTCATCAGCGATCTTTAGATTTCGAATATTTCTAAACAGGGAAGTAGCTTCACCAATGGCAGATTCCATTTGAGTCGGATCATCACTCATTACCGAAATGGTATAAGACGGGCTTTGAATAGTCATTACCTGTTTGGCTCTGTAAAGTGGAATTACGCAGACTTTATCTCCCCCAAATCCGACACTGGAGCCTTTTGCTGCTAAAATACCGATGATCCTGAATTTATTATTACCGATGCTGATGGTTCTATTGATAGGGTCTAAATTTGGAAATAGTCGTGTTTTGATTTCGTCACCAATAATCACTACACTGGTGCCGAACTCTAATTCTGCCTGTGAGAAATTTCTTCCGGTAGCAAGTTTATATCCCGCAGATTGAATATAATTTTCATCAGCACCCAGCACTGAAATATTGGGGTTGGTTTTTTCATTACCATATTTTACTGTACCTGCAAACGTTGCGAAAACATTTACAGAGATCATTGCAGGGAAAGTGAAGCTATTTTTAAATTCCGTTGCTTGTTTATAATCTATCGATTTATAGCGCTTTGGCCTTTGTCCTCCACCCCCTATCCGGATTCCGATGCCCCGGTTTCTAATCGTAAAGGAATTAGCACCCATACTTGAAAAGGTATTATTCAGTGAACCTTCAATAGCATCAATAGATGTTAAAATACCAACCAGTGCAGTTAACCCGATTGCAATGATGATGGCAGTTAAAAATGTCCTTAGCTTGTTACCCTTGACAGATTGCATAGCTACTTTGACATTTTCAGAATAACTCATTTTTGTTGCCATAGTATAAATATAAAAAGTCCCGCTGGTTTGACAGCAGGACTTTATGAAATGTTACAAATTTTTTCTTAAACCGAAAATGAAGTGCCACAGCCACAAGTGCTGCTTGCATTTGGATTACTGAAAGTGAAGCCGCGGGCATTGAGTCCGTCCTTGAAATCTACTTCCATTCCTGCTAAATACAATCCATGTGCTTTATGCATAAATACCCTAATGTTATCTATAAAATACTCCTGATCACCATCTTTTTGCTGATCAAATCCGAGTACATAATTCATTCCGGCACACCCTCCGCCTTCAACGCCAAGACGTAATCCATAGTCTTCTCCTAATTCCTGTTGCTGAATAAGCTTTATGATTTCTTTTTTAGCACCATCTGTCAGTGTAACCGGTGCAGTAAGATTAGCGATTTCTGTGCTCATATTTCTTTTAAAATCTTATACAAATATACATGAAATTGCTCACTTTTGTTTTGACAATTGGCATTTTGACCATCTGTTAACAATCACAAAGAAATGAATGAAACTGAATTTATACTTGATTTGCTGAAATATGCATTTGCGGGACTTATTGTATTCTTCACAGGATGGTTCGTAGTTAAAAATTACCTCAGCGAAATATTTGATTTCCAGCGAATGGAACTTGCAAAGGCTGGATTGAAACATACCCTTCCGCTCAGACTTCAGGCATACGAAAGAACCGTTTTATTTCTTGAAAGAATTAATCCTGAGAGTATGTTGATTCGTCTTCATGTACCTGGTATGAGTGCTCTTGAAATGCAGGGTTTAATTATTTCAGATATCAGAGCAGAATATCAGCATAATATCTCGCAGCAGATTTACGTTAGCGATAATGCGTGGAAAACGGTCAAAAAAGTTAAGGAAGATACCATCAGTATGATTAACAATGCTGTTAAGGCATTGCCTGAAAATGCCTCATCAGTTGATTTAAGCAGGTCTGTGCTTGGTCATTTGGCTAATCTGGAAACCGAAAATCCTTATGAACTGGCATTGCAGATAGTGAAGGGTGATATGCAGGCTATATTTTAACTGAATGAGTGAGAAGACAATTAAAACAAGCTCCGGAATTGAAATAAAGGAAGTCTATACTGAATCAAAAAGTATTGAACTTCCTGGCAAATTTCCCTTTACACGCGGTATTCAAAATGATATGTATCGCGGTAAAATGTGGACAATGAGGCAATATGCAGGGTTTTCTACTGCTTCAGAATCAAATAAACGGTACCATTATCTTTTGTCTCAGGGAACTACAGGGCTTTCTGTTGCTTTTGATCTTCCCACTCAAATTGGCTACGACTCAGATCATATGATGTCTGAAGGAGAAGTGGGCAAAGTGGGAGTTGCAATAGACTCCTTGAAAGATATGGAGATACTTTTTGATGGGATCGACCTTCAAAAGGTTAGCAGCTCTATGACCATCAACGCAACTGCACCAATCTTGCTGGCCATGTACATATGTCTGGCAAAGAAGCAGGGTGCTGATTTAAAGCTGATATCCGGAACTATTCAGAATGATATATTGAAAGAATATGCCGCAAGGGGTACATATATTTATCCCCCCAAAGCTTCCATGCGATTAATCACAGATATATTTGAATTTTGTAGTGTGGAGCTTCCAAAGTGGAATACTATTTCTATTTCGGGATATCATATCAGAGAGGCAGGTGCTACTGCCGTGCAGGAATTAGCATTTACTTTGGCAAATGGCAAAGCTTATCTTCAGGCAGCGATTCAAAAGGGCTTAGATATCAATGTATTTGCTAAGCGACTTTCTTTCTTTTTTAATTGCCACAATAATTTTTTTGAAGAGATTGCAAAATTCAGGGCGGCGCGCAGAATGTGGGCAAAATTGACTCAGAGTCTTGGTGCAACTGATCCTGCGGCACAAAAACTCCGTTTTCATACGCAGACTGGCGGCTCAACCTTGACCGCCCAGCAGCCCCTTAATAATGTAATCAGGGTAAGTAATCAAGCAATGGCAGCTGTACTGGGCGGAACACAGTCACTTCATACCAATGGCTATGATGAGGCCCTTTCATTACCCACAGAGGCGGCAGCAAAGGTTGCACTTCGTACCCAGCAGATCATTGCATTTGAAAGCGGTGTAACTGATACCGTCGATCCATTGGCAGGCTCCTACTTTGTGGAAGCACTTACTGATGAGGTTGAAGCGGCCGCCTGGAGATACATTGATATTATTGATTCAAAGGGGGGATCAGTTGCCGCTATAGAAGAAGGGTATATTCAGAATGAAATTGCTGCCTCGGCTTATCAATATCAGACTGAAATTGAAAGTGGTGAAAGTATTGTGGTAGGCGTTAATAAATACATAGATGAAGAGGGAGTTAAGCCTGAAGGGTTCAGAGTTGATGACTCTATTCGTAATCTACAGATAGATAAATTGATACAACTAAGGGCCGATCGTGATGCCTTAGCTGTTGAAAATGCATTGCTTGAACTCAGCAGGGCAGTTAAAAACGGACTGAATACAATGCCTTTTATAATTAAGGCAGTTGAAGTTTATGCCACACTGGGTGAAATAGCTGATACCTTTCGTCGGGAATTTGGAGAATATTAGATCAAATTATTCAACGTAAAATATATACTAATTGCTCACCACCGTATTTTAAATCATTCCCTGAATTTTTTTAAAATTAATAATTAACGTAAGTTGGATATAGACTCTTACTTAGGGCTGTTTAGAATTTCTATTTTTCTCTTATTTTCCAAAGCAAGGCCTGTTTCTCTTTGGTTATGTTAACCCCGTGTTCTGCCCTATTTTTTTTGCGAGAGATTTAATTTTATCATGAGATTCAGTATTGCAAAAAAGATAGAGCTGCCACCTGGGTTTGTTTAACATTACCTATGCTTCTA
>JAURKO010000214.1 GCA_030831705.1 Daejeonella sp. | reverse complement strand
AATTGGAAAAATCTGTAATAGACCGCCGACTGGAATTAATGGAGCAGGAGGGTGTGAAATTCGTTTGTAATGTTGAGGTTGGTAAAGATGGAGATATGAAGTCCTTTATAGACCAGCATGATGCAGTGGTTGCAGCCGGAGGATCAACAATTCCCCGTAACCTGAATATACCAGGCCGTGATTTAAAAGGGATACATTTTGCAATGGATTTCCTTAAACAACAAAACAAAACCGTTGGTAATATATCATTCAAAGGTGAGCGTTTAATTGCAACAGATAAGGATGTTGTGGTTATAGGTGGTGGTGATACAGGCTCGGATTGTGTTGGAACCTCTAATAGGCAGCATGCAAATACAGTAAAGCAGTTTGAATTAATGGTTCAGCCTCCGGCAGCGCGTACAGATAATATGCCTTGGCCAACTTATCCGATGATTCTCAAAACTACAAGTTCACATGAAGAAGGTTGTGAGCGTTTTTGGGGAATCAATACCAAATCTTTCTTGGGTAATGAAAATGGCGAACTTAGGGCAATTCTTGTATCTGATGTCAGCTGGGAACTTGATTCTGTTGGCCGTCCTGTAAAATTTAATGAAGTAAGCGGTTCTGAACGTGAAATACCATGTCAGCTTATACTTTTAGCCATGGGATTTTTGCATCCTCAGTTTCAGGGTTTAATAGAAAATGCAGGTCTTGAACTTGATGGAAGAGGAAATGTAAAAGCTGATGAGGGTTCATACCAAACCAATGTTTCTAAAGTATTTGCCGCAGGTGATATGCGTAGAGGTCAATCTCTGGTAGTTTGGGCAATTTCTGAAGGTCGCGAAGCCGCCAGAAAAGTGGATGAGTTCCTAATGGGGGCAACCACACTTCCAAGTAAGGATAGGATCAATGAATACGTAACCTCATGATGTGAGATTTGAGATGTGAGAGAATAAAGAACAATAAGAGCAGAAAGCCAATAACAATAAGAGTCGAAAGCTGAAAGCCCAAAGCCGAGAGCTAAGAACCAAGAGCCAAGACAAAGGACAATGCAGCGCTAATTTGAAATTTTCTGATAACAGACCCCAGATAACTGGCAACAAATTCTCAATTCTCCACTCTCCACTCTCAATTTAATCACCCCAATCCTCCACTTATTCTATTATAATTGTAATCTGCTTTCCATTCCCGTTGTAAGCCCAGAATCATTCTTTTGGATCTTCTGACCTCTTTGTAATTATTTTCAAGCAGGAAATCGATACCAGTCTGATTTTTAATTGGGAGTTTGCTTGTATTCTTTACCCGCATTCGTAATTTCATTAGTTCAGTTCCTGCTTCGGGTAGATCAGCCATAATATAACGGTCAAAAAATCCGGGAAAGTACGCACCTCTAACTTGTCCATCGGATAGGTAAAGAAGTGATGATTTCAAATGATCCCTGAATATAAGTTCCCTGTTTTCCCCGGATGTAATTTTGTCCAGTTCCATAACTCCATTTCTATATTTTTCCTCAAATGGAATAACTCTCTCTGGATTTTTCAGATTCAAATCAATCAAATTACCAAAGAAATGGATATAATTCATTTCTACCTCGAATCCAATTTTTTTATAAACAGGGTATCCCAAATCGGTTGCGTCCAGATATATTGTTTTAAAAATCTCAGGATTTGCACGTTTAATAAGTTCGTTGCTGAGCAATTTCCCGAGTCCCTGATTCCTGTATTCAGAATGAACAATTAAGTGTGCCAGCCAAGCAGTATCCTGATGTTTGATTAAAGTACCTATTGCCACAATTCTTTTTTCATCGCTGATTTTTATCGGCTCACAGAAAGAGGAGTAGCTATAATAATAAAAATAGGGCCTGATATCATCCCAATCCGCAGGTTGAAGGAGATTAAGTTGATCGATATCTTGATTTTGGATTTCTTCTATGATCATTTTGGTCTGTCGAAAATAATCCTTAAGACTTAAGTTTTATTTTGGCAAAAAAGTCCCACAATACAATCCCTGCTGAAACAACTATATTAAAAGAATGTTTGGTTCCAAATTGAGGAATTTCAATACAGTTATCAATAAGTTCCATGGCCTCAACACTGACACCATTTACTTCATTGCCAAAAATCAGAGCATATTTTGCTGAAGTTTCAGGTTGAAAGTCGTTAAGCAGGATGCTATTATTTGCCTGTTCAATGGCTATTATTGTATAACCGTCTATTCTTAACTTAGGTATTAATTCACTTATTTCTGCAGAATATGCCCATTCAATTGACTGCGTTGCTCCAAGTGCAGTTTTTTCTATTTCGCGATGAGGTGGTTGCGCAGTAATACCACACAGGTATATTTTTTCAATGGCGAATCCATCAGATGTTCTAAAAACAGAACCGATATTGTGCATGCTTCGAACATTATCTAATATCATAATAATGGGTAACTTGTCCTGTTTTTTAAAGTCAGCTATACCTACACGGCCGAGTTCATCTGTTTTTAATTTCCGCATAAAGCTAAAAATAGGCTCTTAGAGTTGAATATGTTTATTTTTCAAATTTATTAAAGATTTTGGCTTAATTTCATGATTTGGAATGCTTGTTCAATTAAAGGTTTTTACAATCAGATATGTCAATAATCCAGAGTCCGGTATTATTTCAGCACCATGGTGAAGATATATATCTTTTTACTTTAAAAAACAGAAATGGAGTTGAAGTTGGTATCAGCAACTTTGGTACGATAATCCGTTCATTTATTGTTCCTGATCGTTCCGGGAATCCCGTAGATATTGTTTTGGGCTTTGATCGCATGGAACATTATCTAGATCAGAGTTACATTGAATCTAATTCATATTTAGGTGCAATTGTCGGGCGATATGCAAACAGGATCAGTAATTCATCATTTGAATTGGATTCTAAACAGTATCAGCTTAGCTCAAACCATCCGCCACACCAGCTTCATGGAGGTTATGAAGGTTTTGACAGAAAAGTATGGAAGCTTGAGAGTGCTTCATGTAATCCGGATCCTATTCTTATTCTTAGTTACCTTAGTAAGGATGGGGAGGAAGGTTTCCCAGGAAATTTAACTGTGCAGGTATCTTTTGAACTTACAGATACGAATGAACTAATCATAAAAACTGAGGCTACCACAGATAAAGCTACACCGGTTAATTTGACGCATCATGGTTATTTTAACCTGAATGGTTCAGGAACAATTGAAGATCATCTGGTAGAAATACCTGCTTCGTTTTATCTGGGACAGCATAAAGACATGGTGCCAAATGGTGAAATTCTAGCTGTAAAGGGTACTTTATATGATTTCAGGAGTGTAGCAAAGATTAGTGATGTATGGAATTTAGATATTGGCTATGATCAATCTTTTATTTTAGACAAAGAATATGGGGAATGGGGAAAGGCGGCAATGGCTTATTCAGAAAGCAGCGGTATTAAGCTGGAAGTATTTACAGATGAACCTACTGTACAATTTTATACTGGTCAACATTTAAATAATTCTGGTGGAAAGGGCGGGACTTCTTATTCATCCTATTGCGGTTTATGTTTTGAGGCTCAGCATCATACCAATGCAGTTAATATTCCGGAGTTTCCTTCCACTATTTTAAGACCCGGAGAATTGTACAGTCGGCAGACCAGCTACAAGGTTTCCAATTCTTAGGATGAAGCAATATTGTATTCCTTTTTAAGCTCTCTTTTCCTGCTCAAAAAATTGAGGTAAAAATATCCGACTGCGGTGATCATACAAAGACCAAAAATAAAGTACCAGAATAATTTATAACCGCCGTATTCAATCAGGAATGATCCGTAAATCGGACCAATAATTTGCGCAAGAGACCAGGCTATGGTATACAAAGCGGCATATTCACCTCTGTTTCTATCATTGGATCGGCCCATCCAAAAAGTATTCATAAATGGCATAGCAATCATTTCTCCAATGGTTACCATAATTATGGAAATGACAGCAAGCCAGGCAGAGGCCGGAAAAAATATTAATATGAAATAACTAAAAGCCGCTACAACGACTCCTACACCAGTGAAATAAAGTGGCGATCTTTTCCCTTCAAGATTATTTACCAGGATCATTTCAGTGAAAACAATAATGAGTCCGTTCATCGCCATTAATCCCCCGATAAACTGCTCAGTTAAGTTCCATTCTGTTTTGAAAAACACGGGTTGAAGCGTAAACAATTGAAAAAAGCAGGATGAGAATAATATCGTTAAAACAATGAATGCAAGATATAATCTATCCCGATAGGGAGATTGCACCTGTATTTTATAAGTTTCAGGTTCTTTAGACTTTGATTTTTTTACTGCAGGTAAAAGTTTGATGAGTAAAATTGCTGCCAGAATGTTAGAGAATCCATCTACATAAAACAATAATTGATAATCAACAGAGGCAAAGAAACCACCCAAAGCACCCCCAAATGACCAGCCAAGATTCACCGCAAGCCTGTTTAATGAGTTGGAACGGGTTCTTGTTTTTTCATTACTGTAATAGGCTACAGCAGTCGCATTTGCAGGTCTGAAGCTCTCATTACACATGCTAAGTAAGAAAGTCCCTATACCCAGGCTCCAAAATGTTTCCAGAAAACTGATCACAAAGAACATCAGGCCTCCACTTAGCAGCGCTCCGATCTGTAGATAATAAAAACCGATTCTATCAGTAAATTTTCCTCCAAAAAATGCACCAAACACTGATCCGAGTCCGAAGGTTGCCATGATTAACCCTGCCTCAACGATACTGAAATTTAATTTCTGTGTGCAGTAAATGGTCAGAAATGGTACAACCATAGTCCCGCTACGGTTAATCAGCATTACAAATGAGAGGTACCAGCTTTCCTTACTTAGTCCGGAATAGGCTTTTTTGTACAGATTAATAGGATATGAAAGCACAGGGCAAATTAATTAATTGCATCGAAAAAAAATAAGAAAGCTAATGGTTGACATTCAAAATGAATTTTTATTAGACTTGGGTTTTAAAATTACTTTTCAGATTTCCCCACCTTTAGTCAGTTTTCCACAAATCTTCTAAAAGTTATGCAATCCATTAACTTTATGCCCTGAATAAAATGAAAGAACTTGTCTAAAAAGAACGAACAGAAAGAAACTCCATTAATGCTGCAGTACAATGCAATCAAGGCTAAATACCCGGGTGCATTGTTATTGTTTCGCGTAGGTGATTTTTATGAAACTTTTGGGCAGGATGCCGTAAAGGCATCGGGTATTTTAGGAATTGTTCTCACCAGGCGAGGAAATGGTTCTGGTACCAATACTGAACTTGCAGGATTTCCACATCATTCTCTGGAAACTTATTTACCAAAGCTAGTAAGAGCTGGTCAGCGAGTTGCTATTTGTGATCAGCTTGAAGATCCTAAGACAACTAAAACCATAGTTAAACGAGGAGTAACCGAATTGATCACTCCTGGAGTGTCTTACAGTGATAACATCATTCAACAAAACACCAATAACTACCTGGCTTCCCTATATTTTGAAAAAAATTCATTCGGAATTGCATTTATTGATATTTCGACAGGCGAATTTCTGGTAGCCCAGGGTAATGCCGATTATATCGACAAACTACTTCAGAGCTTCAAACCGAGTGAAGTAATATTTCAAAAAAGCAGGCAGCGTGATTTTGTGGAAACATTTGGAGATCGCTTTTATACCTATCACCTCGACGATTGGGCTTATAGTGGGGATTATGCTTCTGAGTTTTTGCTGAAACATTTCGATGTTAAATCATTGAAAGGTTTTGGAATTGAAAAATATCCATTGGCTATTACTGCTGCAGGTGTTGCATTACATTACCTTAACGAAACTGAACATCGTAATCTGCAGCATATTTCTTCTGTTTCAAGAATTGAGGAAGACCGTTACATGTGGTTGGATCGTTTTACAATCCGGAATCTTGAATTGATAGGTTCTGCAAATGAAAACGCAGTAAGTCTGGTAGATGTTTTAGATAAAACCTGTTCGCCTATGGGCGCCCGTTTACTACGCCGATGGATTATCATGCCATTAAAGGAGTTAAAGCCTATTCAGGAGCGATTAGATATAGTTGAGTTTCTTATTGAACAAGAAGAGCTACGTGAAAAATTAGTACATGAATTAAAGCAAATAGGTGATTTAGAAAGGTTGATTTCAAAAATAGGGCTTCAAAAGGCAAACCCCCGTGAAGTATTACAGTTGAAAAGGGCTTTATTTGCCATATCCAATTTAAAGGAGCTATGTCAGGAATCTGAAAATTTTCCTTTGAAGCTCATCGCTGAACAACTTAATTCATGCACTTTGATTAGGGATAAAATTGAGCGCGAGCTAAATCCTGATGCGCCGGTTATGCTTGTAAAAGGCTCAGTAATATCAGATGGTGTTGATGAAGAACTCGATCGTTTGCGGAAGATCGCTTTCGGAGGAAAGGGTTATTTGCTTGAAATTCAAAAACGCGAAGCTGAAATTACTGGTATTCCTTCTTTAAAGGTGGCCTTTAATAATGTTTTCGGTTATTATCTGGAGGTAACGCATACCCATAAGGATAAAGTTCCTGTTGAATGGCTCAGAAAACAAACTCTGGTAAACGCTGAACGATATATTACTCCTGAGCTAAAAGAATATGAAGAACAGATTCTTGGTGCTGAAGAAAAGATTCAGGTATTAGAAACCCGCTTGTATAACGAGCTAACTTTTGCATTATCCGAATTTATTAAACCAATTCAATTGAATGCCCAATTAGTGGCTCAGTTGGATGTTTTGCTAAATTTTGCTGGCCTTGCTATCAAGAATTATTACATCAAACCTGTGATTGATGAAAGTAATGTGATCGATATAAAAGGAGGGCGTCATCCTGTAATTGAAAAAAATCTACCCCCAGGTGAGGAATATATAACCAATGATGTTTTTTTGGATAGTGATACTCAGCAGATCATCATCATTACAGGTCCGAATATGTCGGGTAAGTCGGCTTTATTAAGGCAAACCGGACTCATTGTGCTGATGGCGCAAATGGGCTGTTTTGTTCCTGCCAAAGAGGCGCAGATCGGACTTGTTGATAAGATTTATACCAGGGTAGGGGCTTCAGATAATATTACAACGGGTGAATCAACATTCATGGTTGAAATGAATGAAACTGCTAGTATATTAAATAATTTATCACCCAGAAGTCTGATTTTGATGGATGAGATTGGTCGTGGTACCAGTACCTATGATGGAATATCAATTGCATGGTCGATTGCAGAATATCTTCATAATCATCCATCTGCAAGGGCTAAAACCTTATTCGCAACCCATTATCATGAATTGAACGAACTGACCAACTCGTTCAACAGAATAAAGAATTTTAATGTATCAGTTAAAGAACTTGGGAATAGAGTTATTTTCCTGCGCAAGCTTGTACCTGGGGGTAGCGAGCATAGTTTTGGTATTCATGTGGCGAAAATGGCCGGTATGCCTCCAAAGTTAGTTAGTAGGGCTAATGAAATTTTAAAACGACTTGAACAGGAACGGACAGGGGGTGAGGATATCAAAGACAGCCTCAAGAAAGTACAGAAGCAAGCCTACCAGCTTCAAATGTTTTCCATTGATGATCCGGTACTGGTTAAAATCAGGGATATGCTAAATAATCTGGAGGTCAATACACTTACTCCGGTTGAAGCATTGATGAAACTGGATGAGATTCAGAGGGTACTTAAGTCTTAGTATTTAATATTGAGTATTGAGAACCAAAAGAACCAAAAGAGCCGAAAGCTGAAAGCTGAAAGCCAAAAGCCGAGAGCCAAGAACCCATAAAACTAAGACTTAATAGTCTTTAAGGTTATTCCAAAAATCGATCGTATTTAATTATAAACTGAAATCAAGACTTTCAAAGACCCATTTTAAAGAAAAAACTAAAAAAAAAATTTGGTTTCAATGTTATATTGTTGTTAAATTACTTTTTATTAGTAAGTATCTATGTCAGATTTGTCTGAAAAAAATGAGTTGATTAAAGTCTCTAAAGGCGACGAAATTGCCTATAGCCGACTTTATTACAGGTATCATCAGCAACTTGGTAAACACGTTTTCCGGATAACTAATT
>JAURKO010000213.1 GCA_030831705.1 Daejeonella sp. | reverse complement strand
GCATCTTTTTGGGTAGCAGTAATTCTGGGAATTAAGATCCCTTTATTATTGGTACTGGAAGTAACTTCTAATGCTGCAGAAGGTGCAGGTGTTTTGGTTCCGATACCAATCTGAGCAAAGCTGTTAGTTGCTTTCAGTACTAAAATTGTGATGAAAAACGATTTGGTTACAATTCTCATTTGTGTTTTGATTATGGGTTGGAATTTGCTAATCATTTATTTGACACGTTTTTAATAAATCTTATTTTCGAAAGCTTCGATAAAGAGACCATAAGAAAAAAAATGAAATACGTGTTCGAAAAAATTTGTCGTAAAATTAGTCTTGGGAAGAGGCTGTAATTGAATTACGCTTCCTGAAGTTTGTCTCAATTTTTTTGAAATGAGACAAATTAAAAAAGGTTTTTTTTATTATTCGATGATAATTATTCCTGTCGGAAAAATTCAGAGGGCACCATACTCTTTTCTTTTTTGAATGCTCGATAAAAAGTGGCTCGGCTGCTAAAACCTGACTCCAGTGCAATTGCATCTACCGTTAGGGTACAAGATTTTTTTGGGAATGTTTCAATAAAATATTCAATCCGGAATTTATTAACCCAATCTCGTACGCTTATATTTTGACTGTTATTGATTAATTTGGAGCATTCTATAAGTGTCAAATTAGAGCGCTTGGCAAGTTCGTATAGTTCGAATTCACTATTTAAAAATAATTTCTCATGCAGCATAATATCTACTAAAACAGACATCGAATCTTTTTCTGAGTTTGACACGGCCTTATTCTCTTTCTTATTAGCAAAGTTTGAAAATTTGCTAATAAGTTTTGATTTCCCATCAATAATGAGATACTCATAAAGTAAGGTTGGTTTGCTAAAAATAATATATAAACAACTAAATCCTGTAATTGAACCAAACCAAATTATCAGGCTTTCTGAGAGGGGTAATTGTAGATTGTATACTCGCGTATTTTTTACAATCGAAATTAAAAAAAGGCTTGTTGTAATTAATGTGGTGACACTTAATGCCAATACTAACCAGATCTTTAATGAATTATTCCAACCTTTAATTTGTATAATTTGAGAGCGCATAAGTGCAAGCCAGGATAAAGAGAGATAGCTGAAAAATAATAATGGTCTAAGCCAGAAATGGAATGATGCGGGCAAAAAACCAGCGTTATTAATGATCGATTGGTCTTTGGTTTTAATTAACTCAACAACAATTTCATTCCAATTAATTGCTGGTGAAAAATACCAAGGATAAAGATCAATAAAGGCTAAAACTGCAGGAATGAAATGTAAATAGTCAATCCGCCTTAATTTAGTGCGATTATGAATGAGGGAGTTGACATATAAATAAATACTGGCCGGAGCCGCATATAAGAGTGGAAAAGATATTCTTAAAAGATAAGGAGCGTGTATAATCAGTCCTGTTTCAATTAAATAAAAAGATAATAATTCAAAAAAGCGGGATAATATCCAAATAAGCAATAAATTGCTCACGAGTGGGCTTACTTTTCTTGAAATAAGTAACCTTATGACGAAGAAAAACAAAACGATACAACCTGCTGATATAAAAGTATTTACGAGCATTATTAGTTATAATCCTGTTTAATTGATTCGATCTTTTTAAGATGTGCTTTCTTAAAATTTTATTGAAAATCGATTAATTAATTAGGATGTTTCATGTTAAAATTAGTAATATAAAATGTAAGTTGGAGTTGGTTACACTATTTTTGATAATTAACAAATTCGAATAGTTATTCAATTTTTCAGAACAAAACGCCATATTGCTCAGACCAAAAACACCTCAACTACTAACCGCAGGGAGTGACACAAACAAAAAAACCATCCACGAATTAACGTAAATGGTCGTTTAAATGGTAGCGGTGAACAGTATCGATCCCGATAGCTATCGGGAGCCGACCTCAGTATTATAAATTTAATCCATAAAAAAAAAGCCACCTTGCGGTAGCTTTTACGTAGCGGGGAGCAGGATCGAACTGCCGACCTCAGGGTTATGAATCCTGCGCTCTAACCATCTGAGCTACCCCGCCGAATCCTCCTTTTAAAATGAGAGTTGCAAATATAGAGGAAATTACTTTCCTTTAGAAAAATTGCTGAAAAATAATTCGCTAAGTTTACTAACAAGAAGAGGAATGGCAGAAAAGATAAAGTTTAACGTAGAGTATGAAGTAAAATCATCTCCCAAAATATTATTTGGGTTTCTAAATGAACCTAATGGCCTTGCACAATGGTTCGCAGACGATGTTACTTACAGAGATCAGGTATACACATTTACCTGGGATGGTGAAGAGCAAAAGGCGAAATTACTGTCTATTAAAGAAAATAAATTAGTAAAATTCAAGTGGTTAGATGATGAGCCTCATTGTTATTTTGAAATGGAAATTGTGCAGGATGAACTGACAAATGATGTTGCTTTGGCGATAACGGACTTTGCTACTGAGGATGCTATACAGGATCGTAAACTAATATGGGATAATCAGATACAATATTTGATTAGCGTGTTGGGTGCATAGAGATTAATTTTCTCTATTTTTACGATGTGAAGAAAGTACACTTATTAGTATTGAAGGCCTTTTTAAGGCCTTTTATCGTTACCTTTTTCATTGTAATGTTCATTTTATTGATGTTATTTTTATTCAAATACATCGATGATCTGATTGGGAAAGGTTTTGAATGGTATGTAATACTTGAATTGCTGGTTTATGCCTCGGCAACTCATGTGGCTATGGCTTTGCCATTGGCAATACTTCTTTCTTCTATCATGACTTTTGGAAGCCTTGGTGAGAATTATGAGCTTGTCGCTATAAAATCAGCCGGTATTTCTCTTCAAAAAGCAATGATGCCACTCATCATTGTGGTTTGTATGCTCAGCCTATCAGCTTTTCTTTTTTCTGATTACTGGCTTCCCAAAGCAAATTTGAAAATGGGTTCCTTATTGTACGACGTCAGAAATCAAAAGGCAGCTTTTCTGATCAATGAAGGAATTTTTAATACGAGTATTCCCGGATACGCTATTCGCGTTCAAAAGAAAGACCCCGACCAAACGCTTCATGATGTGCTAATTTATGAGCGAAATACAAGTAGTGGTAATGTCAATGTACTCATGGCTAAAGAAGGTCAGATGTTTACCACAGATGATGATCAACTGCTCGTTTTAAAACTCAAAAATGGTATGCGTTTCGAAGAATCTCCAGGGGAATCTGCATCATATAATCCACGGCAGCGTTTCATGAGAACTGAATTCAAAGAGACCGAACAACGGTTTGATCTCTCTGGATTTCAAATGAAACGTACAGATGAAGAACTTTTTAAGTCGAATTATGCTATGATGAATATCAGGCAGCTTAAATTTTATCTGGACTCATTTAGTCTTAAAGGCGATAGTAATCTACGATCCGCTTATGCTGACCTTTCGCAAATTTCAAAGAATTACCGTTTGGATACGCTTAACAAAAAACTTCCTGCTAAGCCTATGCAATCCTATAAGAATGTTCTAAATCTGATTCCTGCCGACAAAAGAATTCCATCTCTGCAAACAGCAAAAGATCAGATCAGGTCGGTAAAGGATGTATTAATCCGAAAGGAATTATTTGAAAAGGATAATGATTCGAGACTCAGGGGTTTTCTAATCGAGCTCAACAGAAAGTTTACCATAGCTTTTTCATGCCTTGTTCTTTTCTTTATTGGAGCTCCTTTGGGCGCAATTATTAGGAAAGGCGGACTAGGATTGCCTGTGGTGATGTCTGTTCTGTTCTTCCTTATTTATCATATTATATCCACAATTGGTGAAAAATCAGTTAAGGAAGGTTCGCTTTCTCCGTTTTTGGGGATGTGGATAGCTATTATTTGTCTCTCGCCTCTAGGTATTTTTCTAACGTATAAAGCTACTGTGGACTCTGTACTTTTTGATCTTGAAATTTATAAAAGATGGTTTAAACGGCTATTTTCAAAGAAGGATGATCAAACTGCCTGAACAAGCTTTGAATTATTGCACAATACTGACCCATAAAGAATCACTCAAAATTATTGCTGCAAAAAAATAACTAAATTTGCATTTATTAGAAACAGCCTGATTGATCATCTTTAATTTTTTTCTTTCTTAGGCCGTTTTCCAACCAAGCACAAAATTATGTTTAATACTATTGAAGAAGCCATAAACGATATAAAAGAGGGTAAGGTTATAATCGTTGTTGATGATGAGGATCGTGAAAATGAAGGTGACTTTCTTACTGCGGCGTCAAATGCCACTCCGGAAATAATCAACTTTATGGCTACTCATGGCCGCGGACTTATCTGTGCTCCCTTGACTGAAGAGCGATGTGAAGAACTGAGACTCGGACTTATGGTAGGAAATAATACCGCAGTTTTTGAAACCAATTTTACGGTTTCTGTTGACCTCATCGGTTATGGCTGTACAACAGGGATCTCAGCTTCCGATCGTTCCAAAACAATAATGGCATTAATTGATCCAAATACAAGGTCAGAGGAATTAGGTCGTCCGGGTCATATTTTCCCGCTTATTGCTAAACATGGTGGGGTATTGCGTAGAGCCGGACATACCGAAGCTGCTGTTGATCTGGCAACTATGGCCGGACTTGAACCTGCTGGGGTATTAGTGGAAATCCTGAAAGAGGATGGTGAAATGGCACGCCTACCCGATCTGATGATTATTGCAAAGCAGTTTAATCTGAAAATAATAAGTATTAAGGATTTGATTTCTTATCGCCTTAAAACAGAATCCTTGATAAAGAAGGAAGTATCTGTTAAATTACCTACACAATGGGGTGATTTTGAAATGGTTGCTTATACGCAAATCACATCTGGAGATCAGCATCTGGCTATAATCAAAGGAAGCTGGGAAGAGGATGAGCCAGTTTTGGTTAGGGTTCACAGTTCCTGCATTACCGGTGATATTTTTGGATCCTGCCGCTGTGATTGTGGACCGCAGTTACATAAAGCCATGGAGATGATTGAAAAGGAGGGCAAAGGAGTGATTATTTATATGAATCAGGAAGGACGGGGTATCGGACTTATTAATAAACTGCATGCGTATAATCTTCAGGAAAACGGACTGGATACAGTGGATGCAAATCTTCAGCTGGGCTTTCCAATGGATCAACGGGACTATGGAATTGGAGCACAGATTTTAAGGAGTCTGGGAATTAAGAAAATGAAGCTGATGTCTAATAATCCTACCAAACGCTCAGGTTTGATTGGATATGGGCTGGAGGTTATTTCAAATGTTCCAATTGAAATTAAATCAAACATCCACAATGAATTGTATCTGAAAACTAAGCGGGATAAAATGGGTCATACCATCATGAAAAATTCTTAATTAGCTTTTTTAACCTATGCTCAATATAATCAGGGCAAAATGATAAGGTAATATCACATCAGGCTCTGTATTTACACTATTTTGTTTTTTGAAACCAATACCTGTGTTTCATAGCTTAGTTCAGCCCTTTCCTACGGAGTATTTCCGGCAAGAAATCACGTTCTATATCAAATTATGAATAGCCGGAAGATACCTTCTCCGGCTAGGTTTATTTTACCTGGTGCTGTATTTCATCGGGAAGGGCAGTCCGACAAAAGAATCACAGTTTGGCTGGTGCGCGCGCAATGTCATTAAGTTAAGAGTCCGCATAGGCTCTTTGGATTAAAATTGTAGTGTGGGAAATTTGGGAGGTTCCCACTTTCGTGGGAATGACAAAGGTTGGTTAGGCTCAGGAGATTCCAGCCTCCGCTGGAATCGGTTTAGCAAGTTACTGAATATTTTTAAT
>JAURKO010000212.1 GCA_030831705.1 Daejeonella sp. | reverse complement strand
ATTTAAATCATTTATTTAGTAAATATTTTTCGCGTCTTTGCGTCTTTGCGAGAGCCTTTTTAGCCTTTGCAGGAGCCATTTGTCTTTATCGAGATGAAGCCTTGATTTTCTGATAAACCCATGCGAAAAAGTTTAAGTTTAAATTTAAATTTGCAGAATGAATTTCTCCTCCAAGCTGCTGGAAAATGCAGTCAATGAATTTTCAAGCTTACCAGGCATAGGGCAGAAAACAGCTTTACGTTTAGTTCTGCATTTACTAAACCAGCCTCAGTCTGAGGTTGAAAAGTTCAGTAATTCACTCTTGATTCTAAAAAGGGATATCAGGTATTGCGTTGAATGTCATAATATTTCTGATCAGGAGATCTGTGAGATATGCAGTTCAGTAAAGCGCGATAAATCGCTGATCTGCGTTGTAGAAGATACCCGAGATGTTATGGCTATCGAAAATACCGGACAATATCAGGGGGGATACCATGTAATGGGAGGCTTAATATCCCCTATGGATGGTGTTGGGCCCTCTGATTTGAATATCGAGAGTCTCGTAAAAAGGGTTCATGAAGATGGGATTAAAGAGGTAATTTTAGCATTAAGTGCAACAATGGAAGGAGATACCACCATATTTTATTTGTACAAGAAGCTCAAAGATGCGGGTATTTCAATCAGTACTATTGCTCGCGGAATTGCATTTGGTGGTGAACTTGAGTATGTTGATGAAATTACCCTAGGAAGATCCATAGCAACGAGGGTGCCCTACGAAAATTCTCTATCCAGATGAATCGGATAAAAAAAGCAAAAAATGAACCTCAAAAATAAAACGGTAATTATTACAGGTGCATCTTCCGGAATTGGAAGGTCATGTGCTGAAGAATTTGCAAAAAAAGGTTCAAACCTAGTTTTGGGGGCACGTCAATACGTTACTTTATGTGAAATAGCCCAGAATCTTGAGGCGAAATATGGTATTAAAGCGGTGGCTGTTCAGTGTGATGTTTCTATAGAATCAGACTGTAAGTTATTGACTGATCAGGCAATGGTCAGTTTTAACCGTATCGACGTTCTGATAAATAATGCCGGCATTTCTATGCGCGCCTTGTTCAAAGATCTGGATCTGCAGGTTTTACGTAACCTGATGGATGTCAACTTTTGGGGTGCTGTTTATTGTACCAAATATGCACTTCCTGAATTGTTGAAACAACAGGGTTCAGTAGTTGGGGTTTCATCGATAGCCGGCTACCGCGGATTGCCTGGTAGAACAGGATATTCGGCTTCTAAATTTGCCCTCAATGGATTTTTGGAAGCATTAAGGGTAGAAAATTTAAAAACCGGTTTACATGTGATGGTAGCATCTCCCGGATTTACTTCTTCAAATATTCGCAAAGTAGCATTGGTTAAAGATGGCACAGCTCAGGGCGAAACCAGTATGGATGAAGATAAAATGATGAGTTCAGGTGAAGTAGCCCAAATCATTGTTAAAGGTATTGAACAGCGTAAACGTTCATTAATCATGACAGCACAAGGTAAACTTACTGTCTTTTTAAATAAGGTATTACCTGCCTGGTTAGATGGGATGGTTTACAATCACTTTACCAAAGAAAAAGATCCGCTCATTAAATGAATGCTAAATTTTATCTGATTATTCTTTTATCGGCAATACTTCATGAGGTATCCGCCGAAGTTTTAATCCGTAAGGATCTTGCCTATCTTGATTCAAAGAATGTTCGTAATCTTTTGGATGTTTATTATCCCGAAAATACAAATGCGCCGAAAGATGTATTGGTGTTTATCCATGGTGGCTCATGGAATAGTGGTAATAAGGATATGTACTCGTTCCTCGGTAAGAATATGGCCCGTAAAAATGTGGTATCTGTTATTATTAATTATAGCCTGAGTCCTGAATTTCAATATGAAAAAATGGCTTCAGATTGCGCTATGGCCATTAAATGGGTTAGGGATAGTATCAGCAAGTTTGGTGGTCGGTCCGACAGGATTTTTGTCATGGGACATTCGGCGGGTGGTCATCTGGCTGCATTAATCAATAATGATCCAAGATTTTTTGAGGGTGTAGGTATTCCCAATCCTATACATGGAATTATTTTGAATGATAGTTTCGGACTGGATATGTTTGAATATTTGAATCTTGCTGAACAGAACAAGCAGACAGTATCCTTCTTAGGTACTTTTACAAAGGATCAGGAAAAATGGAAAACAGCATCACCAATGTATTACCTCAAAAGTGTATATAACCCATTCCTTATATTTGTTGGTGGGCGGACTTACCCTGCCATAAAACTTCAATCTCAACGTCTTTTGGATGAACTGCTCAAAGAAAATAAGATGGGCGAGCTAAAAACCATTAAAGGTAAAAAGCATAAAGCAATGATTATTCAAATGTTCTTTAGGAATAACCGGATGTATGATTACATTTTGGAATTTATGGGCAAAAGCTGAAAACTATCTGGTAAAATTCGTTAGATATGAATCGTATCAACCTGGGTTTGATATAAGTTATGGTAAAATAATCCGATTATAATACAACAGAGCAGACTCTTTAGCATTTGTTTGTTGAAACCAATACCTCTGTGTTATTGGTCATTTCAGCCCTTTCCTCCGGAGTATTTCCGGCAAGAAATCGCGTACAATGTCAAATTACGAATAGCCGGAAGATACCTCCTCCGGCAAGGTTTATTTTACCAGGTGTTGTATTTCATCGCGACCGAAAGCCCCGCATTAGCTGCACCGATTATGAAATTAAACCCGGGTGTCAGCTTTACCTTTTTGCTGTTCAAAATTTATCTCAAAAAGCAATTCATGGGCAAAAACTAGGGTAGAACACGGGGGAGAGGCACAGACCCTGCTTTCTAAAAAAGATAAAATCTGCAATCTAAATGAGCTCGGAAGAATTTTAAATCGAACTCAGGTTATTTAATTTTTCTCTGAATTTTCTTGATCGCTGTTTCTATGGATTTTTCAGGTTCAATAATATTATACTCTCCCCAGAATTCAGGATCAGCAAAGTCTGTTACCTTATCCATCATGATCACGTTTTGTTTTAACTTCTGAGTTTCCTTTGGCGAATTATTATTTTTCTTTTTCCAGTCCGTTACTGCAAGCTCAACCGAAGTTTCATAAGTTGTATTGAATAGTTTTTTATCCCAGTTGACTAAGAAAGAGATATCTCCACGTGAGTAAGCAAAAATCCATTTCCCATTCTGCTCCCGATAATTGACCTGGTAGCTGGCCTGAAGTGGATATACATCTGCTCCAATGGGTTTCTTTTGGGTAAACAACAATCCTGCAGCAGTTTTATCCTCAACATTCAAATTGAATGTGGCGTTAATAACTGCCATACTTTCGGTATCGATGTATAATTTACCGTAATAAAGCGGGACAGTTATACCTCTTTTTTGTTTAAAAGCTAAAACATAGACTTTTTTATCATCAATTTGAGTGTTGTTTTCGAGCGTGAAATCATATATTTTAAGTGCGTCACTGCTGTACATCAAATCCGGATATTTCATGATATCTAAAAATACTGTGGTATATGGACCGCCCTGTAATTTGAAAGTCAGGGTATCTAACTTGGTGTAGTCTGTGTTTTTTCTTCCCTTGAAAAGATTTATGAAATCATCTACTTTACTGGTATATGGCTGTTTCTGAATTTCAACTACAGATTCTGATAGTGATAAATAGGATTTACGCTTTCTGATAGTCTCGCGATAAAAACCCGTCATTAAATTCTGATCATTACCATAATTTTGTTCAATTCTTTCTATCACCTGACTGTAGATTTTTTCAGCATCGTTTGTTGAAACAACAACTTCACCCAGGGCTATATTGGAGGTTTCAAGCAGAATCTGATTATTATCAGGTTTCAGTTCCCTTAGACTAATTACTTTGTTATTATATCCCATAAATGAGATTAATAAATTTGTATTTAACTTATCCTTTGCAATTTTTAATGAGAATTCGCCTTCGCTGTTACTCACTCCGGCAATGTTCGTCCCAATCACCGATAAGGTAGCAAAAGCAAGCTCCTTCTTACTTTTACTGTCCAGAATACGCCCCTTGAATAGGCTAAAGTTACTTGTATCGCTCTGTGCAAATACTCTTGATGAAACTAACATATTCAGGGAAAAAAAGGCAATGATGATTAATAAAGGAGATCCTGACAATAATCCTTTAAGGTTTTGTTGGCCTGTATTTTTCATAATAAATAGTTAAATAATGTTTGAGACAATTGGTTGCATAAATTTAAGTACAGATGGGGGGAAATTGAGCAAAGCTTTGATAAAGGAACCGTAATGTATAGATCGATTTAAATATTTTTTGTAGGAATCATTTTTATAAATAAAAAATAATTTTATACAATTAATTGATTTTCAAATAATTGTATAATAAAATACTCACTCTTATTTTTTTAATGACTCAATTTTTATTCTAAAAGTTTAAGCAATACACATCTGAGTGACCTAAAATGTTACAAAAATCTTTCAAATCCTGACAAATAAATAGCAAAAATAGATCATGGTGTACCTCATAAATCGATTTTACACTCATCTATTCAAAAAATTTAAACATATGAGGAATAATAATAAAGGCTTTACTTTTCAGTGATTTTTCTGAGCAAGATAATTTCTAATTTTGAAGATATATTAATCACAAAGACAAATAAACATGTTGAATACTCCTTTGGGTCGTTTCCGCTTCATTGCATTTATAGAAGGTTGTTCATTTCTGCTGATAGGATTCACCATGATACTTAAATATAGGTATAACATGCCCGAACCTAATTATGTAGTGGGAATGGTGCATGGAGTGCTTTTTATTGCCTATGTATTATTACTTTTTCAGGTGACTTATATTTACAAATGGCCCTTTTGGAAATTGACGATGGGTTTTATTGCATCTCTAATTCCATTTGGAACATTTTATGCAGATAAAAAATGGTTTTCAAAACAAGATCCGAAGATCTGATTTTATATCAGGTCATGAAAAATATTGTCAGCTAAAACCTGGAAACACATATCCTTAAATTTGGACTTTTAATAATTATTAATTTAAATGGAGAGCAGCTCATTCAAGAATAATCGCCCGGTAGCCATCTGGTTATTTATTGGGGTTGGAATGATCATGATTCAGGTTTTGATTGGAGGACTTACCCGTCTCACCGGTTCAGGATTATCCATTACAGAGTGGCAACCAATATTAGGAGCCTTTCCTCCAATGAATGAGCAGGCCTGGCAGCTTGCTTTTGATAAGTATAAAGAGATCGCACAGTTTAAACAACTCAACAGTCATTTCAATCTAAGTGATTTTAAATTGATTTATTTCTGGGAATGGTTCCATCGTGATTGGGCGAGGTTAATGGGACTCGTTTTTATTTTTCCATTCATTTACTTTCTGATCAAGAAAAAAATCAGCAAGGATATGGTTAAGCCGATGATCATTTTATTCCTTCTTGGAGGCTTGCAGGGAGCAATAGGCTGGATTATGGTGCAAAGCGGACTAAATGCCGAGAATCTTTATGTGAGCCATATCCGTTTGGCTGTGCATTTTATCTCTGCATTGGCCTTATTATCTTACACCCTTTGGTTTGCGATGAAAGTTAGTATTTCTTCTGATCAGATTCTTCATGTTCCATTTCTTAAAAGGCTGAATATCTGGTTACTAATATTAATTACTATTCAGTTGATCTATGCTGCATTTATGGCAGGTTTGCATGCTGCTTTTGCTGCAGTTACTTGGCCGGATATGAACGGGCAATGGATTCCAGCTGGGATGCTAAAACTTGGGGGATTTTGGGAAGACATTACTCATAATCTGATTACCGTTCATTTTATTCACCGTACACTCGCCTACATTATCTGTATTCCGGTTATTATATGGACGATCAAATCCAAAGATCTTCCTGCAAACAGTCTGCTTTGCAAAATCCGTTTTGTGCCTTTATTCTTATTATTGGTACAGGTTCTTTTAGGGATCTTAACAGTAATCAATACCAGAGGTCAAATACCATTAATCTATGCTATTCTGCATCAGTTTGTTGGGATGTTATTCCTGCTTGCGTTTGTCGGGACATTGTTTTTGAGTGGTAGAAGGTTGGAGAAATAAGATAGGTTTCCCTAGAAAACTGACCTTAGCGTACTGAACAATCAATAGAGTAACGTTGTAAAGAGATAATTAAACAATTGATCGGTCAAAAATTTAATGATAAAACCTCTTGGAAAGTGCTATTTTAAAAAATGACACTAATTACTTGAACTAAGAATTGACAAAATGAAAAAATTATTAATTATAATCATGATGTTATTCCCATTGGGCTTTGTAAGTGCGCAAAAAATCCAATCTAGTAATTTCAATGTAACGGGTTACATTAAATCAGATGGAACCATTCAAAACAGTAGCTATTCAACTGTTGGTTACATAAAATCAGATGGAACTATTCAAAATAGTAGCTATTCAACCATTGGATATATAAAAAGTAACGGGACTATTCAAAATAGCAGTTACTCAACTGTTGGATATGTAAGAAGCGATGGTAAAGTGCAAAATAGTAGTTATTCAACTATTGGCTATATAAAGGATGATGGTAAAGTGCAAAATAGTAGCTTTTCAACCATTGGCTATGCAAAAGGAATTAATAAACAATGGGCGGCGGTTGCATTTTTCTTTTTCAAATTTAACATAACCTAAGTTCGATATAAGGAAGGGTAGAAGGTGCCATTTTAATTCTTCTCATAATGCTCTAGGTTCGTATTATTTGATTTTT
>JAURKO010000031.1 GCA_030831705.1 Daejeonella sp. | reverse complement strand
GCGCATACCCAGTGAATTCACCCTTGAATTAACCATCCAGGCATGATCACTTAGCTCAATGATTTTAGATTCATCAGCCGGCTTGATTGGTGTTTCTTTTAAAAACCAGGTCTTCCCATTATTATCTGAACCAAAAATAAATACTCCATACTTTAAATTGACCAATGTATGCAACAACATCCCCGAAGAGGTTTGAGTACCTTTTCCTGAAGTAATAAATTTAAAGTCGCCATGCCATTCCGGCTTACTGATTTGTTTGGTTATATCTTCAGATTGCGACCAGGTTTCGCCATTGTCAGTGCTTTTCATCACATGCAGATAATAAATATCCCGCTCTTTAGTCAGGTCCATATAATTATAAAAAAGAAAAAGTGTACCTCCATTACTGTCCAGAATAAATGAAGGATCTGATGCTGATTTACCATTTGGATAGTCAACCAATGTGCGGATATCTGACCATGTTTTACCATTGTCCTTACTCTTTCTCATCACAATATTAATGTTATCGTTGGCTTTAAGATCCGCACAAGATGGGCCCCTTTCATCGATTGCAGCAATCAGATCCCCATTCTTTGCAACTATTATTGCAGGTATTCGGTAACAAGAAACATTGCTTTTCATTTTCACGTTGAAAAGATCAAGTTGTTTAAAACCATCAGCCGAAATCTGAATGGGTTGCTGAGCCTTCGAAATTGTAACTATAAACAGCAAAAAGACAGAAAAATATTTCATTGAATCAATTATTAGAATTGTTAAAATAATGGATTTAATCTATATGTAATAAACATGTTATAAAATTAAAATCTTTGACAATCGGCAATTTGAGAACCTTTTCTCAAATTTTGAAAGAAATTTTCATCATAAATGCACGTCCTTAAAATTCTTGAATTATATTGGAGCATAATTAACATTAAAAAATGATGAGAACTTACAAAACAAACATTACATTTTCGGGTATTCTGACCTTTTTGCTGGCATTCAGCAGCATCACTCTTAGTGCTCAGGAAATCGATCTTTTACTCAAAGGCGGCCACGTGATTGACCCAACAAATAAAATAAATGCTAAAATGGACGTGGCAATCTCAGACGGCAAGATCATGAAGGTTGCGGCCAATATTCCTGCCAGTTCAGCTAAGAAAACTGTAGATGTAAGTGGATTATATGTTACCCCGGGAATCATCGATATGCATGTGCATGTATTTCAGGGAAATGATCTGGGATCATACATTGCCGACGGACAAACAGCTGTTCCTGCAGATGCTTTTACTTTCAGAGCAGGAGTTACTACCGTAGTTGATGCCGGATCTTCAGGTTGGAGAAACTTTCGTCGCTTTAAAGAGCAGAATATCGATCGGTCACAGACGCGTATCTTGGCCTTATTAAACATCGCAGGTACCGGTATGTATGGTCGCTTTGAAGAACAGGATAGAGCTGATTTCAATCCAGAAATGACTGCATATATGATCAATAAGCTTTTTCCAAAGATAATAGTCGGTATTAAATCTGCTCATTACTGGGGCGATTTCACACAGGTTGACCGCGCTGTTGAAGCCGGGAAACTTGCTAAAGTACCTGTAATGGTTGATTTTGGGGAGCACCAGCCTACCAACTCAATAAAATCCCTCTTTTTAGAACATCTCCGCCCCGGTGATATTTTCACCCATACCTTTGCTTACGGACCAAAAGATCGTGAGACCGTTGTGGACGATGAAGGCGTCGTAAAATCGTTTATTTTTGATGCTCAGAAAAAAGGAATAAAATTTGATGTAGGCCATGGTGGTGGTGCTTTTTTCTGGCGCCAGGCTGTTCCGGCAATTAAACAAGGATTCAAACCGGATGTAATCAGCACCGACCTTCACTCCGATAGTATGAATGGTGGAATGAAAGATATGGCGAATGTGATGTCTAAATTCCTGAATATCGGATTAACTCTAGAAGAAGTAATCGAAAAATCTACTGCAAGTCCGGCAAGAGTAATCAACAGACCAGATCTTGGAAACCTGAGTGTTGGATCTGAAGCAGATGTTGCAGTTTTCAGCGTAAAGAAAGGCGAGTTTGGATTTACAGATGTTCGCAGAAACACATTGAAAGGAACTCAAAAAATGGATGCAGAATTAACCCTGCGTGCTGGAAAAATCGTTTGGGATTTAAACGGTGTCAGCGGACCAATCTGGGATTCTCCTCAGGCATTAACCAAGTAATCTAATTTATAAGCTAAAATAAAAAACAATGTTAACGTATTTAAAAACAGTTAAAAAACTATCAATTTTCCTTTTACTTGCATTATTGACCTTAAATATTCAAGCACAGGAAATTGACTTACTACTAAAGGGTGGTCATCTGATTGATGCCAAAAACAAAATCAATGGCAAAATGGATGTTGCCGTTAAAGACGGTAAAATCTTTCGTGT
Organism: Daejeonella sp.; assembly: GCA_030831705.1. Lineage (GTDB taxonomy): Bacteria > Bacteroidota > Bacteroidia > Sphingobacteriales > Sphingobacteriaceae > Daejeonella. The sequence continues at coordinate 3,249 of JAURKO010000031.1, read as the reverse complement.
AGCTGCAGATATTCCGGCAAGCTCAGCAAAAAAAACGGTCGATATCAGCGGACTTTATATATCTCCCGGACTACTTGATATTCACGGACATGTATTTCACGGTACTGACACAAATTACCTAAGCAATAGTCTGGATGCTCTTCCACCAGATGGATTCACGTTCCGTGCAGGTGTAACTACTGTTGTAGATGCAGGCGGTTCAGGGTGGAAAAACATTGATTTATTCAGAAAGAATGTAGTTGAGCAATCTAAAACCCGTGTACTTGCTTTCATGAACATTGTTGGTGGGGGTATGCGGGGTACCGAGGCTTATGAGCAGGACGAAACAGATATGGACGCTAAACTTACCGGTGCTATTGCAATAAAGAATAAGGACATTGTTGTTGGAATTAAACTTGCACATTACATCGGTCATAATTGGAAACCTACAGACAAAGCAGTAGAAGCAGGAACAATTGCCAGCATTCCGGTAATGGTGGATTTTGGAAAATCACTTCCTCCCCTTCCGCTTGAAGATTTATTATTAAAACATTTACGCCCTGGCGATATTTTAACTCATGCCTATCGTTACGATCAGGAATTTGACAAAAACGGAAAAATGATCGAACATAAACAAGCAATTGTTGATGTTAACACCAAAAAATTAAAACCTTTTGTTTTGGAAGCAAGAAAAAGAGGTGTAATTTTCGACGTTGGCCATGGTGGTGGAAGCTTCAACTGGAGTCAGGCGGTACCTGCTATGGAGCAGGGTTTCCATCCTGATGTTTTAAGTTCTGACCTTCACACCGGAAGTATGAACGCTGGTTTCAAAGACATGGCTAATCTAGCCTCTAAATTTCTGATTTTGGGCATGCCATTGGCTGATGTAATTGCAGCATCAACATGGAACCCTGCAAAAGTTATACAACGCACTGATTTAGGCAATCTGAGTGTTGGAAGCGTGGCAGACATCGCGGTATTCAGACTTAGAGAAGGAGACTTTGGATACATCGATGCCAGCGGAATGGCATTAAGAGGGAAACAAAAGCTTGAAGCAGAATTAACTTTACGTAATGGACGTGTAGTTTGGGATTTGAATGCATTGAGTGCACCTTTAGCAAAATAAAAATGAATTTAAATACCTTCATAAAAGCAGGCAGATCCGTCATATTCGCGATCTGCCTGTCTGTTTCTAGCCAATTTGCAATTTCGCAGGAAATAGACATTTTACTTAAAGGCGGACATGTAATTGATCTAAAAAATAAGATCAACGCAACTATGGATGTTGCTGTTAGCAATGGTAAAATCATGAAAGTAGCGCCAAACATTCCAATAGCAGGAGCCAAAAAAGTGATTGATGTAAGCGGAATGTATGTGAGTCCGGGTTTAATTGACATACATACTCATGTTTTTACAGGGCCAAACCCCGGATTTGGGCATGGCTCATCAAGTGTGAAAGCCGATGATTTCACCTTTCGTGCTGGCATTACTACGGTAGTAGATGCGGGCACATCAGGATATAAAACTTTCCCGGTTTTCAAAGAACAAATCATCGACCGTTCGCGCACGAGGGTTCTAGCCTATTTGAATGCGTTCGCTCCAGGAATGGTAGGTACTTCTGCTGAACAAGAAGATATGCAAGCCCTTGAAATTGAAAAAGCCGATGAAACAATCAAAAAATATGCAGATCATATTGTCGGAGTAAAAATCGGGCATTATTCAGGCAAAGAATGGAAGCCATTTGATGCTGCAGCTTCACTGGCACATGCCAATAACCGTCCCCTATTTGTGGAATGCCACATTACAGAGTTTTCACTCGAAGATCAGTTAAACCATATGAAAGCAGGTGATATTCTGACCCACTCCTATGAGAACGTTTCTGAACGAATGCCGGTAGTAGATGAGAATGGAAAAGTTCGCCCCTTTGTACTGGATGCCCGAAAAAAAGGAATTCTATTTGATGTAGGTCATGGTGGAGTTGGTTTCTGGTTTAACCAGGCTGTACCCTCCGTGAAGCAAGGACTATCCCCCGACACATTTGGAACCGACATGCACCATAATAGTGTAAACTCTGGCATGAAGGATATGCTCAATCTGATGTCAAAATATTTGAACATGGGTATGCAAGCGGATGATATCATTCAGCGTGCAAGCTGGGGTTCTGCCTCAGCAATAAAGCGTCCAGATCTGGGCAACCTGAGTGAAGGGGCTGTGGCTGATATTGCTGTGATTAATATACTAAACGGAAAATTTGGTTTCCTTGATGCCGGAGGCTTTAAGTTGGAAGGAGATAAAAAATTTCAGGCCGAATTGACCATCCGCGCAGGAAGGATTGTATGGGATTTGAATGGAATGGCCGGGGTGCCTTGGAGTAAGGATTTGAAGTAAGATCTTGCTGTTCGACATGTTCCGCAGGGCATGTCGAATACTCAGATAAATTTGATTTCTAATCAAAAACTCCAAAAATGCCCAATAAATTTTCTCTAAATCCAGATTAATCGTCAAGTGATTGTTCCTAATATTCATCCAAAATTTTAAATAAAGGAGATTAAATTCTTAGTTTGATGGGATAAGTTTTAAAATACACTTAAGCTCAAGAATTCGGGTTTGAAACCCGCATTATCTGTTAATTCGGGATGCCCTGCGGAACATCCCGAACAGCGGGATTAGGTGTAATTATAAATCTTTCTAAATTCATTCAATATAAACAAGAAATGATCAGATTGTCTTCGTCTTAATTTTCTTAAATTGTATTAAATTAATGGATACATGAGTAAATCAAATCAAAAATTATTGAGACTTTTATTAGCATTAGTCGTACTTTTTAATACCCTGACACCAGCAATTTCGGCTCAAAAGCCCCTATCCAATCAGTACATCAATCCTTCGCAATTAAATACTAACCCAGTCCGGAATTACTGGAATGGATTTGAAATCATTGAATTCAAGTTTAATGGATTTGATGCCAAAATTGTTTTCCCAAATAAGGCTAATTCCACTAAGAATTGGATCTGGCGTACCCAGTTTTGGGCTCATGAGCCTCAAACTGATATAGCCTTATTGAACAGGGGCTTCCATGTAGTGTATGTGGATGTTATAGATTTATACGGTAATGCTGTTGCGGTCAAAAGAATGGGTGATTTTTATACATTTCTGATTAAGAACTTCGGTTTAAATAAAAAAACTGTGCTCGAGGGAATGAGCAGAGGTGGTTTAGATGCTTTTAACTGGGCTTCAGAAAATACAGATAAGGTATATTGCGTGTATGTT
>JAURKO010000211.1 GCA_030831705.1 Daejeonella sp. | reverse complement strand
CTGAAATCTTAAAATTATTTTCGATTTATCTTGAGTTTCAATTAGGGATGTTTTTAATGACTCTTCTATAATTGGTCAGATAATAACCAAGAGCCGCAATGATTTGATTTTGAAAAGCAATACCTGTGTTTTATAGCTTAGTTCAGTCCTTTCCTCCTGGGTAGTTCCGGCAAGAAATCCTCTTATAAATCAAATTACCAATAGCCGTAAGCTACCTCCTCCGGCAAGGTTTATTTTACAGAGTGCTATTTTTCATAGTTACGGTCAGCCCGGTAATAGAACCACCAGACCTGTCAAATAAACCTGGGTGTCAGCTTTAGCTTTTTGCACGGGCAAAATTTTTTCTGAAAAAGCAATTTATGGGCAAAAACTAGGGCAGAACACGGGACTAGCGGGACAGAAGAGCTATAGAACCTGCTTTATAAATAAAAGAAAATCTCAATCTAAAAATATAGTCCGATAGGATATTACATCAAGGTCAATTTATTAGTCGAAACAACACAATAAGAAATATAAATGAATATTCTCCCATTTATCTCTTTGCCTCCAGAACGATGTAGGGTGATAAGAATTTTGATTCAAATGGCAATAGCTTAGTAAAGACCTTTCCAATGAACCAAATGGTCTTGATAAATGCTTTGGTCGCTCCCGATTTTTGATCTTTATTCTCCAGCCATACACTGTATCTGCCAAAGTAAGAGGATTTTATAGATTTCATACCGAGCTCTTTCAATATTTCGGCAAGATATTCGGTATCCATACATTCTATGTAGTGTTTATCGTAATTGTCCCTGTCGAAAGTCTTTTGTACCCAGCCATTTACACTTCTGAAATTAGGAAGGGTGATAAATAAGGTACCCTCGGGCTTTAAAAATTCTAGGTGCCGTTCAATGATGTCTTTGGTATCCTTAAAATGCTCGATCAAACCGCAGGATAGAACCAGGTCATATTTTTGCTGTGGCTTAAATTGAAATAAATCATTTTCAATTACAGGGATTTCACTTTCCTCCAGACCATTTTCCTTCAATACTTTCTTTAAAATATCCTGATGAATAAAATAATCGAAAAGAGTGGTTTTTACTCCGAGGTATTTATGCAGGAAGATGGAATAGTAACCTGGAAATCCACCCAGTTCAATCGCCGTTTGGACGTTATTTGTTTTAACTATTTCTTCCAGTTGTTGATGAAAAAGGTAATTCTTATCTATCTGTATAGCCAGATCGGACTTGGATTCCCAATAGTTAGTCCAGAATTGCCTGTCGGTTAATTGATTTCCCATACATCAGCAAAGAAAACAAAATTTTAGTTATGCTGGTGAAATTTGCAGGGAAAGCAATTTGTTTTTCTGAAAATCTTTCTGTTAATGATATGAATTGTATTTTTGGGTAGTGAGAATTATCCATCTGAATTCATATGCCGGGAATGGCGGGGCAGGACGTGCTTGTATGCGCCTGAATAAAGCTTTGAAAGCTGAAGGGCTTGATTCTGAGCTCGCAGTAAATTTTCTTTTTAAGGATAATTCGGAGTTTGTTAATCTTTCTAAGGGCTTTTTAAATAAATGGCTTACCGCATTTGGAATCATCCTGGAGCGGTATTATTCTAAGTTTTTCACCAAGCCGGTTCCCATACCATTTTCTTTCCCACTTTGGGGTAGGAATGTATCAAAGCTTGACTTGCTTCGAACTGCTGATATCATTCATCTGCATTGGATCAACCATGCGTTTTTACGCCCCGCAGATCTTGCAAAATTGTCAGCTTTGAATAAACCGATAGTATGGACTTTCCATGACAGTAATGCTTTTACTGGCGGATGCCATGTGCGGTATGAATGTGATCATTTTTTGAAGGAGTGTGGTAATTGCCCGGTGCTGAAGAATGCTGGTCCGGATGATCATTCTCATAAAATCTGGCTTCAAAAGAAGAAAGCATATTCCGGTCTGAATTTTACTGTCATTGCGCCCGGAAGATGGATGGCAGATTCGGTTCGGATGAGCAGTTTGCTCAGATCGGCAAATGTTGTAAATATTCCGAATACCCTGGACACTAATGTTTTTAAGCCTTATCAAAAAGCTACGGCCAGACAAGCGCTCGGTTTGGTACCTGAAAAATTCATTATGATGAGCGGTTTTATGCCATCCAGGATGGATATGCATAAGGGGACAAGCTATTTGGTCGACGCAATAGATTTGTTTGCCGGGAATAATGATATTGATCCTGATCAGATTGAACTTATTATTTTTGGAAACAGAGATGAAAAGCATGTTCCTAATTTTCCAATCAAAACTACTTTTCTTGGAACTATTTCTAATGATGAAAAACTGGCTCTATGTTACAGTGCAGCTGATGTTTTTTTGGCTCCCTCGCTTGAAGATAATCTCCCCAATACTGTAATGGAGAGCCTCGCCTGCGGCACACCGGTGGTTGCATTCAGGACCGGTGGGATTCCGGATATGGTTCAGCATCAGCAAAATGGTTACCTTGCCGAGTATCGTTCTTCTACAGACTTTGCCCGTGGAATTGCCTGGGTTTATTCGGCCAATCGGCAGTTATTAAGTACAAATTCCCGCAGAACAATTGAAGATTATTTTTCTGAGCATATCATTGCATGCAGACATATCGAGTTGTATGAATCATTACTAAAGAACCATGTTCCAGCCTAAATTGACTGTTGTTACAATTGTTTATAACAATGTCCGGGATATTGAACGTACGGTTTTGTCGGTTTTGAATCAAACCTATTCCAATATTGAATACCTTGTTATTGATGGAGCCTCGACTGATGGAACCCTGGAGCTCCTGAAAAAATATGAAGGAAGATTGACTAAGCTGATTTCTGAAAGTGATGAGGGTATTTATGACGCAATGAACAAAGGACTGGCACTGGCTAGCGGTGATTATATTTTGTTTATGAATTCAGGAGATGAAATTTATACATCAGATACAGTGGAAAATGTATTTGCCTCTGCTCTCGATGCGGATATCTATTATGGTGAGACTGAAATGTTTAACGAAGACTGGAAAAGTCTGGGGCAAAGAAGGCATAAAGCTCCTGAATCCTTTATCTGGAAAGACTTTAAATTTGGAATGTGTATCAGTCACCAGGCAATTTATATCCGTAGATCCCTGACTGAGCCTTATGATCCTCAATATAAATTGAGTGCTGATATTGACTGGATTATAAAGGCAGCTAAAAAGGCTACAAAGATTGTTAATACAAGGATTTATGTTGCAAAGTATCTGGTCGGTGGAATGTCAAAAAAGAAGCACCGGCAGAGTCTGATCGAGCGTTTCCATATTTTTTCGAAGCATTACGGACTTATTCCCAATTTATTTAATCATACTGTTATTGCAGGTAGTTTAGCATTTTATTACCTGAGACATAGAAGGACGAATGATTGAGAGAGTTTTAGGTTGTAAGTTTTACATTCCGTCATTTCGAACACATCGGCAGTATTTTTTTCTTAAGCTTGTAATTCGCGTTCTGGAGAAATCTGTTGATTTGGGGCTGTGTTTTTGATCATGGGATTTCTCTTCGCGTCCTTTATTTTTTTAAAGAAAACAATTCTTTTCGCTCATCGAAATGACGGGATCAAAGTTGAGGTCACTCACAAACAGAATTACGCTTTTACCTGCTCCGGGTTCTTACTTTTCATTTCTGTATAGATCGCATAAGCTAAACCCAGAATAAGCAGGATTGAAGCAATCAACGATATGATTTCACCTGTATAATATGAATTTGGTTCGAATTTGAATTCGAGTTTGTGATTTCCACCAGGCAATTGTGCGG
>JAURKO010000210.1 GCA_030831705.1 Daejeonella sp. | reverse complement strand
TTGAAGGTTTCGATATAGCGGATTACGGAGTAAGGCTAGCTGAAAACTGGGGAATTGGCGGGGCAAAAAACAATAATGGAGTTTTACTGCTGGTGTCCCTTGGCGACAGAAAAGTAACGATTCAAACCGGCTATGGTGTTGAAGGTGCTCTACCTGACGCCATAACCAAGAGGATTATTAATACAGAGATTACACCCAATTTTAAATCGGGAGATTACTTTGCGGGTTTGGATCAAGGCACAAACGCTATCATTGCATTCACTAAAGGTGAATATAAAAACGATGCTCCAAGAAAAGGTGTAAAGAAGAAAGGTTCCGGATTTGCTTTTGTATTTATTATGATCATAATCATCCTTCTTGCGATAAAAAAAGGTGGAGGCGGTGGAAGTGAGGTGATCGGCGGGCGCGGCAGTGCAAGTCCGTTCTGGTGGTTATTAATGGGCTCACAAATGGGCAGAGGTAGCGGAGGTGGATTTGGTGGTTTTTCTGGTGGTGGTGATGGATTTGGTGGAGGTGGTGGAGGCTTTGGCGGATTCGGCGGTGGAAGTTTTGGTGGGGGTGGATCAAGTGGAAGCTGGTAATTTAAGCTTAAAGTAGAAAGCTTAAAGCTAGAGGTGATTAACGAATATAACATGAGCCATCTTAATTGGAAAAAGATCTCAAGTAAATATATCATTCAAAAAAATTGGGCTACCCTGCGGGTTGATACCTGCAGCATGCCCGATGGCACCATTATACCTGACTATTATGTACTTGAGTATCCCAACTGGGTTAACGCGGTTGCACTGACAGAAGACAATCAGGTTATACTACTACGGCAATACCGCCATGCTGCCGAAGAGGTAGTTCTCGAACTTCCGGGTGGTTGCATGGAAGAAAATGAAAGTCCGGAAAATGCTCTAAGAAGGGAATTACTTGAAGAAACGGGTTATGAATTTGAGGAGGTTGAATTCCTTTCAGAACTTTATGCTAATCCGGCAACAGCAAAAAATAAAACATTTTGTTTTATTGCCAAAGGTGGCAAGCGGGTTGCTGAACAAAAACTAGACAAAGGCGAAGAAATTGATATTGAACTGGTTAGTCTTGAGAAATTAAAGGAAATTGTTTTAAGTAATGGCTTCGGACAAGCATTGCATACCAGCGGAATTTTCTATGCTCTAATTAAACTAGGTTTAATAACTTAACTGAGCTCGATATTAAACTATCTAAAGATTAATATTTAACCACATAGATTGAAGCAAAGCTTCAAGGCAATCTATGTCTAAAATATAAGTTGGAAGCTATAAAATGCTATGTTTCTATGTGGTTTTTAATATTATGTCGAGATCTCGTTAAGTTAGTCAGGTAGTGCAAAGGCGATATAGCTATCACCGGATTTTACACCCAATTTTCCTCCACCACAGGCAATTACCAGAAACTGTTTCCCATTGACCATATAAGTTGCAGGGCTCGCAAAGCCGGCAGCCGGCAGTTTCGACTCCCACACCATTTTCCCTGATTTTTTATCAAATGCCCTTATCTTTTCATCGGGTGTTGCTGCAATAAATACGAGGCCACCTTTAGTAACAACCGGTCCCCCATAATTTCGTGATCCAGTTATGCCCAATCCTCTTTTAATCAATTCTGCATACTCACCCAATGGTACTTTCCAAAGCAGTTTTCCGCTGTTTAGATCCACAGCATTCAATGTACCCCAAGGTGGTTTGATACCGGGATAGCCGTCCTTATCTACAAAGCGGTCGTAGCCTTTCATGACATAGGGAATCTGACTCTTCCTTGTTACCATAGGTGGAGAGTCAGAATTTGCTTTTTTGGAAATAACTTCAGTCTTGCTTAGATACTCAGCTAAGTTTTCCCGTTCTGATTTAGGTATATGGTTGAATGAAGGCATCCTATTCCGGCCTTGTTGAATAATCTGTCTAATCTGCTCCACCTTATACTTCTTATTAACGTTCATTAAAGAAGGATATTCCGTGCCACTACCTTTCAGTTCAGCACCATGACAACTGATACAATATCGATTATAAACTGCTCTGCCCGGGGTAATTCCAGTTCTTTCAGTTTGAGGAGCATCAAGCATTACCTGTGTAGAAGGAACTTCATTACTATTGACATAAAGAATCTTTGTTTCCATATCGACGGCAGCACCGCCCCATTCACCGCCCCCTCCAAAGTCAGGAAAAATCCAGTTGCCTTCCTTACTTGGCGGAGTAAACTGTGTACCGTTTTTAATCAGACCATATCTTTCCATTAATTCCTTATGTGTTTCGGGGCTAAGATCACTCACATCTTCAGGCCCAAATTTCTGCCTAGAAAAAGACTCAGGGAGCGTTGGGATTGGTTGTGTCGGCCATGGTTTTTCTCCTGGCAATGCATCCTGAGGGACCTGGACTTCGGGTATGGGAAAAACTGGTTTACCGTTGGTTCGGTCAAGCAAATAGATATAGCCTTGTTTGGTGATTTGAGCGAGTGCATCAATCTTCTTACCCTTGTGATTTATTGTAATTAGATTTGGGGCGGCAGGAAGATCACGATCCCAAAGATCATGATGCACTACCTGATAATGCCAGATATACTTTCCAGTTGATGCATCCAAAGCAATAATACTGTTGGCAAAAAGATTTGAGCCTTTGCGGGTACCTCCATAAAAATCAGGAGAGGCCGTACCGGTCGGTACATAAACCACTCCACGCTCTTCATCAAGTGACATACCTGTCCAGTTATTGGCGCCTCCTATATTTTTCCAGGCATCCTTATCCTCCCAACTATCATATCCAAATTCACCGGGCTGGGGAATGGTATGGAAAATCCATTTACGTTTTCCTGTTTTTACATCAAATGCTCTCACATGGCCCGGCAAAGCATCCGCATCTTCCGAAAGACTCATTCCTATGATAACCAGATCATTGAATATCACCCCGGGAGTTTTCAGGATCAAAGAGCCATCCTGCGATTCGGGGATATCAAGACCCTCTTTCAATTCAATTGATCCATTCATGCCAAACTCTTTTACAGGACTGCCATCTGTTGCATTTACGGCATAAAGTCTAGAGGCAGCCCCATAAAAAATCCGTTTATCATTACCCTTTTCATCTTCCCAATACATCAGTCCGCGGTTTATTCCAAATCCAATTTCCTCGGCTGAGTTTGTATTCGGATCAAAAACCCATTTTTGTTTCCCGGTGGCAGGATCCAAAGCAAATAGTTTCATTTTTGAGCTTGTAAGATATAGTGTACCATCGATTACGATGGGATTACATTGCATCTCACTACGGTTAGCGGTGTCTTTATCCCCTGTATTAAAAATCCAGGCCTCTTTTAATTGTGCTACATTATCTAAATTTATTTGATCAATAGAAGAATAACGGTTAGCATCTTTGGTCCCTCCGTAACTAGTCCATGCGGAGTAATCATTCTCCACTGAATCAGAGCAGGAATTGAATACCATACTAATAAGAATAAATAGAACTAAGAGTTTTGATTGAATTGCTTTCACTGGACTATTGCTAGGGGTTAATTCATCAAGCAATTAAAGGATTTAAGTGAACAAAAGCAAGGGATAGAAAAGATAGTATTCGTGGACTACATGAATTTTTTGGGAGGGATAGAATTAGGGTTAGATCCAAAGTATTTGATTTTGGAAATCAGTGCCAGTGTGTTACAGGTTGGTTCAGCCCTTTCCTTCGGCGTAGTTCCAGCAAAAAATTGCATTATAATCCAAATTACCATCCGCCGGAAGCTACTTCCTACGGCAAGGTTCATTTTACGCTATCCTGCATTTCATAGGAAGAGTACGCCAGGCAGAATGAAAATCTGATGTTTGATGCTAACCTGGATAGTACTGATAAGTTTATTTATCTAAATAAATGAGTTCAAATAAAATACAGAATCGTACTTAAACCAAAACCACTTAGCTCATTTTCAGTTTTTTCTGAATATCAGCAACGTAACCTTTGAATTTTTTATCTGTATCAATCAGATCATCAACAGTCTGGCATGCATAAATCACTGTGGAGTGATCGCGGCCGCCAAAGAAAGCACCGATTGATTTGAGCGATGTTTTGGTATGCAATTTGGCGAGGTACATAGAAATCTGTCTGGCCTGAACAATCTCACGTTTTCTTGTTTTGGATTTAACCATTTCAATAGGAACTTCAAAATACTCACAAACCAGTTTCTGAATATATTCCATTGAAATCTCCTTACTTGAATTTTTGATGAAATTCTTAAGCATGGATTTAGCAAGATTCAGGTCAATTTCTTTTTTGTTTAAGGTAGACTGTGCAAGCAGGGAAACCATAGCTCCTTCAAGTTCACGAACATTGTTGTCAATATTATGAGCAACATATTCAATTACTTCAGAAGGAAGTTCGATACCATCAGAATACATCTTTTTGTTCAGGATTGCCATACGGGTTTCCAGATCAGGAATCTGAAGATCTGCTGATAAGCCCCATTTGAAACGGGACAATAATCTTTCTTCTAATCCTGAAAGATCTTTTGGTGCTTTGTCTGATGTAATAATCAGCTGCTTCCCTGATTGATGTAAATGATTGAAAATATGGAAGAAAATATCCTGTGTCTTTTCCTTACCGGCAAAATTATGAACATCGTCCATAATCAGAACATCCATTGCCTGGTAGAAATTCACAAAATCATTAATATTATTGTTCTTAAGCGCATCTACAAACTGCTGGGTAAACTTTTCGCAAGAAACATAAAGAACCAGTTTATCTGTAAGTGAACGTTTGATCTCGTTACCAATAGCCTGTGCAAGATGGGTTTTCCCAAGACCAACTCCACCATAAATCATGAGCGGATTAAATGAGGTACCTCCAGGCTTTCCGGCAACTGCATAGCCAGCAGAGCGGGCAAGTCTGTTGCAATCTCCTTCAATAAAATTTTCAAAAGTGTAATTCTGATTTAATTGAGGATCTACCTGTAATTTTTTCAATCCCGGAATCACAAAAGGATTTTTGATATCCTTGTTCAGAGAGATAGGCATTGGCATCGACTGGTTTTTCCCTTCAGCACCATTACCATTTGAAGGCATATTCGTGGTGTATGGAATATTGGTAGATGACTTTTCAACGACGATATTATATTCAAGTCTTCCTTCTTCACCTAACTGTTTTTTTACAGTTTTTCTAAGCAAACCTACATAATGCTCCTCTAGCCACTCATAAAAGAATAAACTTGGCACTTGTATAGTTAACACATTACCATCAAGACGCAAGGCTTTTATCGGCTCAAACCAAGTTTTAAAACTTTGAGCTGGGATGTTATCCTTTATAATCAGGAGGCAATTATTCCATACATGTGTACTAGTTTTTTCCATACAATTTTATTAATAATCTGATTTCCAGTTGATGCCGACAGAAATGTTGGTAACTCTTTGGAGCATCGAATATTCGGAAAAAAATTGGATTATAAAACTAATTTTTAAAATAAGTTTTAACATTCTGATAAACAGAATAATACATTAATTTAACACAGATATTATGACACGAAAATAGTAGCTATTTGACAAAAAAAAATATTTCAACACCCGTCCAAAAAGATGGTCAGCCAAAATTTATTTAATTATGTTGAGTTCGATATAAGGAAGAGTAAAAAATCTCATTTAAATCGATCTCATGATGCTCTGAAGTCGTATTATTTGATTTTTGAAACCAATACCTGCGTCTTACAGCTTATTTCAGTCTTTTCCTGCGGAATATTTCCGGCAAGAAATTGTAGTCTATTTCCTCTTTGGTCGGTATTTTAACCGTACTAAGAATCATCTATGAAATGGTCGTTGATAACACCAACCACAGGGGAAGATACCTCCTTCGGCAAGGTTTATTTTACCAAGGGCTGTTTTTCATCGGAACGGCCTTCCGTTAATAGTACCATAGGTCCTATCAAATAAACCCGTATTCTATCTTTTTTGCAATACTG
>JAURKO010000209.1 GCA_030831705.1 Daejeonella sp. | reverse complement strand
TGAGCACGCAGCAATAGCACCGAAAAGCATGTCGATGTTAAATAAGATTGGTGAAATATTAGGCAAGTTGGATTATGTAAAAGCAATGACAGATGTAACTGGCTTTGGTCTTTTAGGCCACCTTTCGGAAATGTGTGAAGGAAGTAATTTACAAGCAGTTATTGAATTCGAAAAGGTCCCAAAAATAAAAGAGATCGAGGAATATCTGGATAAGAATTCAGTTCCGGGAGGTACTACCAGAAACTGGAATAGTTACGGACATAAAATTGCCTCAGGAAGCCCAGTATTAAACAGAAAAACAACCATCCTTGCCGACCCGCAAACAAGCGGAGGTCTGCTGGTTGCAGTAGAAGAATCGAAAACATTAGAATTTGAAAAAGTGCTCCGGGAATATGGAATTCCTGAGTCCAATATTATATGTTTCGGATCGTTAAAGAAGAAAACCGAAGATTTTTTGGTAGAAATAATTTAATGGCTTAGATGTGTGATACAGGCACTATCTGGTTAAACTGAATTTTTAGAAACAATTATCCCGGATTGATTATCTTTAAGAAAGAATTTTTATGAAAAATACAATAGTCCATTTATTCCTGGTAATGGGGTTAGCATTCATAATTGGGTGCGGACCAGAAACTACAATCAATGATGATGAGGCAGCATCAGTAATCTCCAATTATCTGGATGAAAACCCGGAATATAAAACAGCGAGTTTTGCTTTTGGAGAAATGAAATTTCGACAATTAAAGGACCAGGAGGAACTCAATAAGTACAAGCAACTGGAATCTGACGGATATATTACCATGGAGCTTCAGGAACAAAAGAAGGTTTTTCTTTCCAAAGACAGTTCATTTGTTTATTTAATTAAACTGACCGAAAAAGCAGCACCTTTTGTATTGGATCAGAGTAAAGACAAAGCAAAAGTCAAAACTATCCTTTATGAAATGGATGATGATAAGCCAGTTGATTTTGCAAAAACGAATGAAAGATCAGCAAAAGCTACAGTAACTTTAATGAAAGTTGAGACTGATTTCTACCCTTTTGACGATAATAAAGGATCAAATAGTGAGTTTCTTACAAAAACCTACAAACTCAGACACAAAAAAGACCAGGGATGGGTTGTTACTAGTGAAAAATAAACGCAAAAACTGCTAAAAATCAGCAGATATCAGACTTTTTCATTCCTGATAATTATTTGCCTATTAATTGACGTTATTATTACACGTAATTATTTGCCGCAATTTAATAATGTGCTGAAAATCCTTATTTTTGCCTCATAAAACTCCCCCAATTTTTAATGAAGCTTAATATAGATTATCAGGAAAAATTTGAGCAACGTCATATTGCTCCCAATGAGCAGGACACAGCTAAAATGCTCGATACTATCGGTGTGAATTCGATAGACGAATTGATCAGCCAAACGGTTCCATCGAATATCCGATTAAAAACAAATCTGAATCTTCCTGCAGCGAAAAGCGAGTCTGATTATCTGATAGATTTAAAACAAACAGCCTCGAAAAACAAAGTATTCAAATCTTATATTGGGCAGGGTTATCACGATGTGATTATACCAGGTGTAATTCAACGCAACATTCTGGAAAATCCGGGATGGTATACTCAATACACACCTTATCAGGCAGAAATTGCGCAAGGCCGTTTACAGGCACTGTTAAATTTCCAGACGATGGTTATTGATCTTACCGGAATGGAAATCGCAAATGCGTCTCTCCTTGATGAGGGAACTGCAGCAGCTGAGGCTATGTTTATGCAGTACAGCCTTCGCAAAAACGAAAGCGCTAAAATATTTTTTGTCTCGGAAGAGGTTTCGGCCCAAACTGTTGATATACTGCAAACACGTGCCGCTCCTTTTGGTATTCAGTTACAAATTGGAAGTCATGAAACCGTGATACTGGATGAAACTATGTTTGGTGCAATTGTTCAATACCCGGCATCGAAAGGTCAAATTTTTGATTACTCCGATTTTGCGGTCAAAGCACGTGAGAAAAGCATAAAACTAACTGTGGTTGCCGATATTATGGCACTTACTTTATTGAGTCCTCCGGGAGAATGGGGAGCTGATATTGTTGTAGGTTCTAGTCAGCGTTTTGGTATTCCAATGGGTTTCGGCGGTCCACATGCCGCATTTTTTGCTACAAAGGATGAATACAAACGTTCCTTACCAGGTCGGATTATTGGGGTAACTATCGACAGTGCCGGAAATTATGCACTACGTATGGCGCTTCAAACCCGCGAACAACATATCCGTCGAGATAAGGCAACTTCTAATATTTGTACCGCTCAGGCACTTTTGGCTATCATGTCAAGTATGTATGTTGTTTATCATGGGCCAAAGGGTATAAAACAGATCGCTGAACGAATCCACGGACTAACTATATTGCTTTCTAAAGCACTCGAAACACTTGGATATAAACAGGAGAATAGCTATTTCTTTGATACCATCAAATTAGAGCTGGGTGATCTTATCAATCCAATTCACGCAGAAGCGCTTAATAATGAAGTCAATCTGAATTATCAGGGTTCCCTTGTAAGTATTACACTTGACGAAACCACCACACCAAATGATGTTCTGACCATAATCCGCTTTTTTGCAAAAGTAATGGGTAAAAATGCTAATGAGCTTGATCTTGATAAAATCAAATCCGGAATCACTACTCATATTCCTTCCCAATTGCAGCGTAAATCAGCCTACTTGACCCATCCGGTTTTTAACTCTTACCATTCCGAGCATGAAATGCTCAGATATATCAAATCCCTTGAAGCGAAAGATCTTTCGCTTTGCCATTCAATGATCGCATTAGGTTCATGTACGATGAAGCTTAACGCTACGACTGAAATGGTACCTGTTACATGGGCAGAATTCAGTAAAATTCATCCATTTGCACCTGCAGATCAGGTTGGAGGATATATGCAGATTTTTGATGAACTGGATAATTGGCTTAGTGAAATAACCGGATTTGCAGCAATGAGTCTGCAACCTAATTCAGGAGCGCAGGGAGAATATGCCGGACTTATGGTCATTCGGGCTTATCATTTAGACAGAGGAGATACACATAGAAACATTGCATTGATTCCTTCTTCTGCACATGGAACAAACCCCGCTTCTGCATCTATGGCAGGAATGAAGATTATAATTGTTAAATGTGACGAAAAAGGCAATATCGATGTAGCCGATCTGAAAGCAAAAGTTGAGGAACATGCCAATGAGCTTTCTTGTCTGATGGTTACTTACCCTTCCACACATGGCGTATTTGAAGAATCTATCATTGAAATATGCGATATCATTCACAAGAATGGGGGGCAGGTTTATATGGATGGGGCGAACATGAACGCACAAGTCGGACTAACAAGTCCGGCTGCAATCGGAGCGGATGTATGTCACCTGAATTTACATAAAACATTTTGTATCCCTCATGGCGGGGGTGGTCCAGGAATGGGTCCAATAGGTGTGGCTAAGCATCTGGTACCATTTTTACCAGGCCATGCTGTTGTTAATATGGGCAATGAAAAATCAATCACTGCTGTATCATCAGCACCATGGGGCTCAGCATCAATTCTTCTCATTTCACATGCATATATTGCAATGATGGGTGGCGATGGCTTAACTAATGCCACTAAATATGCTATTTTGAATGCAAACTATATTAAGGCCAGACTAGAGAACTCTTACCCTGTTCTGTACTCAGGTAGCCAAGGCCGTTGTGCACATGAAATGATCCTTGATTGTCGTGCATTCAAGTTAAATGGAATAGAAGTGACAGATATTGCTAAGAGACTTATGGATTATGGTTTCCATGCCCCTACGGTCTCCTTCCCAGTTGCGGGCACCGTTATGGTAGAACCTACCGAATCAGAACCTAAACATGAATTGGATCGTTTTTGTGACGCAATGATAGCAATACGCGCTGAAATATCTGAAGTTGAAAACGGAAAACTAGATCCTATAGATAACCCTTTAAAAAATGCGCCTCATACCGCTGCTGTTGTCACTGCCGATGAATGGACACATCCGTATACCCGACAAACAGCTGCATTTCCATTGCCTTACGTAGCTACTCATAAATTCTGGCCATCCGTTGGCAGAGTAAATGACACTCATGGCGACAGGACTTTAATTTGTTCTTGTCCTCCTTTGGAATCTTATGTTGAGGAGGTATCGTGATTTTTTATAAATCACATTGAAAATAATTTTTATTGCTTTATATAACAATAAGGGCCTAGAAATCAGATAATAAGTGTGGAATTATAACTTGTAAAATATTAGTGTAAGACCACTCTTAAAAAGATTGAATATGACATTTTGAACAAGACTTAGACCTTTTATAAGTAATTAAAAAACTGAGAAATAATTTGACTTAATGTTAAACCCTAGTAAATTATTTGTTCTTTACCCTAAACAATTAAACAAAAAAAGTTAAAATTTATTTATTAAAATTGATCAATTAAATCACATTAAAAATGAAAAAACTATTCGCATTTACAGCTCTAATAATGAGTACATTCTTTATGATGGCCTTCAACACAATTAAAGAAG
The DNA here is from genome assembly GCA_030831705.1 of Daejeonella sp. GTDB lineage: Bacteria > Bacteroidota > Bacteroidia > Sphingobacteriales > Sphingobacteriaceae > Daejeonella. Next base: position 8,363 of record JAURKO010000209.1, on the reverse strand, counting down.
ACGTATACAAAGTTGACACAGCGAGTTCGACTATTGGATGGTCAGCAAAAAAAGTTGGTGGTGGGCATACTGGAACAGTAAAAATCACAGAAGGTAATCTAGTTTATAATGGTAAGTCTCTACAAAAAGGGTCTTTTACTATGGACATGTCAAGTATCACCTCTGATAATGCCCGGCTAACTACTCATTTAAATTCGCCAGATTTCTTTTCTACTGAAAAAAGCCCAATATCCAAATTTGAGATCATTAAAGTTAGTGCAGCTGGTAAAGAACGTGTAAACATTACAGGAAATCTAACCATCAAAGGAATTACTCATCCATTAACTTTTCCTGCAACTGTTAAACAGGGAAAAGATGTTGTAGTGGCTGTAGCTTCAGGAATTAAAGTTGATCGTACAAAATACGATATCAAGTTTCGTTCAAAAACCTTCTTTGGAGATATTGGCGATAAAGCTATTGATGATGAGTTCGAATTGAACATCAACCTGACAGCGAAGAAAAACTAGAATAGAACAAGGAGTAAGGATTTTGTTACAGTTACCTGTCATCAGTTACCTGTTGTCAGTTAACTGTTGTCAGTAAATTGTGCTAACTACAACTGAGAAGTTAATTGTACTTTGTTCTTTGCTCCTTGATCTTTACTCAATAATATAGTTGGCTGTTATCAGTTAACTGTTGTCAGTAAATAGTACTAAATTTCAAATGAAACAGTTATTGTCTTTAATCTAGGTTCATTGCTCTTTGTTCTTAAAAAGAATCTCCAATCAACCCGAATTTATCTTGTCTTTTGGCTTTCAGCTTTCAGCTTTTAGCTTTCAACTCTTGTCTCTTGGCTTTCAGCTTTTAGCTTTTAGCTTTCACCTCTTGTCTCTTGATACTCCCTAAACTATCCTAAACCCCTCATTCTCAAAACCCACTCTAGCAATTGCTCTGGTTTTTGCGTGATAAAAAAGACATTGCCAGTTCTCTTCAACTGCTCTCAATCCGTATTCATGTCTTAATTCCATAGATCTTCGCCCATCAAAGTCATATTTAGCGATGAATTTTCGAAGTAGTTGTTCAGGTTCAGGAAGGATATCTGCTCCAAAGAATATGGTTTCTTTTTCTTCCCTGATCAGGAAAACCTGGTGAAATTCACAATGGCCTCCCGTCAACTCAAATGCAATTTCGCTATTAAATTGTCCGGTTCCCTCAATAAACTGGACTGAGCCACTGCGTTGAACAAAGTCGAAAATCTCTGTCTTATAGGATAGAGAGGGTTTACTGTAGGCAGCTTCCCACTCTCCTCTTTGAATTACATATTCAGCATTGGGGAAACTCAAGGATAATTGACCACCTTTATTATTAACCATACCCCCTGCATGGTCAAAGTGAAGATGTGACATTAAGACCAAATTAACATCAGAAGGTTGATAGCCAGCTTTCTTAATATTCTCATGTATAATCAGTTCACCCTGCTCATTATGAAAGCCAAGTCCGGTATCCAAAATAATCAAATCATTCCCGGTTTCAACAAGAAAAGGCTGCACATAAATAAACAGGGATGCGGGCCTGTCTTTGGGATTATGAATGGAAGAATCAAAAGGAATAAAAGTCTTTGAACTATCCACAGAATAAGATCCTTCAACTAAAGGGAAAGCTTTCAATGTTCTTTTTTTATTATCTTGTTAAATTCTATTTTTACAGTTTACTAAGGCAAAGATATGCAAAAAAGGTGGGTGGAACGGGAGCTTGAAAACCTTGCAGCAATAGCAGCATTACAAGATTCATTGAAAATTGACAAGGTTTTAGTGAGCCTTCTCGTTCAAAGAGGAATTACTAATTATGAAGATGCAAGATTTTTTTTCAGGCCAGATCTAAACGAGCTTCATGATCCTTTGTTGATGCAGGACATGGCCATAGCTGTTTCCCGTATTAATCAGGCAATTACATCGGCTGAAAAAATTCTTATATACGGCGATTACGATGTTGATGGCACCACATCAGTAGCGCTCACATTTAGTTTCTTTAAAAAAATTCATTCAGAAATAGACTTTTACATCCCCGATCGATATCGGGAGGGTTATGGTATTTCTACACAGGGGATTGATTACGCCTTTGAAAATGGCTATTCACTCATTATTGCATTGGATTGTGGTATTAAATCAGTTGATAAAATCGACTATGCCAAAGAGAAGGGTATTGAATTTATCATTTGCGACCATCATCTACCCGGCGAACAACTGCCTGCAGCAATTGCTGTACTTGACCCGAAAAGAACTGATTGCAACTATCCCTATAAGGAATTATCAGGTTGTGGGATTGGATTTAAGCTGATTCAGGCTTATGCCATGAACTATGAAATTTCAATGGAGCAGGTATATTCTTACCTGGATTTGGTCGCTGTGAGTATTGCTTCGGATATTGTTCCAATTACAGGAGAAAACCGAATTCTGGCCTGGCATGGGCTTAAAAAATTAAATGCAGATCCATGCAAGGGTCTGTTAGCTCTGATGAATATTTCCGGCAGAAAAGAAAATATGAACATCACGGATGTGGTTTTCACGATCGGACCCAGGATTAATGCTGCGGGCAGAATTGATGATGCCAAACATTCTGTAAACCTTTTAATCGCTGATGATGAAGCGATAGCCCAGGAAAAAAGTCAGATCATTAATACAAAAAATACCGAACGCAAAGAGCATGATAGTAATATTACAGATCAGGCCCTGGCAATGATAGATGCAGATCCGATACTTATCAGCCAAAAGACAACAGTAGTTTACAATGAAACCTGGCATAAAGGGGTAATTGGAATTGTAGCATCAAGGCTTACCGAAAAGTATTATCGGCCAACAATCGTTTTGACCTATTCAAATGGTCTCGCAGCAGGTTCTGCAAGATCAGTAGCTGGATTCGACCTTTATGAGGCATTGTGTGAATGCAGTGATTTGCTTATTCAGTTCGGAGGTCATAAATATGCAGCGGGCCTGACAATGAAAACTGAAAATATACCTGCATTCCAGCAACGTTTTGAAGATGTTGTTGCTGCCAGTATTCCTGATGAGTTGCTAGTACAGGCAATAAACATAGACGCAGAAATTGAACTTAACCAAATTGATCCCAAATTCTACCGAATTCTGACGCAATTTGAGCCGTTCGGACCGCAGAACATGTCCCCTATATTTGTTAGTAGAAATGTTTATACTTACGGTACGGCAATTACCGTTGGTAACAATCATTTGAAAATGAGTGTTCATCAGAACAATCAGACTTATTTTAACTGCATAGGATTTAGTCTGGGAGAATACCTGCACCTAGTCAATTCAGGAGCAGCATTTGAAATATGTTATACTATTGAAGAGAATACATGGAAAGAGAAAAAATCGATACAATTGAATATCAAGGGAATACGATCGGCTCTTCAAAACCAGAAACAATGATATTAAGAGCTGAGAACCTTGTAAAGAAGTATAAGCAGCGTACTGTTGTGAACAATGTATCCTTTCATGTTTCACAGGGAGAAATTGTGGGATTGCTTGGACCAAATGGTGCAGGTAAAACTACTTCATTCTACATGATTGTAGGATTAATCAGACCAAATGAAGGACATGTTTATCTTGACGATATAAATATAACCGAAGATGCCATGTATCGAAGGGCTCAAAAAGGCATTGGATATCTAGCTCAAGAGGCCTCAGTTTTCAGAAAATTATCAGTTGAAGATAATATAAAGGCAGTACTTGAGATGACCAAACTCAGTAAAGAGGAACAAAGGGATAAACTCGAACAACTAATCGATGAATTCAGCCTTCATAAAGTAAGGAAAAACCGAGGCGACTTGCTTTCGGGGGGAGAAAGAAGGCGGACTGAAATTTCCAGAGCACTGGCTGCAGATCCAAAATTCATCCTTTTGGACGAACCATTTGCCGGCGTTGACCCAATTGCAGTGGAAGAAATCCAGAGCATTGTAGCAAGACTTAAACTTCGAAATATCGGAATTCTGATTACCGATCATAATGTTCAGGAAACACTCTCCATAACAGACAGGGCATATCTGCTTGCCGAGGGCAAGATCATGTTGACAGGTACCCCTCAAGAGATTGCAAACAATGAAATGGCTAAAAAATTCTATCTTGGTCAGAATTTTGAATTGCGAAAAAAGAAAATCTGAGCGCCAATTAGCCATATAGCAGAATGACAATTGTAAATTCCATTTTTACCTGGATCATGAAAAAGCGGATGCACCAGATCGAGCTTTTCATAAAATATCCCCATGATGTTCAGGATGAATGGTTTCAGACACTAATATCCAGTGCCCATCATACTGAATGGGGCAAAAAATATGACTATTCTTCCATCTATAATCAGGATCAGTTTAAAGAACGCGTGCCGATTCAAAATTATGAATCACTAAAACCATACATCGAAAAAATGATGAATGGTGAGCAGAATGTACTCTGGCCTTCTGAGATTAAGTGGTTTGCTAAATCATCAGGTACCACAAATGATCGGAGCAAATTTATTCCCGTAAGTGAGGAATCGCTTGAAGAATGTCATTTTAAGGGAGGCAAAGACTTGTTGTCTATGTATTGTGATAACCGGCCTGACGCCAGAATATTCACCGGGAAATGTTTGGTATTGGGAGGAAGTCATCAGATTAACCAATTGAATACAGATTCCTGTTATGGGGATCTTTCTGCAGTTCTGATAAAAAATTTACCGTTCTGGGCCGAATTCTATCGCACTCCTGATATGTCGATCGCATTGATGGAAAATTTTGAGGACAAAGTAGAAAAAATAGCCCGAGCAACAATCGATGTGAACGTGACTAATATTGCTGGAGTACCTACCTGGAATCTGGTTCTTGCTAAACGCATTCTTGAAATTACCGGAAAAAATAACCTCCTTGAAGTTTGGCCCAATCTTGAGTTTTACTTTCATGGAGCGGTAAATTTCAATCCTTACCGTGAGCAATTTAAAAAGCTTATTCCTTCAGATAACATGTATTATCTGGAAACATATAATGCTTCAGAAGGATTTTTTGGCATTCAGGATCAGCCCAATTCTGAGGAAATGCTCTTAATGCTTGATTATGGAATTTATTACGAATTTCTCCCTATGGAAGATCTTCATTCAGAGAATCCAAAAACCCTCCGGCTTGACCAAGTGCAATTGAATAAGAATTACGCACTAATTATTTCAACCAATGCAGGATTATGGCGATATATGATTGGAGATACCATCAAATTTACTTCGCTCTCACCACACAGAATTCAAATCACCGGCCGAACTAAACATTTCATCAATGCATTTGGCGAAGAACTGATCATAGATAATGCTGAAAAAGGGCTTGCTAAAGCTTGCCTGGAAACACATGCCATTATCCGGGATTATACCGCCTGTCCCATTTATTTTGAAGGGGATGAAGTTGGCGGACATGAATGGATCATCGAATTTGAACAAAAACCAGATGATATAGAAAGATTCACCGATCTACTCGACCAAACCTTGAGAGAAGTAAATTCTGATTACGATGCCAAACGGTTTAAGGACATGGCATTACGCCGTCCGTTGCTCCACATTGCACCGGATGGAATATTTTATACTTGGATGAAAAATCGTGGCAAACTCGGAGGCCAACATAAAGTACCACGATTGGCAAATGACAGGGCTTATGTGGATGAGATACTGAAATTGCTTTAAGGAGAACCGAAAGCTGAAAGCTAAAAGCTGAAAGCCAAGAATCAAGAGTTGAAAGCTAAAAGCTAAAAGCCAAGATAAATTATTACTTGATTTGAGATTTAGTACTATTTACTGATAACCGATAACCTGATAGCTATCGGGTGACAACATAATCGATTCCTAAACTAAATTCTGGACGAGATTTTCCAAAATCCTTGTTCCTTGCTCCTTACTCCTTATTCAAGTTCTTCGGGAACAACAGCGATGCCACAACACTTGTTGTGAGAATGAATAATATTACGAACAATGAATGAACAGTCGTAAATCCCCATAAAGTTAGCCAGTGATGGGCAAGCATTTTGACACCAATAAATACAAGCAGGAAGGCTAATCCCAATTTGAGATAATGAAATTTATGAATCACATTCACTAGTAGAAAGAACATTGATCTTAAGCCCAGGATAGCGAATATATTTGAGAAAAATACGATGTAGGGATCTTTGGTAACTGCAAAAATCGCTGGTATTGAATCAACCGCAAAAATAAGATCAGTAAACTCCACGATCAACAAAACAATGAAAAGCGGAGTAACCATTTTCTTTCCATCAATTTTTATAAAGAACTTATTGCCTGCATATTCAGGATAGACCGAAAAATACTTAGAAGCGAGACGAACCACCTTATGATTTTCAGTATCGATTTTTTCTTCCTCATCGTTACTGAAGAACATTCCAATACCTGTATAAACCAGAAATGCTCCAAATACATATAAAATCCAGCCAAACTCATTAATGAGGGTCGAACCAAGGAAAATAAAGAGGAAACGCATCAGCACTGCACCAATAATCCCCCAGAATAATACCCTGTGATAATACTTTTCATCTACTCCAAAAGCCGAGAAGATTAATACCATAACAAAAATATTATCAACAGATAAGGCGTATTCTATTACATATCCTGTTAGAAATTCAAGTGCAAGATTTTGATTGTAGATTACCAGACTTGCTTGATAATTATCAGGCAAAAGGCTGATATTGTGAAAATTTTGGGCAGTAATTTCCTGAAGAATTGCGAAATTACTGATACCATGCAATAGTTCGCCGTTAGTAAGCAGCAGGAAATAAAAACCTATGGCAAAGCTCACCCAAATAACACTCATGATAGCCGCCTCTTTCATACTAACCTTATGATCCTTCTTATTAAAAAGACCCAGATCTATGGCTAGCATTAACACAATAAAAAGCAGAAAACTGCAAAAAAATATAATTTCGTTAGACATAATTATTTTTTACGCTCTGTGGTAAATCTGACCAGCTGCTGTAGAGAATTACGGGCATTATTTTCAGGCAGATCATTTAAAATAGAAAATGCTTCCTGTTGATAAGCTTCCATGCGGGAGCGGGCATAATCAAGTCCGCCACTATTACGCACAAAATCAATTACTTCAGAAACTTTATCCGACTCCTCGTTATGATTTTTTACCAGATTAATAATCCTTCGTTTTTCAGAACTGCTTGCTCTATTCAAAGCATAGATTAGCGGAAGAGTGATCTTTTTCTCTTTAATATCATTTCCGAGGGGTTTCCCAACATCATCAATTCCAAAATCAAAGAGATCATCCTTAATCTGAAAAGCAATGCCAACCTTTTCGCCAAACAGACGCATTTTTTCAACTATTTCAGCACTAGCCCCCGCAGAAGCAGCCCCACACGAACAGCATGAAGCAATTAAAGAGGCCGTTTTCTGACGTATAACTTCATAATAAACGGCTTCATCAATATCTAGTCGGCGTGCTTTTTCAATCTGCAATAATTCACCCTCACTCATTTGCTTAACCGCATCAGAAACAATTTTAAGCAACCCGAAATCACCATTATTAATGGAAAGAAGTAGTCCTTTGGATAATAGAAAATCACCCACTAGAACTGCAATCTTATTTTTCCATAAGGCATTCACCGAAAAGAATCCACGGCGTTCGTATGAATTATCGACTACATCATCATGAACCAGAGTAGCAGTATGTAATAATTCAACTAGAGCAGCTCCGCGATAAGTTGCTTCAGTTATTCCACCGCAAAGACTTGCAGAGAGAAATACAAACATAGGTCGGATCTGTTTGCCTTTACGTTTAACAATATAATGCGTAATGCGATCAAGTAGCGGAACAGAGCTCTGCATAGATGCTTTAAACTTTGCTTCGAAAGTTTCAAGTTCTGCGGCGATAGGCTTTTTAATCTCTTCGAGATTCAGCATTAATTGAGTGTAGCAGGTGAATATGAATTATTCTGCAAACATATTGAAAATGCCGGATTAATTTAGCACGAAATGAACAAGGAGGGCTTAAGCATTAGTTAAAAAATCGTAAATCTCTTCAATGTTTACAGAAATTTGATACTTTTGCTTCCCTTCTGAAAGGAAAGGTTGCAGAATTGGATAATTGTCAGTCTGAAGGACTCCTTCGGAGAGTGGCCGAGCGAGTAAACTTAGAAAGTTCGTGTTACCCATATTGAAGTAAATATTAAGTAAAAAAATAACAGGCCCAATTTAGGAGAGGTGTCAGAGTGGCCGAACGAGCGAGCTTGGAAAGTTCGTGTACTAGCAATGGTACCGTGGGTTCGAATCCCACCCTCTCCGCATGTATTTTTAAAATATAGCCCTTAATATAGTTTTAAGGGCTTTTTTATGTCATTTTATTTATA
>JAURKO010000208.1 GCA_030831705.1 Daejeonella sp. | reverse complement strand
GGGAGGACAAAACGGCGGGCCGGGTGTATGGCCTGTAGTAGTGGAAGCTTCGTTTTGTATTGATTTTTTGGTTACTTTTTCATCAAGGAAAAAGCAACTAGGCCTCCGCGGCTATGAGCGGCATGAAATTTTAAGAATTTAATGTGGTAGGATTAAACTTAAAAAACGAATTAATAGCAATTTTGATAAGATATAAAATGATATAAATCAACTATTTATGACACTGAATAATGACATTGTTTGCGCGCGTGCCGCACGTTCCAGAATATTTCAAAAGCACACGCGACACGCATGCGCCAGCAACGGGCAGTCCTTTAATAGAACCATAGGTCCTATTAAACAAAACCGGGTGGCAACTCTATCTTTTTTGCGATACAGAATCTCATGATAAAATTAAATTCCCCGCAAAAAAATAGGGCAGAACACGGGGCTGGAATAAGCGAATAGAAACAGACCCTGCTTTCTTAAAGAAGAGAAAAACTTTAGTCGAAATTTAGCCCAGCAAGATTTTATATCGAACTCATGTTAAGTTAATGAGTGGACTGGAGTAGGCATATAATCAAAAAAATAGATAACCGATTGTTCAACATAGTAAAGAAACAAATGCTGGGGTCTTAAATTCTTTGATGAAAAATGTTTAATATCCAATAAAACAGGAAGTTAAATAAAGATAGTTATTAGAGAAATTAGATCAGAATTATTTATCCTGTAGTAATTACCAAGCTGTTAATACCAGGATTGAACCACCCAAGAAAGAACTTTCAGAATTATCCTAACCGTTTTATATGTTGATTTTGATGGTACACTTAAAATTTATAATTTCATATAACATGAAAATTCAGCTATGTTAGAAAACATTGATCTTCAACAGGTTTTAGTGCTGGATATTGAAACAGCTCCTCAATACCCCTCCTTTAAAGAATTACCAGCAGATTACCAGCAATTATGGGATCAAAAGACACGTTTTCAACGCCGGGATGGTGAAACAGCCGAAGAATTTTATTCACGTGGAGGAATATTGGCAGAATTTGGAAAAATCATTTGTATTTCGGTCGGGATTTTTTCAAAAAAAACAGAAAAGCTATCCCTACGTGTTAAATCCTTTTACGGAGATAAAGAAAAGGAAGTAATTCAGGTCTTTATTGATCTTTTAAACAAACAATCTGATTCTCTTATTTTGTGCGCCCACAATGGGAAGGAATTTGATTTTCCTTATTTATGTCGTAGGATGCTGATCAACGGACTCCAAATACCTCCACAATTAAATATCCATGGAAAAAAGCCCTGGGAAATTATGCACCTGGATACGATGGAGCTTTGGAAATTTGGCGATTATAAAAATTATACTTCGCTTAAACTGCTCGCGGCAGTATTCAATATTGCTAGTCCGAAGGACGATATTGACGGAAGCATGGTAAATAAAGTTTACTGGGAGGAGAATGATCTTGAGCGTATCAGAGTTTATTGCGAAAAGGATGTGATTACAACAGCGCAAATCCTGCTAAAGTTTAAATCTTTAGCTATGCTATCTTCAGATCAGATTACTATTGTAGAACCCTGATCATTCTTGCAGAATTCATTTGAATGTTATCAAATGGTAAATAAGCTTATTATTAGCTACTTAAGCCCTATCTTAGGAGAAATTTTATGAAATGTCAAAAAAGAAATCAAATAATTTTAATCTGGTTCTTACCAAACTCATTACAGATGTATTTGAAAAATCAGGAAATAAGCCACTAAATTATAAACAGGTTGCATCAAAACTTAACCTCCATGATGATGAAACCAGATCCTTAATATTGGAGGTATTAAAGGAAGAAAGCAGAAAAGGAATTCTTCAGGAGCCTGAAAAAGGTAAATTCATACTAAAACAGCTTAAAACATTCGTAACTGGAAAAGTTGATATGACCAGCGATGGCTCAGCTTACATTGTCAGTGAAGATGAATTTGAAGAAGATATATATGTAGCGCCACGTAAACTAAGAAATGCACTGCATGGTGATGTGGTTAAGGTCTATGTTTATGCCAAAAATAAGGGCCGTAAAAAGGATGGTGAAGTAGTTGAAATTTTGCAGAGGGCAAAAATGGACTTTACAGGAATTATCAAGCTTTCTGATCGCTTTGCCTTTTTTGTTCCGGATGACCGTAAGATGCTTCATGATATTTTTATTCCTTTAGACAGACTGAATGGAGCTAAAGATGGTTATAAAGCCATAGCAAAAATTGTTGATTGGCCCGAAGATGCCAAAAACCCAATTGGTGAGATCACCCACGTTCTTGGTAAACAAGGAGAAAATAATGCTGAAATGAATGCCATTTTAGCAGATTATGGTTTCCCTCTGGCTTTTCCTGATGAAGTAGAAAAACAAGCCGAATCAATAAATGAGGAAATTACTAAAGAAGAAATCGCCAGGCGTAGGGATTTTAGGAAAATCCTGACCTTTACGATAGATCCGGCAGATGCCAAAGACTTTGACGATGCCATTTCATTCCAAATATTAAAAAATGGAAATATTGAAGTGGGCGTTCATATTGCCGATGTTTCTCATTATGTAAAACCGAATTCAGCATTAGATAAAGAAGCTTTTGAACGAGGAACATCTGTTTATCTGGTCGACAGGGTTATTCCGATGCTACCTGAACGATTATCAAATGGATTGTGTTCACTTAGGCCAAACGAGGATAAACTGTGCTTCTCGGCTGTATTTGAGCTCGACAATGAGGCCAATGTCATTGAACAATGGTTTGGTAGAACAATCATTCACTCTGATATACGCTTCAGCTATGAAGATGCACAGGAGGTACTTGAGAATAAAAGCGGTAAACATAGCAAGGAACTCTTAAAGCTAAATGAACTTGCTTACAAACTGAGAGAGCGTAAATTTAAACATGGTGCGATCAGCTTTGAGAGTGTTGAAATAAAATTTCGTCTTGATGACCAGGGTAAACCACTTGGAGTTTATGTTAAAGAACGGAAAGATGCCCATAAACTTATCGAAGATTTTATGCTTCTAGCCAATAAGAAGGTAGCTGAATTTGTTGCAAAAAAGGGTAAAGGGAAGCAGAAATATACTTTCGTATATCGTTCACATGATTCACCTAAAGAGGATGCACTCTTAAATTTCTCGCAGTTTGCCTCAAAATTTGGGTATAAAATTGATATGAGCTCGGGACGAGAAACAGCACGTTCGCTTAACTTTTTAATGGCAGATGTGGAAGGCAAAAAGGAGCAGAATGTTTTAACCCAATTGGCGATCAGATCCATGGCGAAAGCGGTTTATACAACAAAAAAACATAGTCACTACGGACTCGCATTCGATTATTATACCCACTTCACCTCTCCCATCCGTAGATATCCCGATGTGATGGTACACCGATTACTTGAATTGTATCTGGCTGATGGCAAATCAGTGAATGAAGATGAATATGAAAAAATGTCTATCCACTCATCACAGATGGAAAAAAAAGCTGCGGATGCTGAACGTGCCTCTGTAAAATATAAGCAAGCCGAATACCTGCAGAATAATATAGGTGAAGAATTTAATGGAATTATTTCCGGACTGACAGAATGGGGAATGTATGTTGAAATTATAGCAAACAAATGCGAAGGAATGATTCGTTTGCGAGATCTTAATGACGACTTTTATGTTTTAGATGAGAAGAATTATTGTATCATTGGTCAGCGGCGTAAAAAGAAATATCAATTAGGTGATGAGGTGATCATTATGGTCAAAAAAGTAGATTTAGGTAAGCGACAGATTGATTTTACCCTTTTGAACTAATATTTAGATAAAACCGAAGAATTAATCGGTACCAAACTAAACAGAATTATTATTTTTGATTAAGGTTATAGTTTAAATTAAATGCATTCGATAGAACAGCTTCAAACCATTGTTAATAAGGCTATAGCCGATACTAAATACACCTCAGAACCCGCAGAACTCTATGAGCCTATCAGCTACCTGATGCAATTGGGAGGCAAGCGAATGAGACCAGTTCTAGTACTGATTTCAACTGAACTCTTTGGAGCTGATGTCTTAAAAGCGTTAGATGCAGCAATAGGCATTGAGCTATTTCATAATTTCACCCTGATGCATGATGATATTATGGATAAGGCTCCGCTTAGAAGAGGAAACCCTACTGTTCATGTAAAATGGAACGAAAGTGCCGCAATATTGTCTGGAGATGTGATGTTTGTAGAAGCCTATAAACTCATGATTAAAGTTGAAGATTCAATATTGAGGAATGTACTGGACATATTCTCTGATACAGCTTCAGGAGTATGCCAAGGTCAGCAAGCCGACATGAATTTTGAGAAAAGAGATCATGTTAGTCTTGATGAATACATTGAAATGATCAGACTTAAAACTGCTGTATTACTGGCAGGAAGTATGCAGATTGGAGCACTTATTGGCGGTGCAGAAAAAGAGCAGGCTGATTTATTATATGAATTCGGTGAAAACCTCGGCCTTGCCTTTCAATTGCAGGACGATATTCTGGACGTTTACGGGGATCCTGAAAAATTCGGGAAACAGGTTGGAGGCGATATTCTTGCAGATAAAAAAACATTCCTGTTAATAAAGGCCAGAGAACTGGCCAAAGGGGAAACCGCCCTTGAATTAGATAAATGGCTTTATAATTCTAATGTTATTCCTGAAAATAAAGTGAACGCCATCACTGCAATCTATAATTCGATAGGAGTTCGGAAACTTGCAGAAG
>JAURKO010000030.1 GCA_030831705.1 Daejeonella sp. | reverse complement strand
TCTTGGAGTTAGAATATTTCCGTGATTGGAGTTATAGTCGTATCGTATTCCCAGCAAAAGTTTATGTTTTTCGGCAAGGGCAATTTCATCTTGCACAAAAATTCCCGGAAGCCATACCCGCTCTGTATTATTTAGTCCGTTAGGCAAAGCTGTTGCCGGAGTATTATCGTCATAAAAGGTATACCTCAGGGCTGAACCAAAAAGCAGATCATGATTTTTTATTTTTTTATCCCAACTAAACTGTCCGAATGCAACTTTTTGCCTTGCTTTATAAATAGTATTTCCATAAACCGAATTCTGGTCATGATCATTCAAAGACCAAGAAAACATAACAGGTTCTTTTATAGGAAGCTGATAAGTTCCCAGCATTTCCCATCTATTGGTGTAGATACTCTCTCCATAACGTACAGTACCACCGCGGTAAGACTTGTCCCATGCGACATCACCACCCCAGCGGTCCTCGTAGTTATATCTTGCCGCCAGACTGAACTGTCGGTTTTCCTTTCTGTTAAAATTCCATTTCTGAAACACTGAAATCCTATCCTGAAGGGTTACATCAGTAAAAAGATCCTTGTTATTATCAATCCGGTTTCCATATTTAAAATAATTAACGCCCGTCAACACTTCAGCAGTTTTACCAGCCTTGAACTTAAATCCCAGATCAGTATTTAATTCTCCCCAGGAAGTTGAGAAAATATCTCCAGAAAATGCCGCGGCATTCTGAGGTTTTTTAGTGATTATATTAATTAAACCACCAACCGCTTCAGAGCCATAAAGCGATGAAGCAGGTCCTTTAACAATCTCTACGCGCTCAATCAAAGCATTGGGTATACCAGAAAGTCCGTAAACAGATGAAAGTCCGCTGACTATTGGCATTCCATCGATCAAAATCATAGTATAGGGCCCCTCCAAACCATTGATATGAATATCACCGGTGTTACAAATATTGCAGTTCAATTGTGGCCTAACTCCATTTATATTCTGTAAGGCATCAAAAATTGAGGGTGTTGGATTCTTTCTGAAAAATGCAGGGCTATATACTTCAACAGGAACCGGACTAGCGAGTCGGCTTACCTCCTTCATGGTTCCGGTGACTACAAATTCTTCGATAGCTGCCCCAGACTCCTTCAAATCAACATTTAAATTAAGATTTTCATTTTCACGGATAACAATCTCAGCCTTGTAAGAAACATACCCTAATGCAGTAAAACTGATAGTATACTTACCCGGTTTAAGTCCGGTGATGGTATATTTACCTATTGAGTCGCTTTTCGAACCAATTTTAGTATCAATAATTTTCACTGAAGCATATTCAACGGCATTAAGACCTGAACTAACAACCCCGCTCAGTGTTGCATTCTGTGCATTTGCATTTAAAAAAAATCCATAAAGTAAAAATAAAAGAGTAAACAGCCTCATTAACGAATATTAGGTATCCAAAAATACAATTTTAGATTAATCTAAAAATAATATTTTACAAATCTTAAAATTTATTTACAAATTGATAAAATATGATAATTCCGGTTATGGATTTTCTTTCGGATATTTGCTTGCATGTCGGGTGGAATAAACATCAAGAATAAGAGAGCATATTTCGAGTATCACATACTTGAGACCTACACAGCCGGTATTAAACTGCTTGGTACTGAAATAAAATCAATCCGTGAGGGTAAAGCTGACATCAATGACGCTTTCTGCACCTTTTTTGACGGGAATCTCTATGTAAGAAATATGCAGATTGCTGAATATTCGCATGGATCCTTTTACAATCATGAAGCCAAACGTGACAGGGTATTGCTATTAAACAAAAAGGAAATTGCAAAACTCCGGACAAAAATTGAAGAAAAAGGTTTTACCATTATCCCCTTAAAGATTTTCACATCAGAACGAGGTTTTGCAAAACTTGAGATCGGCTTAGCACAGGGTAAAAAAATATATGATAAACGCGAAACACTCAAAGACCGGGATGCGAAATTGGAAATGAGTAGAGCGATGAAGCGATAGAATACCAGTTATCTGTTACCTGTTGTCTGTTGTATATCAATTACGAATTATTAATTACGAATTACGAATTATTAATTACGAATTATTAATTACGAATTATTAATTACGAATTACGAATTACGGACTACCAACTGTCAACTTTCAACTTTCAACTTTCAATTAATTACCACGCTTTTTCTCCCACTAACGGTACAAAACGAAATGTATCGAGTACAAAGCGTTCAAAATCATTTTCTGCTACTCTCAAAACAGTGATCATCTTTTGGGACTTTTCGTCACCAACAGGAATCACCAGTATACCTCCTATTTTCAGTTGTTTCAATAATATTTCAGGAACCAGAGGCGCACCGGCAGTTACAATGATCTTATCATAAGGAGCAGGCTCAGCAATTCCCTTAGAACCATCTCCAAAAAAGAATTCAGCTATATATCCCATATGAGGCAATACCTGTTTGGTCCGGTTATATAGATTTTCCTGCCTTTCGATCGTATAAACCTGAGCACCAAGTTCCAGAAGAATACAGGTTTGATAGCCTGAGCCGGTGCCAATCTCAAGCACCTTATCACCTGGTTTGATATGCAAAAGTTCAGTCTGGTAGGCTACGGTATAAGGTTGCGATATGGTTTGTCCGTCGCCGATTGGAAATGCAATGTCCTTATAAGCCTGTGTCCAGAATGTTTCGTCAAAAAAGTAATGTCTCGGGACTTTCCCTATGGCTTTTAACACATTTTCATCAGCAATACCCTTCTCTCTGAGTAATTCAACCAACTTTTTACGGGCTCCCTTTTCACGGTAGCTATCAACTAATTTATGTGCCATTGCTTATCAAAAATAGTCTTATGGAGGTAGCTTTTAAAAATAAAATTGAGAATAAATAAAAGGACTGATTTCAATAAGGATCTACATCAATATGAATGTAAACACCTTTATTTACAGGTTGTGAATCAAAGATCCTGAGAATTGTCAGTAAGGCTTCCTTAATCTTCTGGACAGATACACCCTCTCTTTCAACTTTGATCAAAACAGTTTGAATATAATAGTTCCTGATCCGACTGATCAGAGGAGCCTCTGGCCCCAAAACGCGGTCGCCGAACTGAGATCTCAATATTTTAGCCAGAGAATCTGAAATGAATACTAGTTTAGAAAGATCCTTATGCTTTACATCCAGTTGTATGAGTCTGTAAAGTGGTGGATAATGGAAATTTCTTCGCTCCAGGATTTCGGTATTGAACATTTCCTCATAATCGCCTCTTATCACCTGGTTGATAATACGATGACTGGTATCATAAGCCTGAATAATCACCTTACCTTGTTTTGCCCTTCTTCCTGCACGTCCTGAAACTTGAGACAACATTTGAAAACTTCGCTCAAATGCGCGGAAATCAGGATAATTTAACATGCTATCGGCACTGATAATCCCGATAGTACTTACATTCCCAAAATCGAGTCCTTTAGCTACCATTTGTGTACCCACTAAAATATCGATTTTACCCTCTTCAAAATCATTCAAAAGAATCTGAAAACTGTTCCTTGTCCGGGTTGAGTCAAGATCCATACGGGCAATTTTCGCATCCATAAAGATCCGCTGTAATTCATCTTCTATTTTTTCTGTACCAAATCCCTTTTGTTCAATTTTAGTTGATCCGCAAGCCGGACAAGCTTGAAGTATATCCTGTTTATATCCACAATAGTGGCAATGGAGTTTGGCACTGCTCTTATGAAAGGTAAGGCTTACATCACAGTTAACGCATTTGGGAGTATAACCGCAGGTAGTACACAGTAAAACCGGTGTATAACCACGACGGTTCTGAAAAAGAATCACCTGTTCTTTACGGGACAATGCCGCTTTGATCTCATTTACCAGTACGGTGGTAAAATGCGATTGCATGGTTTTGCGTTTAGTTTCTTCAGCAATACTCACCACTTCAATTATAGGTGATTTTACTCCACCATACCTTCCCTTTAAAGTTACGAAACCATATTTTTTAATTTTCGCATTATAAAAACTCTCCAAACTCGGGGTTGCAGAGCCTAAAACTATCTTAGCCCCATACAGGTGAGAAAGATAGATTGCAGTATCTCTGGCATGATACCGGGGAGCCGGGTCATATTGCTTATAAGATGATTCATGCTCTTCATCAACAATGATAAGTCCAAGATCCTTAAAGGGCAAAAATATAGATGATCGTGCACCAAGAATCATTTTATACTCCCCCTTTAATACTTTCTGCCAAACTTCTGCACGTTCATTATCATTAAAACGGGAATGGTAAACTCCAATCTGACCTCCAAAATGTTCACGCAAGCGTTCAATAACCTGTGTAGTTAAGGCGATCTCAGGCAAAAGATATAAGATTTGCTTGTCTTGCTTTAACATTTGTTCTATCAACCGGATATAGATTTGAGTTTTACCTGAAGATGTTTCACCATAAAGCAGAACTACATCTTTCACTTCCAGCTGTTCGTTGATCTCTGCCAATGCAATCTGCTGAGCATCATTCAACTTAAAATCATGTAGCATTTCGAGTTCATCAATACTAAATCGACTCACCACCTTATCTTCCTGTATAAAAATCTCCTTATCAATCAGTGTTTTTAAAGCAGCGGGGCCGCTACCGCTGACTTCCAAAAGCTCGGACTTCGAAATTTCAATTTGCTGCTTTTCAAGCTTAAAATAAGCCAGTAAAAGTTCTAGTTGCCTTGGTGCTCGTTCAAGGATTTCGAACAAAGCCCTGCGGTTTTCAGAATCTTTATATTGGGGATGCAGACTAATAAATGATTTCTTTTTGGGTTTAAACTTTTCGGAAATTTCTTCAGAAATTATAATAATATTCTTCTCAAAAAGGACTCTTAGTATTGGAAAAACTGTTTTTTGTCCGAGTAATTTACTAATATCACTTACCCTAAGCTCTGATTGAATATCCAGGGCATCAATAATGAGGAACTCCTTGTCAGAAAGTTCTGACTTATCAAACTCGGTTGAATGATTAAGGATAATGCGGGTTTCACTTGCCAGTTTGAGAGCTGAAGGTAGCGCAGCTTGCATTACTTCACCGATATGGCAGAGGTAATAATCTGACATCCATTTCCATAACTTCAACTGAAACTCACTTACAATAGGCTCATCATCAAGAACATCGATGATATATTTAGCCTCATATAGTTGGGGAGGATTTTCAGATAATTGATAGACGATTGCAGTATAGATTCTAGCCCGCCCAAATTGAACCACCACACGCTTACCGATTGAAATAGCTCCAGTCATTTCTAATGGAACCCGGTAGGTATAGGTTTTAGGTATCGCTAATGGAAGAACTACCTCGATGAAAAGTGTTTTCCTTTCAATACCATCTGTTTCATTAAACTCAAGCATTATTTACTTTTTACGGCGATTGTAATCAGGCTGAACCAACCCAGAATAAAAAAAAGACCACCAATTGGAGTGAGCGGCCCAAGAACTGAAAGCTGTTTGATATTCAGTATTTCTTTAGTAGAAATCAAATATAAAGAACCCGAAAAGAAGAGAATCCCAAGAGAAAAGAACCAGGCAGCCATATTTACCACCTTGCCGTTACTAGCAGGAAGTATTGACACGAAAAGAAGAGCAAGTGTATGGTAGAAGTGATAACTTACAGCTGTTTTCCAAACCTCCAATCCGGCCGGATCAAGCTGAGATTTTAAAGCGTGAGCGCCAAAAGCTCCTAAAATAACAGCAAGTATTCCAAAGACTGAAGCGATAATAATTAGTCGTTTGTTCATATTGTTAGATTAGATTGCTAAATTAACAAACATGTTTGCAATTCTCTTGCAGTGACATAAAATTTAAATTTGTATAATACCAATAGTGATGAAAAAAATAATAGGAATTACAATAATTTTGGTTCTTTCCGTGATTTCTCTTGCATATTTATACTTTTCGAATCTAACTGTAAAAAGCCGGAATAACGATCGTGTTCTGTCTGAAATACCCGCAGACGCTACTGTAATCTTTCAATATATTAATGAAAAAAGTCTTTATGAAATCTTTACAGATTATACTGTTTTTGATACAATAATTGGCACCCAGAATAAGCAAGAATTGGCTTGGATAAGAAAGATGCTATACAGTAATAATTCCCTTATTGAAAACACGAGCGGACAAAGAGTATTTCTATCCTTTCATCCATCCCAAACGGATAGCATTCATTTTTTATGGTCTATCCAGTTAAAACAAAATCTCTCATCCATTGAACTTCAAAATATATTTTCAGAATCTGCTGATAAAAGAATTACCATCAGGCAAAAATCATCAGATGGAATACTGGAACTTAATTTTTCAGAACTTACACGTCCGTTTTACCTTTGCATAGATAAAGGTATTTTAAGAGGTAGTTTTTCGATTGAGCTACTGAACCAGAGTATCGATGGAAAATCAACGAAAATCAATCAGGCATTTATAAGGGAAGTAAATAGCGGTCTGGGTAAAGATGCAAATGCATTAGCTCATTTATTTATCAACTACAATAAAACCGGGCCTCTAAAGCCATTTTTCAGACGAAAATTAAGCGATAATTTTGAGCTCTTCGAAAGCTTTTCTGGCTATTCAAATCTGATAATGAACTACAAGAGCGATGTCATGATGTTTAATGGCATTAGCAAACTTTCATCGCAAAAAGATGCTTTTATTCCCATTTTTTTAAATCAAAAACCGGTACAAAATACTATTAAACTTGTAATGCCCTACAATACTGCAAGTTCAATATTCTATGGAATTTCAAATTACACAAAATTTAAGCAAGATCTGGATCTGATGTTTGAAGCCAGAACAGAGCTCGACACATTAAATAAACAAATAATGACCATTGCGTCTACAACTGGCATTAACCCAAACAGGGAGATGGTAAAATTATGGGCGAAGGAAATGATTAACCTCCATCTTTCAACATCCGAAAGTCTGGCAATAATCAAAGTCAGTGATGGAAGCAAGCTTCAGTTTTTGCTTGAGCCAATGAGTTCATTTTATTCTCCTGAGGTAAGGAAGTTGAATTACAGCAACCTATTCTATTTTTACTTCGGGGATCCAATGAAAAGGTATGCTAAACCTTTCTTTACAATTACAGACAATCTGCTTATACTTTCCAATTCCCCATCCAGTATTCAGCGTTATTTAAACGACTACAATTCTGGTCGCTTACTTTATAAATCTAAAGCATACACTCAATTTGATCAGTTAGTTGCCGATCAGAGCAATGTTTCATTTATGTTATATTTAAACAATGCAGCGTTTTTGCTTAGAAATAATTTAAAAAGTAGT
>JAURKO010000207.1 GCA_030831705.1 Daejeonella sp. | reverse complement strand
CTCCCTGTAACTCGCCACCTACTCGCTCAAGCATTACTCTCACAATCCGTGCCTTATTCATCTCCCCGATCAATAACTGACCCGAAAACGGGCCAAATTTGCCTAATGTATTATCACAGACAGGCTGGGTTGGTGAGTTTGCAATAATTCCATGCGGAAACAAGACAGTCCCTCGGGTTCGCAGACTATCCAAAACAGGAACTGGTAATAGAAATGGATTACCTCTGTTCCATCCATTTTGCCAAATCAGACTTCCAGGGTGTCCATAAAACTTTCCTTCCTTCACATGATGTAAGGGACTTGTACCAATCCAGTCACCCTGGTTATCAGTTGCAAATAGATTACCCTCAAGATCGAATCCAATGCCATTTGGTGAACGAAAACCAGATGCAAATGGCATTAATTTTCCGTCTTTTTTTAATTTCATCATCCAACCCCGGTAAGGCACATTTGAAAACATCTGCCCTTTCACACTATAATCACGGCCAAGTGAATTAATTTCACCACGGACTTCAGATCTGATATCTCCACCACCAGAAGAGGAATTTAGAGCTATAAAAATGTTTCCATCTTTATCTTTAACAGGACCGTAATTAAATTCATGGTAATTACCTGAAAGACCGAAATCATCCGTAACTTTTTCATACAAATCAGCAATTCCATCACCATCAGTGTCCTTTACTCTTGTTAATTCTGGACGTTGCATAATCAATAATTCTGAATCACTGATTACCAGAATCCCTAATGGATCATGGAGACCTTCAGCAAATAATTTCCATTCCTTTGTCAAGGTATTGTAGATCATTACCTCACCCCTGGTGAAAGATGCAACAAGTCGGCCGTCTGGTAAAAATTCAATTGCTCCAGTTTCAGCGGTTAATCCATCCGGCATTTTGATGTTTTCAACGCGATAAGATTGATTGATTTTTTGCGCGGTAAGTGAACGGGGGATAATAAAACATATCACTCCGACCGTGAATAAAAAAATCGCATGTTTTCTCATAACAGTCCGCCTTCTTTTAACCTCATTGTCATGCTGAATTTCTTAGCCTCCATTGGATTTAATTTCAACCTGTTTCCTTCCCAAAATCCGACAGAAGAGCTATATGAGACTCCATCAAAAGGATCAGTATTGAACCAAACAGTAGTTTTTGCATTCGGTATTCTAAAAGTCCTGATGAGTCCACTTCCATCTACATTTGGCACAATTAATTCATAAACATCAATTCCGTCAATTGTATAATGAAACTCTGGATAACGATTAACGAGTTTATATCCTTTATAATCAATTATTGGATTTAACTTATCAGCATTGATTGTCAATGGGAATTGAGTTTTGTCTCTAAAAAATACCTTCCCAACAACTTTTGCAGATGCATCGCCTTTACCTTTCCACAATTCTGAATTATCAAGAAATCCCCCTTTCCATGCAAAGCGTAGTTTACAAGTTCCTGCATCCCAGCAATAAGATAAATCAGTTGAAAGACTTACTGCTATTGCAGCGGGACTTGAACCCTCAATAAATACGCGATAAAAATATGGAGATACAGGCGTATAAGGGTGCAATGGCTTGATATTAATATCATGATGACCTTCATTTGGCTTATGTTTACTTTGCGATAGTTTATCATCTGTTCTTCTATTTGGAGGAATATTAAGATCATCCTTTAGTTCAGGCATTTGACCATCATAACTCACATACATTGCTCCAAACATAACAAGTCCATGACCCGGGATTGTACATACATAGGGATAAACACCTACTTGTTTTGGTGCTGTAAAACTCAGAGTTCTAGACTGATTTGGATTAACAACCGGAATTGCCCATAAAATCGAAGATGATTTTGGAATATAATCCATTTCCGGACCATTCTGTCCTAAGTTAATTGCCTGATTTACAACTTCAAGCCGTGCTCCAGGTTTTGTGATGAGCAGGTTATGGCTCATATCATCACTATTACTGAAAATTAACTTGAGCTTTTCTCCGGGTTTAACACTAAATCTGACAAGATCGTATTGCAGTCCAACCAAGACATCTATTTTTATAGTTCTGACGCTGTCTATTTCAGGCTGAGCGTAAAGTTGAACAATCGATAGAAAGGTCAGCAATAAAGAAATTATTTTTTTATTTAACCTCATCTAAATCAAAATGCATAAAAATTAAAACACAGATTCATAATGATTTGATTGCTCAAAAATACCCCCACTCCTTTTATAAAAATCAGAATCAAGTTCAAATACTCCATTTTTGGGGATCGTCCATGGTGCCTGAGCGGCGGGGTGGTAATTAACCATATTCTTCCAATTAAGATAGTTCATATCCCCATTAGTCTCCATCATTCCCATATTAATAACAGGAAATGGAGCTAAATGAGCTGCGAGATTCTTATTCCAGTCAATTAAAATTGGATTAACAGTGAGATCAGCACACATACATGGAACATTTCTTTCTGCGGCAAGTTTGGCAATTTTCACCGACATACTAAGAGTTTTTGCGATACCTTTCAATACCATGACTTTATAACCAAGGTCAAGACGATCTATTGCAGATTGCTCATCATGAACGCTTTCATCAGCACCTATTCTAATATCAATATCTGCCACACTTTCTTCATTTTTTTCATTCAAGGGTTCTTCAATTAGCAGAATCTGATCAAAAGCCCCAATCTTGCGAGCATGATCAAGGTATTTTAACAGGGTTTCCTTCTTCTCATACCGGGCATTGGCATCCATTGTATAAATCAATTTGCCATTTTCTGTCTGTTCAGTACGAAAATCCTTAAGAGTTTGATGAATAAGACTTAATCTGTCAATATCTGCCTGAATCATCTCTGATTGTGTACCTGGGGCCCCAGTCTTAATTTTAAAAACAAAATATCCTTGTTTTACAGCATTTTTCAAATCCTCCATAGGCATTCCATAAGGGATTTGATACATAATAGCAATTTTTTTATTCCTGTGCGATAAAGCCATTTTATATTGTTGAGGAATCATTTCCTCAAAGCTGCTGAACTTATTTTCGGCTGCATAAGTAAGCCAGGCAGCATTATCAACTCCAACCAAAGCATTAAATACAAAATTGGTATTAAGATCTTGTTTACCAGTGATGCTTTTACCATCCTGAATTACTGCTGGAAGAATTTTATCCAATAATTCAACAGGTGTTCTGAATGGGGTATTGTTAACATGCTCGAGTGATTTATTGACTAAATCAAACATCATCGCATTTCCATCTGACTCTGAATGGCGGGAAAATAAATCGGCATCTCCATAAAGCACACTTTGTGTCCCTAAACCTATTCTTGAAATTCCTGAATCAGAATGCATTTTGGAAGCAACCTGCCATAACTCGGTCAAGAATCCACCCTTAAATCCGAAGGGACGAATGAGTTTTTCGCGTTCGAAATAAGACTGAGTCCGGATGATCTTTATCATCTTTAAAGCAGAAAAATCAGCACTACAAAGATCAGAAGGATTCAGAGTACCTAATGCTGCTAAAACTCCGGAACTTTTAACAAATGTTCTTCTGTCCATATTGCAATTTATAAAAATTAGTAAAACCCGGAATAACTATTTAGATAGAAATTCTGCGAGTAGAAGTTCTTTAACAAATTGATCGTCAATTAGATGAGGATAAGCTTTACAAACCCGATCAATCTCTTCCATCTGACCATCAGATAATTCCTCTTTCGGATTTAAACACCAGCGACCTTCCAACAACCCTTGTCTGCGTAAAACCTCATGAATACCAGGAATGCATCCATGAAAATTATTAGCAGGATCAAATATTGCAGCATTCATATCCGTAACTTCTATTCCTTTAGTTAACAACTCTGTTATACCCTTGTTTCCACTGGCTTTACATGCTTTTATTTCTTCAAGCAATCTAACAGCTGCTCTTGTCCATACGGCCCAATGTCCTAATAATCCACCTACAAATTCCTTTTCTACTCTTATGCCATTGATAGCAAAACTATATTTGGTCAAGAGGTCAGGGATTATATTATCATCATTGCCAGTGTAAAGGTCGATTTCATCACACCTCGAAGATGCACATACCGCACGAACTACATCTAAAGTCTGATAACGATTAAATGCAGCCACTTTAATTGCCTCGATATTTTTAATTTCTGCAAATTCCTGCCAAAAATCATAAGTGAAAATTCTTCCTCCAACCGACGGCTGAAGGTAAAATCCAATAACTGGCATAACAGCTGCAACATCGCGTACACGTTGAAGAATGGCTTTTTCAGTCCATGACTGTAGTCCGCCCATACTCAGCAGTCCGAGATCATATCCATACTTCAAGGCTATTTCAGCTTCCTTTACCGCCTGAGAAGTTGGTCCACAAACCCCTGATATTTTAATAAACGGCCTTCCGGGATTCGAATTATCGATCTCTTCCGAAACTACCCTCAAAACAGTTTCAAACAAATTAATTTTAGGATCCCTAATTTCAAATTGTGTGGAATGTACTGCAACGGCTAAACCACCGGCCCCGGAAGCAACATAATACCTTGCTAATCCACGCTGACGTGCTTCATCAAATTGCCGAGATGCATTTAATGCCAGTGGAATAGCAGGCAGAACAGTACCACTCTGCAGTAAACTTTTAAGCTCGGGATTTAATTTCTTAATTGACATATAGTTATACTCTAAAACTGGCCCTTTCGCTCCTGAAAATGAGTTGGCTTATTTATCATCTTGCCTCCACCCTGAAGCCATGCGACGGTCATTTCAATCATTTCCCGGACTGATACTCTTGGATAGCCAAATAACTTATGAGACTTAGATGCATTGCTTAACAGGGCATTGGGTTGAGAATCATTCACAAACAAAGGTTCTTTATCCATTAAGAGGCCAAATTGCTCTGCAACCCATTTAACTGATAGCGTCTCCGGACCTGTTACGTTTAGAATATTAGCCGGAACTTGACAATGCAGTAAAGAGCGTAAAGCGACCTCATTAGCATCACCCTGCCAGATCACATTCACGCTGCCGGTTGTCAGATCAATAGACCTACCTTCATTAACAGACTTTGCAATTTCCAATAAAACACCGTATCGAAGATCAATGGCGTAATTTAAACGATAAATCAAAGTTGGGATATGGTATTTTTCAGAGAAATACTGAAAAACACGCTCTCTACCTAAGCATGACTGGCCGTATTCACCTACCGGTGCAGGGACATATTCTTCAGAAAGGCCACCTAAACCAATTGGACTAAATGGGTAAACATTACCAGTAGAAAAGGCTACAATACGTGAATTTTTATATCGTTCAGCAACTCGACCAGGAAGATAAGAATTCATCGCCCAGGTAAAAGGTTCTTTTCCTGTGGTTCCGAATTTTGTTCCGGCAAGATAGATAATATTAGGTGCGTCAGGTAAAGCGGCAAGTTCTTTTTCATTCAGCAGATCAGCAGATATTGTTTCAATACCATCTTTTTCTAGTTCTTCCCTTGTACCAGCTTCAGAGAAACGCGAAATGCCAATAATTTTTTTGTTGATTCCAGCCTTAGTAATTGCTCTTCTAGCTAATTTCGCCATACTTGGCCCCATTTTTCCACCCACACCCAACAATATTATATCGCCATCGATCTTTGCAATGTCATTAATCAAAGCATCTGTTGGCTTTAATAATTCTTGTTCTAAAACTTCTAATTCAGTCATCTTTATTATTTATTATTAATCATTTCATGAACACGTACATTATTTCTGGATAATGAACAGGCAAAAAGAATTTTATGTTCAGACATAATGACGAAAAATACAAAACAATTTTCGTAACCTATATTCTATCACAACAAAGCTACAAAGCTGAGCATCAACAAGGTATTACAAACAATATTTATAGTCCGTTTATTAATTATAAATCTTTTATAGTGTGAATTATTATAATTCCTTTATTTGAATATTCTTAAAATAAGCCTTATTCCCGTGATCCTGAAGTCCTATCTTCCCTACCTTAGAAATACCGTAATCAGGATAATCTTTCCATTTACTTACAGATTTAAGCTTGTACCAGGCCTTGGTCCATGCTGTGAACTTTACAATTCGGATGTCATTTAGCCAATGTTCTACTCTTCCATTTTTGAATATAATTCGAGATTTATTCCATTCTCCAATAGGTTTAAGTACCTTTTCATCAGATGGAGAATACATGGCATAATCTGCGCCGGCCATTTGTGAACTTTCGAGTTTAGAGGGAAAATTAACATCATCAATAATCTGATATTCCGGAGAAGTCTCAATGGCTCTTTTATATTTGGGATCCTCCACAATATGATAAAAAACACCACTATTACTTCCTAAATTTACTTTCCATTCCCACCTAAGCTCAAAATTTCTAAAAGAACGATCGCTTATTATATCACCGGATCCACTAGGACCTTTTGCACCGAGACAAACCAAAGAACCATTTTCAACCTTCCAATTTTGAATTTGCTTCGAATTATTAAAATGATGCCAGCCATCAAGACTTTTTCCGTCAAAAAGACTGATCCAACCTTTGCCAGGATCGGCTTTAGATACACAATTAATTAAGATTAAGAATACAATCAACAAGTTTTTTCTCATTTCATTTTTCTTAGATATAGATTAAGTACAATAGCTTTGATATTGATAAAAATCAGTATGAAATCATTTAAATTATTTATTTTTTATCAAACCATTCTTCTCTGATAGTTTGATAACTTCATTCAATATCCTGGTTTCAATACCAACCTGCCATTTTGAGGGTAAACCATAAACAGTATGAGATTCTCCTTCGTATGAACCTTCTTTCAACACCAATGAGGAAGGAACATAGGCCATAACATCATTTGAATAGCCATATACAAAAGCATCAGCACCGAGCATTTGCTTGATTTTAATAGCATATTCAATTAAAAGTTCACCACCAAGGCTAACAATTGCCTGGTCACCAATAGACCATACCTGAACAGGATAAGGATAAGATGTTACTAATTTTTCACCTGCCCTTATCTTTGCTCTCATTCGTTCAGCCCATCGTTTTTGATAAGGAATTGTAGTAGTATTTATAAAATTTGTATACTCAGATTCAGTTGGTGGAGTTGCAAGGGGAAGGTTTAATTCTGAGTAACTCGTCATTAAAGCTGAAGGCAATTTTTTCATATCTTCCTCTAACACCCGCTCCACTGCAGCTGCCAGTTCTTTTCCATATTGTTTGGCCAAAGGAATTGTATTTCTAGGTAAAGGATTCTGATCAGCACCTGCACTTTGAAAAAATAATGCTGTAGCACCGGGATAAAGCCTCTCAAGTTCTATCTGAGAGAATCCCGGATAATCCCCCGACCAATCATAACCATTCAGAACCGTCGGATGGCATGCATAACCAAAGGCAATTGCTTTAATATCTCCTTTGGCATTCAAAACTTTGATCACAGGTACAGCATAATCATTTGGCCCTTGAAGTTCCGTGAGCTGAGTTAATAAATTAGCTGCGTTATTTCGGCGATTAACCTGAAAGCGGGTAACTCCATTTTGAGCGTAAAGCCCCGCAGGTTCCATATTTTTTATCGCTAGACCGACCATCTCTACTATCTGGTCTTCAAGAATCTTTGTATACTTTTTAATTTGCTCAACTTGTTGATTATCAAGAATATAAATGTCAGTCAAAGCATCTCCAATTACAGGTCCAGAATGGGTATGAGAACTATTTAGTAAAATCTGAGCGCGATCAAGTCCGTAATTCGATTTAATTCTATCTCTGATTCGATCTGACACATCTTTCGGAAAACCTAAAAGATCAGAACTGATCATTACTGCCTTATTTCCTTTTGAATCCTGCAGAGCAAGCGCTTTTGCCCAGATTGGGTGTAAGGTACCTTCTGATGAGTGAGTTCGGGCTGCGAAACCTGCCATTGGCATTGGCATTTTAGGAGTAATGTCAGCTTTGCTAACACCAGCCTTCCAATCAAGAGTAGCATTATTTTGTGCAAGAACCGGACTGATAAAAGCAAATAGAATAATTAGCAGGTTAATAAATGATATTTTCATTTTGATTTTTTTAATTAAAAAGATTTAAACATCTAACAGATTATGAAATTTTGAATAGTTTTTGAGCATTTCCATATAGAATTTTCCGTTCGATTACCTTACTTGAAGCTAGTTTACGGATAGCGGGTATAATATTAGCCCCCAGACATAAATTACTTCTACCCTCTGAATCAGAACAATCACTTCCAAAAAGCAATTTGTCCTGATGTCGTTCTAAAAATCCGCGGGCATGATCTTCATCTCTTACTAAGGAACCTAAACCAGAACCCGCTGAAAAGTCACCATACATATTCGGGTATTCACTCAAAAGACGGTCGGTTAGTCCACCTCGACTAACGCTACCTTTGGGATAAAGAATATTTGGATCACGGTGATTATTATCTATTTCTGCCCACCAGGTTTGAGCATGACCTATGAAATTCACTTTGGGATATTTTTTGAGCATGGTGTGGAAACGTTCTATACCTCTGTTGTACATATTATGTTGCCAGTGCATCAATACAGGAACATTATAAGAAGTTGCCAGTTCATAAATACTCTGCATTGCCGGAGAGTCACAATCGAGTCCGAATTTAAGCTCTCCGATTACAGGAGCACCGAGCTTGAGATATTTTTCAATTTCCAGAATTGCACCAGGCATATCCGGAACTTCATTTGCCCCGAAAATAAATTCATCAGGATGTGCTTTTGCAAATTGATAACATACTTCGTTACCCGTAGCTTTAGCCTGCAACCCATTACTATATCCGTAATAGGTAGAACCATAACTGAGCGGACGACCTGCCGGCAATAAAATTGTTTTTGTGACCCCCATTGCACGCTGATGAGGTATCAGCAAATCATTTGAACGACCACTATAATCTGTGTGTTGATGAATATCGATGATTGGCTCCGAGTTATTTCTGAGATCCCGGTCTGAAACTAGATCTAAAGTATTTGCCAACAATGAGGGAGAAAGGCCCATTGTTAATGCTGCACCAAGTCCTAAAAATGAATTTTTAACTAAAAATTCACGTCTTGAATAATTATTTTTTTGCATCAGTAGCAGATTAAATTATCTAAATTCTGTAAATCTGGGTGTATGGCTCAGTATTTTATCAATAAAATTATAGGCTTCTTTACGACTTTCAAGTGGAAAATCATGCGCATCGTCAGGATATCGTACCTGCAGTTTATCTAATGAATTGAGATGACGGTAAATCGGTTCTACCAATTCAATTCCAACCTTCACCCCTTTAAAATCAAAATTAGAATCTCTTGTTGGAGAAACTGAAAAAAATGCCCTTGGTGCTATTGCCGAAATCATAAGATTGAAGTCGAAAGGAACATTTTTATTTTCTAAATTATACTTAGTTCTCAATAATGGCATATAGCGTGTTTGGGACCAGGGTCCCAGCCTACCTCCATATTTCTTTTCAGCCACAGCCCCGATATTATAATAATCAAATTGCGTCCAACCGCAACTACTAACTGCCACTTTTATCCGTTCATCTATTGCAGCCAGGAAGATTGCATTATGTCCACCAAGTGAGTGTCCCAGCACTCCAATATTGTTGTCATCAACATCAGGCCTGCTTTGAAGCAAATCAACACATCGCATGTGATTAAAAACACCTTTCATAGTTCCTGATTTATAACGATCTGTTTCAAAATCATAATCTTCAGTATCACCAAAACTAGGAAAATCAGGAGCTACAACAATGTATCCACGCTGCGCAAGTTCCCTTGCATGAGCCCTATTAGCTTTATTTCCCTGTCCGTCTACAGCTTTTCTACCCATTGGGTCAGTCTCATGTAAAACCAGCATGGCTGGAAGTTTTTTAGGAGCACCTCTTTGTATTGGAATATACAGATACAAGGGAAGAACCTCATTCTTTTCAACTGTAAAAAGTATATTATAACGGATAAAACTCTGTTCGATAACACTATCAATCACCATAATATCAGAACGTTTAAAATCTGATCGCTTTGGTAATTTACCCATTACCTTTTGCATATTTTCAACAACTTCCTTTCTATACTTTTGATGATCTTGCAGAACCATAGCATCCTGCGATATCGCTAATACAGGAATAAGTAGAAAGAGAATTATTAAAATTGGATTTATAGCTGAGATCCGGAGTTTCAATTTTATCATAGGATATAAATTATTTAAATAAATATATAATCAGAAAATCAGCATGGATTTATTTTAAAGGAGCATCAAGCGGGGTATGATTGAGGGTTTTATCTAAAAAACCATAAACCTCTTTTCTATTTTCAACAGGAAAATCATGACCAGCATCAGGATACCTCACCTGAAGCATATCCGAAGCTTTCAACCTCCGATATACTTTTTCAGTTATTGAAATACCCTCCTTTACCCCTATTACATCAAAGTTTCTATCCCGCAAGGGTGATACAGAGAAAAAAGCTCTGGGGGCAATTGCGGTAATAACATCATCAAAATTAAAGGGGATAAGTTTTGTGTCCAGGTTATATTTAGTTCTAATCAAGGGCATATACCTTGTTTGTGCCCATGGACCAAGTCGGCCACCATATTTCTTAGATCCTTCATCACCAATGTTGTAATACTCAAATTGAGTCCAACCACAGCTTGAAACAGCTACCTTAATTCGGGTATCAAAGGCCGCAACAAACATGGCATTATGACCTCCAAGTGAATGACCAATTACTCCAATATTTTCAGAATCTACATCAGGTCTGCTTTGCAGCAAATCAACACAACGCATGTGATTGAAAATAGCCTGCATGGTTGCTGATTCATATCTATCGGTATAAAAATCATGATTCTTGAGATCTCCAAAACTTGGATAATCAGGTGCAATAACTACATAACCACGCTGAGCAAGCTCACGCGCATGTGCCCGGTTCGGTAAAGGACCCTGGCCATCTACAACACCTTTTCCAAGCTCACTTGTTCCGTGTAAAACCAACATGGCAGGAATTTTTTGAATAATGCCGCTCTGCTTTGGAACATACAGGTAAACAGGTAAGCGTTCATTTTCTGCAACTAAAAAATTAAGTGTATATCTGGTGAATCTATCCTCCTTAACGCTATCTAAGATCTTAATATCAAAATCGGGTAAATTTAAGCGGTCGGGAAGTTTACCCATCACTTTTTCCAAATTTTTAAGGATTTGATCTCTTTTCTTTTTATGTTGAGCAGAGTTTATCGATTGCTGTTCCTTCGGTTCATTTACATATTTTAATATTTGACCAAACTGAGCAGGTAAATAATTAAAAATCAAAAAGAGGATCAAAAGAATTTTTGAGATTATAGTCATACTTACATCTTCAATTCGTTAAAATAAATATAACACCTCATTTGCAATCTTATAATTGCTGAAAATTTGTTTAACTCCATGATAATGATCATTAAAGTAAAAATTACTTCAATAAATTATAACTAAAGAAATTATAAAGTTCTTAACTTTTAATCTTTTTAAATGGATCAGCTATTTTTATCAGGTCTGTACGGGTATGTTCATTTTCCGTAATTCTTGCTAGCGCGTAAACTTCACCTCCTTTACCAATTGCAATCGAATTGACATACAATGGCCGATCTCCATTCTGATAAAAAATTGGACCATGATCTATATAGATATCATCGGGAATATTGTAGGTAATTAGATGGAGATTTTCCAGACCTTTTGCTCCGCCTTTAGCTATTTCAGACTGTCCATTAACGCGCTTTCCATGGATATAAATTGGGCCACCTGTAAGATAATAAATGGTTTCACCGTCAGGACCAAGCTGAAAACCAAGATAACCATAGCTAAACTGATCGAACATTCCACTTTTTGCAGAAGGTTCAGATGTAATTCTCCTGATCAGTTCCACTAAAGATTTTTGAGGATCAAACTTGAATAAATAACCCGAATTACCATGAACTCCATAGGCTAGGCCCTCAGGTTTGTACCAGAAAATTTCCCTCCAATTATAACCCATACTTCCTGGTCTGGAGGGATCGTATTTGCCGAAATAATCAAGTCTGAGGTTTACATCTTCAAGTATATCTATTTTGAATTTCTCGGGATTATAACTAAAAATATCTCCTTTTGAAGTTGAAAAATATACGATTCCATCTGCTGGGTCAACCACAAGTGAACGGCATAAAGAACGGAAATCATCACCAGGCTCCCCTGCTTCGCCGGTACCAGACGTCAGACCTAGATCTTTGAGTTCATTTTTATCAATGTTGTAGTGAATGAAATTACCTTTTGGCCAGGAAATACCAAAAACATGGCCACGGTCACAATCCATGGTCATTGAAACCATACCTTCCCCATTTGGAATTAGAGCGAGGCTTTCGAACTCTTTAGTTTTCATGTCATAAGAAAGAATACGTCCACCTGGGTATAATTTATATCCTGAGGGAGGATTAACTGGAAGACGGTCCATTCCATTTATGAGTTCATAATAACCAACATGAGTTGAAAAGTAAAGTTTGCCGTTCCTTTCATAGAATCTGACATGACTTTTACCCTGCGGTATTGACATTTGATTATTCTCACCACATATTTCAGTCAAATCTCCAAGGAATTCAGTTTCATCCTTCTTTGGATCATACAGATACATTTTACCTCCAACATGGATTTGATCTGAAGATAAAACGTAATAAATATTTCCGTCACTGGCAGCTGATAATGCATTATAAGTATCATGAGCCTCATGAAATCCTGAATTATAAGTTTTGGCAGTTAAATTATCCACATTAGTATTATTAAACCAGAGGTTGGCCGTGTTCAAAAATTTAATTCATAATTTATCATCGGATAAACTAAAACAATCAATAACAATTTATGAATTTATATTGATTCAATACCAGTCAAAAAAGAAAATAATGACTAAGCATATATAGACGTTTACGTACCCGTTTATAAATATATATTATTTAATGAAAAAATATACGGTAGCCATTAAAAATTAAGGTTGGATTGAAAAGAAACCAACTACTTAATTACAACCCCGATCATGTCAATAGAAACACCTGCCTGAGCTTTTCCAACATCCTTAACCATCGCTTTTGAGGCAGCCGGTGGACGAAGCGGATCATAATATTTTGGGCGAATTTCGTTTAATTTTGCACTATAAGCATCATTACTAACATAATAGGTTGCTTTGACCAAGTGCCTAAAAT
>JAURKO010000206.1 GCA_030831705.1 Daejeonella sp. | reverse complement strand
TTTTGTGAACGGACAATTTGTTCAGGATGCCCGCTCAGTAAGGGAATTAAACGCAGATTTCCTGATAAGTGCAAATAAGACCTTTGGTGACTTTGGAGCCAACCTGAGTGCAGGTGGAAACCAAATGAGTCGTAAGATAAGCAGACATAATGTTTTTGTTCAGGACTTTTACACACGCGACCTTTATACCGTAGGTAATAGTCGTCAAAGAGATCCAATTTATGATTACTCAGAGCGTGCAGTAAATTCATTCTATGGTTCAGCTGAAGTATCTTACAAGGATTATTTATTCTTAAACGGTACGGTACGTAACGACTGGTTTTCAACCTTGTCGCCGGCTAACAGAAGTATATTATATCCATCAATCACCGGTAGCTTTGTGTTCTCACAAGCATTGGGTTCATCTTTACCAAAATGGTTAAACTTTGGTAAGTTAAGAGCAGCATATGCTGAGGTTGGTAGTGATACAGATATCGGACCTTACAGTAATAGTCTCTTTTATGGTATTGGTGCTCAGCAGTTTCCTTCTCCAAGTGGGGCTGCTCAACCGTTGGGTAATATAAGCGGTTCTACAGTTCCAAATGCCGACTTACGTCCGATGCGGGTTTCTGAAAAGGAGTTTGGTTTGGAGTTAAGAGTACTCGATAATTTGATCGGATTAGATTTTACCTATTATAATAAACTATCATCGGATCAGATTCTTAGGGCACAAATTTCTAATGCAGGTGGTTACCAAAATCAGTTAATCAATGTTGGAAAAAGTAGAAATGAAGGGGTTGAAATGTTAATGACTTTCAATCCAATCAGAACTCGAAGCGTAAATTGGAATCTTGCATTTAACACTTCGTACAATAAAACAGAGGTGCTTGATCTTGGTAGCGGAGCTTCAAATGGTCAAATTACAGTTGGTACTGCCGACTTTACAGGCGAACTTCGTCAGGTTGTTGGTCAGCCGATGGGTCAATTGTATGGTTTTGGATATTTACGTGATGCACAGGGAAGACAGGTTTTTGATGTCGGAAATGGTCGCCCACTGCGTACTCCAACTCAAATTGCCTTCGGATCAGCCATACCGGTCTGGGTTGGTGGTATTTCCAATAGTTTATCTGTAAAAGGTGTGGAGATGTCTTTTCTTGTCGACTTCAAACTTGGTCATAAATTGATTTCCGGAACCAATCATAATGCTTATCGTCATGGTCTGCATAAAGCAACCTTGGTTGGCCGTGAAACAAATTCAGTTCTTGGTGTTGGTGTTAATCAAAATGGGCAAGTCAATGCAACAACTTCAGCCGTTCAGCAGTATTATGAAACTGTCCGTTCTCAAAATATTGCCGAAGAATTTGTCTATAATGCCGGTTTGTGGCAATTAAGACAAATTACGCTAGGGTATGATTTCACTCGGTTTATACCTACCAGACTTTCATTTATCAAAGGATTGCGCTTGAATGGTGTTGCAAACAACGTATTTGCATTAAAGAAATGGGTTGATAACATTCATCCTGAACAATCAGGTTTACCTTCTGATAATCTTGTAGGATTGGAAGCTACCGGATTGCCGATAACAAGAAGTATTGGATTCAATTTGAATGTTAAATTCTAATGAATCCTAACATTCAATATGAGATACTAGTAGATAAATTGAATACTAAAAAATTTTAACATGAAAAGTAAACTAAGAATTTCAGCAATTTTATTAGTCCTGTCCGGACTAGTAAGCTGTGATAAAGGTTTTGATGAAATGAACGTCAATCCAATTGCCTTAACGGCGGTGGATCCTTCTTATCAATTAAATTCCTCCATTATTAATACCGCACCTGGATACGGAAATCTGAGTTATGAAACTACTATTGTGAAACAAATGATTACTCCTTTTAGTGGTCAGGGAACAGCAGCTAATTTCAATCAGGATAATCGCTCGGTGGCTGCAGGAAACTGGAATAATCTTTATCAAAACAACATCAAGGAGTTAACGGATGTAATTGCAAAAACTAAAGATCTTCCTGCCCGTTCTAACCTGTATAATATGGCTAGGATTTGGAGGGCTTATTCCTTTATGATTTTGACAGATACTTACGGTGATATTCCTTACAAGCAGGCGGGTAAAAGTCTCCTTGAAGCGATAACAAGTCCGGCTTATGACTCCCAGGAATCCATTTACATGGATTTATTAACCGAACTGGAAACCGCTTCTACAGCTCTAGATGCCACAAAGGCGAGAGTTACTACCGATGTATTGTATGATGGTGACATAGCAAGGTGGAAAAGGTTCGGATTTTCTTTACTGTTACGTGCAGGTATGCGTCTTTCAAAAGTTAATCCTGTCAAAGCTGCAGAAATTGTAGGCAAGGCAGTTGCTGGTGGAGTGATGCAGTCAAATGCTGATAATGCGATTATCAGGCACAATCCTAACTTTACAAATCCGGTTGGTTCACAATTAAATGGAGGGCAATCTGCGTTCTTTTATCTGGCCCAGGATTTTGTAGATCACTTAAAAAACGGGAATGATCCGCGTTTAGCAGCTATTTCTGTACGTTATGTAGGCGCTGCCAGTGGTGCTCAGCAAGTTGAAACCAGGGCTAATAGAACTCCTGCTGTTCAGATTGGGGCTCCTTTGGGATTTGATAATACGACGATAGCTACAGCAGTAAAAGCGAGTAATCTTGCTAGTTTATGGGATTACAGTCAGCTAGATCGTACCCGCATTGCCGGTTTGACTGCCCCTAGTTTTCTTGTGACCTATGCTCAAACTCAATTGCTGCTGGCTGAGGCCTCATTCAGAAATTGGACAACAGGAACACCTGGAACATTCTATGCTAATGGAATTCGTGCTCATATGCAGCAGTTGGCACTCTATGGAACAAGTACTGCGATTGCAGATGCTGCAATTAACACATTTGTGTCTGCTAATCCATTAACTGTTGGAAGAGAATTGCAAGAAATTAACACCCAATATTGGGTAGCTTCATTTTTAATCGGGCCAGAAACCTGGGCTAATTTTAGAAGAAGTGGTTTCCCTGTTCTTACTCCGAATCCATTTCCTGGAAAGGATCTTAAAACAGAGCCATTTATTCGGAGATTGACCTATACTGATGCTGAACTTAATGTCAATAGTACAAATGTTCAGGCGGCAATAGCCAGGCAAGGTGCCGATGTTATGGACACCCGTGTCTGGTGGGATAAAAAATAGTTATATTCCCATTTCAAACAGATTAAAATTTAATTGATATAAAAACAGCACTGCAGGATTTAAGATGAAAAATTTAAAACAGAGATTATTAAATGGGGAAACCCTCAATGGTTGTTGGTTAAATCTTGGCAGTGCTGTTACTGCCGAAATAGTCGGATTATCCGGGTTTGATTGGGTTTTAATCGACCTTGAGCATGGTGCTGGTTCAGAAAGTACAACCTTATCACAAATTCAAGCGTTAGACAATACCCCTGCCGGAGTAATCGTACGTGCCGAAAGTACAGAACCACAACGAATACACCGGGTTCTGGATATGGGTGCTGAAGGTGTGATGTGTCCTAAAGTTCGGAATGCTGAAGAGGCTTTGAAGGTCGTAAAAGGTCTGCATTATCCTCCTTTTGGAAACAGAGGGGTCGCCAAAATGGTTAGAGCAACACAGTTTGCTCAAAATTTCAACGACTATTATCAAAAGTCAAGGGATCAGATATTGGGAGTGGTTCAAATTGAAACGATTGAAGTGTTGAGCCATCTGGATGAAGTGGCAGCAATCGATGGTGTAGATGTTTTATTTATTGGGCCTGCAGATCTTTCTATGGAGTTAGGTATTTTCGGTCAATTTGATCACCCTACCTTTGTAGAAGCACTGAATAAAATAGTTGCTGCAGCAAAAAAAGCCAATAAAGCAGTCGGGATTTTATTTTTTAATCCTGACGATTATCAACGCTATCATGATTTAGGAATTCGTTTCCTGGCTTGTGGAGCCGATGCTACATTTGTTGCCGAGGGAGCCCGGACTATGGCTGGGAAAATGTCAAAATTTAGAAACCAGTAAATTAAAATTGAACTTATGGATCCTTTTGTTTTATTATTGATTGGCGTTGTTATCGTTGTAGGGGGAATAATTGGTTTAAAGCTTCACCCTTTTCTGGCTTTGCTATTTGCTGCCTTTATAGTTGCTTTACTTACTCCACCTGATTTTATTCAAAATTTTGGATTAGAGAAAGGAATGTCAGCTGATGCTGCTCTCGCTCTATCAAAGAAAAATGTTGGCGAAAGGGTGGCTGCTGAATTTGGTAATACAGCAGCAAAGATTGGTATATTAATAGCTATGGCCGCTATTATAGGTAAGTGTTTGCTAGAAAGTGGTGCTGCTGAACGAATAATACGATCTATACTTTACTTAACTGGAATGGATAAGGCTCCTGTAGCTTTTTTGGTTAGCAGTTTTTTTATTGGTATTCCTGTGTTTTTCGATACAGTAATTTTCTTGATGATTCCTTTAGTAAAAGCAATGGCCTTACGAATCGGAAAGAATTATTTATTATTAGTAATGTGCGTAATGGCAGGTGCTGCAATGGCTAATTCTTTGGTTCCACCTGCACCAGGGCCATTATTTTTGATCGGTGAAATGAACATTCCAATAGGTTTAATGATGGTTGCGGGTACAATTGTTGGGCTCTTTACTATTGTTTCAGGTTATTTTTTCTCCGTTTGGGTCAATAAAAAACGACCTATCGAATTAAGAGATTCTTTGGATGCTAAAATCGAAGATATTAAAGCCTCAGCAATTCTTGATACCAAGCACCTTCCAGGCTTGGGAATTTCTTTACTTCCAATACTTATTCCATTAATTTTTATCTGTATTGACACGGTTGTAACTGCGATGAAACCTGCGGATAGCAGTACATTATCGCCGTTGATTCAATATCTTATAGGTATTTCTGCCTTTTTGGGAAATAAAAATACAGCAATTATATTGGGTGGTGTTGCTGCTATTCTGGTTCTTGCCAGTAGA
This sequence comes from Daejeonella sp., assembly GCA_030831705.1. GTDB lineage: Bacteria > Bacteroidota > Bacteroidia > Sphingobacteriales > Sphingobacteriaceae > Daejeonella. Next base: position 8,375 of record JAURKO010000206.1, on the reverse strand, counting down.
AAGAAGCATTCAAAAGAGGGACTTTCAACCTTTGTAGGTACTGCCTTAACAAGTGGTGGTAGTATTATATTGATCACCTCCGCTGGTGGTGCATTTGGGGGTATGCTTCAGCAAACCGGTATCAGTTCTCAGATCGCTGCCATGACTCAGGATTACCAGATGGCCTTAATTCCTTTGGCTTTTCTCATCGCGGCAGTTGTCCGGACAGCACAGGGATCTGCAACAGTAGCTTTGATTACAGCATCAGGGATATTATCGGGAATGGCTATGAATGCTAATCTTGATTTCCATCCTGTTTATCTGGGATTAGCTATTGGTTGTGGTTCTAAATTAGTTCCATGGATGAATGATGCTGGGTTCTGGATAATTTGTAAATTGAGTAACCTTACTGAAAAAGAGGCGCTTAAAACTATTTCCCCATTGTTAGTGGTGATGGGTTTTACCGGACTGATTGTCATTATGATCGGAGCTAAGTTGTTCCCTCTGGTTTAAAGATTTTAATTGTAATTACTAAATAATGGAAAAAATAGGATTTATCGGTTTGGGTATCATGGGAAAACCCATGGTATTGAATTTATTAAAAGCCGGTTTTGAGGTTAATGTTTTGAGTAAAAGCAGCGCTTCCGGAAATGTCCAGGCAGCCGGGGCAAAGGTTTTTGACAGTATCGCAGATCTTTCAGCAAGTTCAGATATTGTTATTACGATGTTACCTGATTCACCTGAAGTGAAGCAGGTTGTGTCAGAAATCCTTCCCGGAATTAAAAAGGGCTCTCTTTTTATAGACATGTCAACCATTTCGCCTGGCACGACAATGGAAATTTATAATAGTCTGAAGGAAAAAGGTGTTTCAGCATTGGATGCGCCTGTTTCGGGCGGACAGGTTGGCGCTGAAGCAGGTACTTTGTCAATTATGGTTGGCGGATCTGAGGATTCTTTCAATAGGGCATTACCGATTTTTCAGGCAATGGGTAAGAATATCGTTTTAATAGGAGATGCAGGTGCCGGTCAGGTTACAAAAGCATGTAATCAAATGATTGTTGGCATTACTATTCAGGCAGTAGCTGAGGCCTTTTCAATGGCAAAGAAAGCCGGAGTTGATCTTGAAAAGATGAGAGAAGTTCTTTTGGGAGGATTTGCACAAAGCCGTATTTTGGATCTGCATGGCAAACGTATGATCGATGGAAATTTTGTACCCGGTTTCAAAGTGAAATTACATAAGAAGGATATGGGGATAGCACTTCAAACTGGAGCTAATCACAATGTTTCTTTAAAAGCAACAGAATTAATAGCTGGATTAATGAATCAGCTGGTTAGTGAGGGTCATGGAGAACTGGATCATAGTTCTCTATTTATGCTTCAGGAAAAAAAATAAAATATTTCGTTTAACCGTAATAATAAAATTAAAATTATGCAACGTAGAAATTTTGTTAAAACAATCGCAGCCGGATCCATTGGTGCTTCCGTGTTGTCACCAATGGAATCACTGGCAGAAGTAAAACCAAAACCTAAAAAGGTTTTGATGAAAGTTGGCTGCCAGTCGGGTGGAACAACTGAAGCTAATTTACAGCTGAAAGGACGCTGTGGCGTCTTTAATATTGATGGAGGCTCTCCTAAATATATCCCGAATGTGGGTTGGGATCTAGAGGATTCACTTAAAATGCGTGAAGCCTGTGAAAAGTATGGCATTAGTTTGGATGCTTATCACTGGCCTCTATCTTCTGCCGGAATTGATAAAGTACTTTTCCCTAATGTGATGCTTGGTAAAAGTCCGCAAAGAGACCGTGAAATCGATATGCTAAATCAGATGATCATGGTTGCTGGTAAGACTGGTATCAAGGTGCTTAACTATAACACTACTATTTTGCCGGTACTAAGAACAGGTAAAACGCTTGATCCAAAACGCGGTAATGCAGAATACAGCACCTGGAATTTGGCTGAAGCATTGAAAAGGAATGATCCAAAAACAATCGCCGGTGATGTAAGTATTGATGACATGTTTGAGCGTATTACTTATTTACTGGATAGAACTCTTCCTGTAGCAAAAGAATACAATGTAAAACTTGCTAACCATATTGCTGATCCACCAGCACCGGTTGGATACAGAGGAATCACCCGCTGGAATAGTCCGGATGTTTTTGAAGGAATTAAGAAATTTGCCCAGCTTTATGACAGCAAATATCATGGCTTCAATTTCTGTATCGGTTCAATCGCCGAAGGCTTAAAGGATCCTAAAAATGATATTATTCCGATCATCAGATGGGCTGGCGAACGTAATCAGATCTTTAATGTTCACCTGAGAAATATCAAAGGTGGCTGGGGTAATTTCCAGGAGGTGTATCCAGATAATGGGGATATGAATTTCCTGCAGGTAGTTAGGGAATTGCGTGAAGTTGGATTTGACGGAATGGTTATGCCTGATCACGTACCATACCATAAAGATCCAGTAGCCAACTGGCAATCCTTTGCATTTTGCTATGGTTACATCAAGGGCTTAATTCAGGCTGTAACAGAGGAAGCAGAAGCTGCAAGTTAATTTCAAAAAATACAATATGCTCAGACAAAGGGGCCCTAGAATAAAGGATATCCTGATTACACCAATAGCGATTGTTGACCCGCCATTATTAAATGCGGCAGGTTTGCATGCACCCTATGCACTGAGAATTATATTAGAAATTATAACTGATGATCAGATTTCTGGAATCAGTGAAATACCGGGAACTTCTGATATTGAGCAGGCACTTTATGAGGCAAAGAAGCTTCTGATTGGTCAGGATGTTTTTCAACTGAATCAAATAAGGGCAATATTATCCGAGCGATTTGGTTCCGAATCGCCTATGGCTAGAGGAGAAGCTCCCTGGGATCAGCGTAAACTGGTACATATTTTCAGTTCAGTTGAAGTTGCCTGTATGGACATTATGGGCAAAGTCCTAGGTCGGCCAATTGTAGATTTACTTGGAGGTAAAATGCGGGAAAGTGTACCCTTTTCCGCATACCTTTTTTATAAATACGAAGGTGCAGGAGGAGAGTTTGGATTCAACCTTAACCCAAATGCACAAGGCTGGGAGGCCGAAAAACAAAAAGCTGCTTTAAATCCTGAAGAAACAGTACAGCAGGCAAAGGCCATGTGCAAAGAGTTTGGTTTTAAATCCATCAAACTAAAGGGTGGTGTTTTTGAACCCAGAGTTGAAGTGGATACAATTTTGGCACTTTATAAAGAATTCGGTCCATCAGTTCCCTTACGATTTGATCCCAATGCCATTTGGGCTCTGGATACAGCAATTCAATATGGAAAGGAGCTTGAAGGGGTATTGGAATACTTAGAAGATCCCGTACGCGGTCAGGAGAATATGGCCGCAGTAAAAAAAGTTTTGACCACACCGCTTGCTACGAATATGTGTACCACCTCATTCGAGGAGATACCATCTAGTATAAAAATTGGTTCTGAAGACATTATTTTAAGTGATCACCACTTTTGGGGTGGATTGAAGGCATCCATGACACTTTCTGGTATTTGTGAAACCTTTGGCCGGGATTTGTCCATGCATTCTAACAGTCATTTAGGAATTTCATTGGCCGCAATGGTTCATTTAGGCGCTGCTCTTCCCAAAATGCCCTATGCCTTAGATACACACTATCCATGGCAATCAGATGAAGTTATTCTAGGTGGCCGGATTAAATTTACTGATGGTTCTGTTATGGTACCAGATGAGCCTGGCTTAGGCGTAGAACTGGATAAAGTAGCATTAGCCAGGTTGCATCAAAATTATATTAACTGCGGTCTCAAAAAGAGAAATGATGAGGTTGAAATGCAGAAGAAAGTGCCAGGCTGGAAATTCCAGTCGACCAGATGGTGATCTCTTAATAAACTTTGAATTAAATTAATTCATTCCCGAATATTTTTTACAAATTTCCCTAATCCAATTATTTTAAAACTTAAATTGAAATGAATTTCCAAATAGTGGAGTTTATTATTTAATTGAGTTCGAAAGAGAAGTATGTACAGTGATACCTTGATAATTCAAAAATTATACATGAGACGCGTTTTTTGGTTACTTACACTCCTATTCATTTGCTCAGCTTGCCAAACAGCTAATCAGAAAGCCATCAACTGGAGCACATATAAAGCGGATGCCAAAAGCAGTAGTTACTCAGCATTGCAACAAGTCAACAAAACAAATGTCAATCAATTGGAACTGGCATGGTCTTTCCGTTTTAAAGACGCTTTACCAGGTGCTCGGACTTCGAGAATTCAGGCAAATCCTATTGTTATTGCTGGCATCATGTATATTCCTTCAGGCAGGAACAGAATTTATGCTATAAATGCAAGTACCGGTGAACAAGTATGGTCTTTTGATCCGTTTAATGGAGCTCAGGGTGGAGGTGTGAGTCGTGGGGTAAGCTATTGGGAGAATGGAAATGATAAAAGAATCCTGTTTACAGCGGGTAGTAATCTCTATTCTCTGGATGCATTAAGCGGAAAATTAATCCCCGATTTTGGAATAAACGGCAAAGTGAATCTGAACGTAGGAATGCGCGGAGATTCAGATAAAATAAGCGTTCTTCCAACATCTCCAGGTATTATTTATAAGGATTTGTATATTCTTGGTACTGCAGTTTCAGAATTGTATGGCGCTGAACCGGGATATCAAAGGGCTTACAATATAAGGACAGGCAAACTGGTTTGGACATTTCATACCATTCCTCATCCAGGTGAATTTGGTTATGAAACCTGGCCAAAAGAAGCCTGGAAATATGCTGGTGGTGTCAATAATTGGGCTGGAATGAGTCTTGATGAAAAAAGAGGAATGGTATTTCTAGCACTTGGATCTCCCTCATATGATTTTTATGGGGGCGATCGAAAAGGGCAGAATTTATTTGGGAACAGTGTTGTTGCCCTTGATGCTCAAACCGGGAAATATATCTGGCATTATCAAACTATCCATCATGATCTTTGGGACTATGATCTGCCGGCACCTCCTAATCTGGTTAGCGTTGTTCATGACGGAAAAAGAATTGATGCGGTGGCTCAAACTTCTAAAATTGGTTTTCTTTATTTACTGAACAGAGAAACTGGTGAACCATTATTTCCAATTGAAGAGCGACCTGTACCTGCTTCAGATGTACCCGGAGAAGAAACCTGGCCTACACAGCCTTTCCCATTAAAGCCAAAGCCTTATGCCAGACAGCATATTTCATTGGATGATCTAAGCAATTATTCCAGGGAATCTAATGATGAACTTGTAAAAAGATTTAAGTCTATAAGATATGAAGGGCTTTTTACACCACCTTCTATGAGGGGCAATGTTAATCTTCCTGGAACAAGCGGAGGCTCAAGTTGGGGTGGAGGCGCATTTGATCCGGCAAGCGGGATAATTTATGTCAGGGCTACAAATACTCCCGGTGTGAGCCTTATAAAAAAAATGGAGTCTGAAAATGAATCCGATACTCCTTTTAACCAGGGGAAAGCGCTCTACACTACTTATTGTCAGGCTTGTCATGGTGTAGATAAGAAAGGTGATTCTGATTACCCATCATTACTTGGACTTCAAAGTAGGATGAATGAGGAAGAGGTTTTAGGTAAAATCAGGGTTGGAGCAGGCAAGATGCCCTCATTTGCCAGTATCATTGCCGGTAAAGAAGAAGCAATTATATCTTTTCTGTTTGACAAGGATACTAGGTCTGCAAGAGAAACCAATTTTTTGAAAGAAATAGCAAAAAGTGAATCGGCAAATAAGGATGCGGATAAGTTTAAAATGGAAGCCCCGGTTAGATACCTAGATATTTTATCTAATGGTAAATTCCGTGATTCTGAAGGGCGATTTGGAGTTAAACCTCCATGGGCAACTTTAAATGCTATTGATCTGAATACTGGAGAATATGCTTGGTCAATCCCTTTAGGTAATTATCCTAAATTGCAGCAAAAAGGGGAACCAGAAACAGGTTCTGAAGGTAATACCGGTCCGATTGTAACTGCAGGTGGATTGCTTTTTATCGGAGCCAATATGGGGGGCACGGATTTTAGGTTCAGGGCTTATGATAAAGATTCAGGCAAATTATTATGGGATACTCCAATTCCCGGAAGTACCACTTCGAATGCATCAACTTTTAAGAGTGGTAAAAAACAATATATTGCTGTTTCTGTTGCAGGTGATGCTGAGAATCCGGGTGGATATGTGATGGTTTATGCCTTGCCTGATCAAAAATAAAATGGAAGAGATTTTATTGATTTTTGAATGCGGTCATTTAATTTGACTGATAATTCTGTTAATTTAATAGAAATTTAATTTTTAAGGCCATGAAAAAGATTCTCCGTGAACAAGCGAAAAAATTCGCTTTCAATTATTCAGATACTCCCTTAATTCATGTTATTCCGGGTGAAGAATTTGAAATTGAAACATGGGATGCGGGAATTGGGTTTTTTAAAAGTGCTGCAGATAAGGCTATTCCTGCTAATCGTCCGGGTTTTGATCGGACACCTCCTTTGGTAAACCCAATCGCCGGACCGATTTTTATTGAAGGGCTCGACCGCGGTGATACACTTGTTGTAAATATTCACCAGATTGAAGTTGAAAAAACCTCCTGGATTGCTGTAGGTCCAAACCGAGGCCCTTTGGGTGATTCTTCGCGCTGGAACGAAATCTCCGGTGAATACAGTACGATGGTTTTTGATCATACTCCGGGCCCAAGCGGGACAACTCTTGATGGGACACTTCGGTTCAATGATAAAATTTCCTGGCCCATTACCCCATTTGTAGGTACTCTGGGCGTAGCACCCGACCGGGATGTGGCTAACAGTTTGGATGGGCAGGGCGACTGGGGAGGAAACCTGGATATTCGTGATTTCAAACCAGGCAATAAGATTTTTCTTCCGGTTTATCATCCTGGTGGATTATTCTATCTGGGTGATGTACACGCCAGCCAGGGCGATACAGAGTTCACCGGAACTGCTGCGGAAACGCAGGCAACAGTGCGGCTTTCATTTGAGATAATTAAAGGAAAGCGTTCTCCAGGAATCCGAATTGAAACCCCAGATTCCATTATTGCGGTTTATGCCTTCAGACCGCTTGAAGATGCAGTTCATCAGGCAACAGTTTATATGATGGATTGGCTGGTCAGTACTTATGGTTTTACACAGGTGGAGGCTTATTGTTTTGTTAGTACCTGCCCTGATTTCAGAATTAATGTGTATCAGATGTGTAAGATTGGTAAGCTGAATTATGTGGCTGGCGCTGAGGTTCCAAAAAGATATTTATAGCATTCGCTTAACTTATGATAGGTTATTCTTAGCCCTCAATTCAATCTGCCATATTTAAATTTACTAATATTGTTGAATGTAACTTTTGTGACAATAAATCAGGCTTGCTATTAAGACCTTTGTGTGCAAGAAAAAGACATTATGGAAATTTTAGGGTATATACTGGCAGTACTTGTAGGTATTTCATTAGGCTTGATTGGAAGTGGTGGTTCTATACTGACTGTACCAATTCTGGTTTATGTAATGGGTGTAAACCCCATTCTTGCTACAGCTTATTCACTGTTTATAGTCGGTTCAACAGCTTTTGTTGGAGGGATTCAAAGTGCAATTCAGAAAAAGGCAGATTTTAAAACAGTTCTAATCTTTGGAATTCCATCCATCGCAGCGGTGTATTTGACCCGTATGTGGCTTGTTCCGGTAATTCCATCAGAGCTCTTTACAATCGGATCATTGGTTATTACTAAATCCATTGGTATCATGGTTCTGTTCGCCATTGTCATGATCCTGGCTTCAGTAAGCATGATTAGGCCTTGTATTGATTGTGATAAAGCAGAAGGTGAGCCATTGCAATATAACTATCCAATGATTCTGCTCGAAGGTGCTTTGGTTGGTTTACTTACTGGTTTGGTAGGTGCCGGTGGTGGCTTTCTAATTATTCCTGCATTGGTACTTCTGGCTCGTATGCCAATGAAACTTGCAGTAGGTACATCACTATTTATCATTGCTGCAAAATCATTAATTGGATTTATTGGAGTTATCCAGGGGGGGCAATTGATCGACTGGAAATTACTTGGAATATGTACAGGTCTGGCAGTGGTAGGAATATTCATAGGTATTTATCTGGCTAAAAAAATCAGTGGCGAAAAACTAAAGAAGTCTTTTGGATGGTTCGTTCTGGTCATGGGTATTTACATTTTTGTAAAAGAATTATTCTTCCCATCAGCAGGAGGAGGTCATTAGGATTTTTAACAATTCTGCACAAATGATTGAGAATCGTAATTTTGACCAGAACTTTTGGAATGAACGTTATCTTTTAAATGAGACCGGATGGGATCTGGCACAGGTTTCGCCGCCATTAAAAGCCTATATAGATCAGCTGACAAACAAAAATCTGCGAATT
>JAURKO010000205.1 GCA_030831705.1 Daejeonella sp. | reverse complement strand
ATCTTTTCTTTTTCAGATCCTTCAGCTTTTTCAACTCGGTTTTTTCCGCTTTTTTCAGAACCGTTTCCGACTGACTTCGCTTGTAATAATTACAAATAGCTGTTAGGGGGCATATTTGACACTTCGGATTTCTTGCCAGACAGGTATATCGTCCATGAAGGATGAGCCAGTGATGGGCAATGTGAATTTTATCTTTAGGAAGGTAATTGACCAATTGCTTCTCTACTGCCAGTGGTGTCTTTGCATTTCTTGTCAAACCTAATCGATTCGAAACCCTGAATACATGTGTATCTACTGCCATAGCTGGTGCATTAAAGATTACTGATGCAATCACATTTGCAGTTTTGCGCCCTACACCTGGCATTTTCTGGAGGTCTTCAATCTCTGAAGGAACAACACTATTAAATTCAGCTACTAATTTTTGGGCCATGCCCACGAGATGTTTGGATTTATTATTAGGGTAACTGACGCTCCTGATGTAGTTGAAAACTTCTTCAGGTGTAGATGCGGATAAAGTTTCTGGATTGGGAAACCTTTTAAATAATTCGGGAGTTACCTGATTAATACGTTTATCGGTACATTGTGCTGATAATATTACTGCAACCAGCAATTGATATGGGTTCTCATATTGCAGTTCAGTTTCTGCCTCAGGCTGATGAGATGAAAAATAATCTACGAAAGCTTTATATCTGTCTTTAATTAGCACAAACAAATATAAATGGATTGCCTGATTTTGCTTCTATAATAAAACAAAAAAACCGGAATGCAGACCGGTTTTTCCAAATTCTTAAAGTGATTTTGAATAATCCAGAATACTACTGATTGTTTTCTCAGCCGGATTATTTGTAATTGCATTCAGATCGGGTTTAATAGAGGAGTAAAATGATTGCTCGTCCTCGCCAAGATCCTCTGCCAAAAGATTAATTTCGGCTTTTTTGTTGGTTAATGAATTTGTTGTGAGAGTAGAAATTTCTATCATAAGCGAATGATTTTTTAGAATTAAACGCAACTGCAACAGAAATGTTTTGTCGGGTTGAAATTATTTTAATCATGCTTCAAACTTAATTCCCTGCTTAGCATCATTTTACGCAAATTGTTCAGCGCATATCGCATTCGCCCTAAGGCTGTATTAATACTAACACCGGTGATGTCTGAAATTTCTCTAAAACTCAGATCCCCATAATGACGCATAATCAATACTTCTTTTTGCTCTGATGGCAAATGGTGAATTAATTTTCTGAGATCCTGATAGGTTTGTTCCCGGATGATCTTTTCTTCTTTGCTTTCATCATTGAACTCGATAATCTCAAAAATATCGAAGCCCTCACCTGTTGTAACTACCGGAGTGCGCTTTATTTTACGGAAATGGTCTATCACCAGATTATGTGCAATCCGGATAACCCAAGGCAAAAATTTGCCTTCCTCGTTATACCTACCAGCCTTTAACGTGTTGATTACCTTGATGAAAGTGTCCTGAAAAATATCCTCCGCAAGATAAGAGTCTTTAACAAGAAGGTATATTGAAGTGTAGATTTTAGATTTATACCTGCGAATGAGTTCTTCCAGACTCGGCTCATGGCCGTTTATGTATTGGCTTACCAGTTCCTGATCGCTAATGGATTGAATTTTTATAGTACTCATACTTTAGATTCTTCTTTATGTAAATTCCTAAAAGATATTGAAGTAGAGTTTATTCGATAATGGATCTCCTATAATTGTTAAAAAATGTATGGTTCAGTTTTATATCAAGCAAATATTTTGCCAAAAACAAAGAATATTTAGTCTGCCCTCGATTTTAAGTACTTATAGCTGTACTTTTGCAGTCCCGATAGAATGATGTTTACTCAATATACGTAAAAAAAACAGTTTGGAGTTAAGAATGAATAAAGAGGCCGAAAAAGATCCTAAAAAGTATATTATTATTAAAGGGGCGCGTGTTCACAATCTTAAGAATATTGATGTGGCTATCCCCAAAAATAAATTGGTTGTTATAACCGGGATGTCGGGCTCTGGAAAGTCTTCGCTAGCTTTTGATACCCTATATGCCGAAGGTCAGCGGCGATATGTAGAAAGCCTTTCTTCTTATGCGCGGCAGTTTATGGGGCGAATGAACAAGCCCGATGTAGATTATATCAAAGGTATTGCCCCAGCAATTGCAATAGAACAGAAGGTTATCACCAGCAATCCGCGCTCAACAGTAGGCACATCAACTGAAATATATGATTATCTCAAGCTTCTTTTTTCACGGATTGGCAGTACCATTTCCCCTATTTCTGGTAAAGAAGTTAAAAAGGATACGGTTACTGATGTAATAAATTTTATTTCAGGCCTTGAACCTGACACTGCCGTTACCATCTTATGTCCGCTGCATGCGCACAATAATCGTTCACTTAAGGAAGAACTAGCTGTATTGTTGCAAAAAGGCTTTACACGTGTCCTGATTAATGATCAAGTATCGAAAATTGAGGCGATTCTGGATGATCAGACAAGCGGCAATTCTCAGTCGGGTGCCGATATGAATATTAAAATCGTTATTGACAGGGTTTTGGTAACAGATGATGAAGAAACTATGAGCCGTTTAGCAGATTCTGTTCAGACCGCATTTTTTGAAGGCAGAGGAGATTGTTTGTTGGAAGTGAATGGTATTATGCATTTGTTTTGCGATCGTTTTGAGCTCGATGATTTAAGATTTGAAGAACCCAGTCCCAATTTCTTTAGCTTTAATAATCCATTTGGGGCGTGTAAACGTTGTGAGGGATATGGAAAAATCATAGGAATTGATGAGGATCTCGTAATTCCAGATAAGAGTAAATCTGTTTATGATGGTGCAATTGCTCCCTGGAGAGGTGAAAAAATGGGTGAATGGCTTAGCAAGCTGGTAAAGTCTGCACTCAAATTTGATTTTCCTATCCATCGTTCTTATAATCAACTCAGTGTTGAGCAACAGCGGTTGCTATGGACTGGGAATGAATATTTCAGCGGACTGGATGATTTTTTCAAAGAGCTGGAAGCTCAAACATTTAAAATTCAATACAGGGTGATGCTATCCAGGTACCGTGGAAAGACAAACTGTCCAGAATGTCTGGGCAGCCGTCTTCGCCAGGATGCTTCTTACGTTAAAATCGCATCAAATTCCATTACGGATATTGTTTTAATGCCATTGGATAAGGCTCTTGAATTCTTTCAGGACCTTAAACTGGATGCTACTCAACTCAAGATTGCAAAACGCTTATTAATGGAAATTACCAACCGAATCAAATTTTTGAACGATGTTGGTTTGAGTTATCTAACACTCAACAGGTTGTCAAACACCTTATCCGGAGGAGAATCTCAGCGAATTAATCTGGCTACTTCATTAGGCAGTTCCCTCGTGGGTTCAGTTTATGTGCTTGATGAGCCGAGTATCGGTCTTCATCCAAGGGATACTCATCGACTGATTGAAGTATTGCGTTCATTGAGGGATGTAGGAAATACTGTTTTAGTAGTGGAGCATGAAGAAGAAATCATGCATGCTGCCGATCATATCATAGATATTGGTCCGGAGGCCGGAACACATGGAGGAAACCTTGTATTCACCGGAAGCTATGATGAAATTTTGAAAGATGAGCATAGTCTTACCGGTCAATATCTCAGTGAAAGACAAACTATAGCTATACCAACGCATCGGCGTAAATGGATTGATTATGTTGAAATTAAAGGTGCCCGTGAAAATAACCTGAAGGATATTGATGTCAAATTTCCATTGAATGTGCTGACTGTAGTTTCTGGCGTTTCGGGTTCAGGGAAAACTTCCCTGGTTAAACGAATATTGCAGCCTGCGGTTCAGAAAGCGATTGGAAATTATTCAGGAGAGCAAACAGGAGCTTATGATGCCATTGGAGGGGATTTTAATAAGATTGAACAAGTTGAAATTGTAGATCAGAACCCAATTGGTCGTTCTTCCCGTTCTAATCCGGTAACCTATGTGAAGGCATGGGATGAAATCAGGAATTTATTTGCTTCACAAGGTCTGGCAAAAGCCGGGGGACTTAAGCCTTCTGCATTTTCATTTAATGTTGAAGGCGGAAGATGTGATGTCTGCCAGGGTGAAGGTGAAGTAAAAATCGAGATGCAGTTCATGGCGGATATTTACCTGCCTTGCGAAGCCTGTGAAGGGAAGCGATTTAAGCAGCATGTATTGGATGTGACCTATAAAGACAAGAATGTTTTCGAAGTATTGGAAATGACTATTGATGAGGCTCTTGAGTTTTTTAATCAGGAACCAAAAATTCTTTCTAAGATTAAGCCTCTTTCTGATGTGGGTTTAGGATATGTTCATCTGGGCCAATCATCAAATACGTTGTCGGGGGGTGAAGCTCAACGTATAAAACTTGCATCTTTCCTTGTTAAAGGTAATAACAGCAGTAAAACCCTGTTCATTTTTGATGAGCCGACTACAGGTCTTCATTTTCATGACATCAAAAAACTTTTGAAATCTTTTGAGGCTTTAATTGTTCAGGGAAATACTATTATCGTTATTGAACATAATATGGATGTAATTAAATGTGCCGATTGGGTGATTGATATCGGTCCGGAAGGAGGTGATAAAGGTGGTAAAGTGGTTTTTGAAGGTATTCCTGAAGATTTAATCAAAGAGAAAAATTCATATACCGGTAAATTTTTTAAGGAGCGGTTTAAGGGGTAGGATTGAAGTTTCCAATACAATTTATTGCTAAATGCAATTTGATTTAGCCTGATAGACGGATTATTTTTGCATGTTTTCAATAGATGCGGTTTATAAAAAATTTCAGTCAAGGTAATGAAGATGGATAGAATATAGGTTTAGCCTGGTATATGTGTTACCGGCTTAAATTTATGGAAAGGTGCTGTTGTGGTTCTTTCGTTATTTCAGTCCGGT
>JAURKO010000204.1 GCA_030831705.1 Daejeonella sp. | reverse complement strand
TTTTGAATTGTTGATTCTTTAAATTATAAAGCTTGTCAATTGCTGGTAACAAAAATGACCTGTCGCTAGAAGTAATTAAAACAAGATTATTCTTCGTACGACTCAGGTATCCTTCAATACCAATAACATTAGGACGTTCAATAACCCGAAATCCGGAACCGGATAATTCATTGAGATAACGCTTGATAAAATTCGAATAGCGGGCATCAATTGTCTTTTGAGTATTTATCAAAACAAGTTGAACATCTTCAGGTTTATACTGCTTAATAACGAATTCTGCTATTTTCAATGCATGCTGATCAATTGAATTATTTATACTTACAAGATTAGGATCATTAAATCCAGAAGGCATAGAAGCAGCCAAAGGTGAAACCTGAAGAATTTTACCTAAATCCGAAAATTCAGAAAAAGTACGAATACCTTCAGGAAAAATGGGTCCTACAATCAAATCCTGATTTTTAATAGAACTAGACAAAGCAAGGTTTACAATTTGCGTTTCCGTATTCTGAGTATCAAAAACCTTCAAATCATAATGATGACCTCCAATACTTAATGAATCAAGCGCGAGCTTGAAACCCTGGTAAAAATCAATAGCAAGATCTGCTTTGTTGAGATCAGCTTTTTTGGAAGTTTTAAGATTTATAGTATTTAATTGAAAAGGTAGTAAGAGGACTATTGAATGATCAATATTTTTTTTAACAGGTTGTTCAACGTTAGGTACGGTTATTTCAATAGGTGTTTGTTTTTCGACCGGTTTTGGAGGAAAAACTTTTTTAGAGCATGCTGATAAAAAAATCAACACGCAAAGTAAACACAGATATCTATTCCCACTCAATCGTAGCAGGTGGTTTAGAACTAATATCATAAACAACTCTGTTAATTCCTTTTACATTATTAATTATTTCGTTAGAAATTTTAGCCAAAAGTTCATAAGGCAGATGACTCCAGTCTGCAGTCATACCATCCACAGAACTTACTGCTCTTAAACAGATTACATGTTCGTAAGTACGCTCATCACCCATTACTCCAACCGACTGTACCGGTAAAAAGATTGCTCCTGCCTGCCAGACTTTGTCATACCAGCCGGAAGATTTTAAATTACTGATATAAATTGAATCTGCCTCCTGGAGAATTTCTACTTTTTCTGGAGTGATATCATCTAGTATACGAATTGCTAAACCGGGACCGGGAAATGGGTGTCTACCTAAAAGAGCAGCATCCATTCCTAATGTTTTACCAACTCTCCTAACTTCATCTTTAAAAAGGGTATTCAATGGCTCAACTACCTTGAGTTTCATGAAATCAGGTAAACCACCCACATTATGGTGAGATTTAATTGTTGCTGAAGGACCCTTGACAGAAACTGATTCAATCACATCGGGATAAATTGTACCCTGACCGAGCCATTTGACATCCTGAACTTCATGCGCAGCATCATCAAATACCTCAATAAATACACGACCGATGGTTTTCCTTTTGGTTTCAGGATCTTTAATACCAGCAAGCTGACTAAGGAACCTGTCACCGGCTCTGACACCACGTACATTCAATCCCATATGCTGGTAAGAATCAAGCACCTGATCAAACTCATCTTTACGCAACAGACCATTATCCACAAATATACAATGAAGGTTTTTTCCGATTGCCTGATGAAGTAAAACAGCTGCTACAGATGAATCTACCCCACCAGATAAGCCTAAGATTACCTTATCATCCCCTATTTTCTCTTTGAGGGAAGCTATTGTTGTTTCTATAAACGCATCGGGTGTCCAATCTTGACTACACCCACAAATATCCACCAGAAAATTATGAAGAATTTGTTTACCGTCTGTACTGTGAGTTACTTCAGGATGAAATTGAATGCCGTAAACATTCGTATTTTTTACATGATAAGCTGCTACCTTGACAGAATCAGTACTGGCAATAATTTCAAAATTATCAGGAATTGAGGCTATGGTATCAGCATGCGACATCCATGTCTGAGAACCTTTAGGAATATTTCTAAACAGAGGATTGGTAGAGTCAATATAATCGAGACAAGCTCTGCCATATTCGCGTGTAGATGAGGCCTTAACCTCACCCCCCGAAGTATGTGCAATATATTGAGCGCCATAACAAACTCCTAAAATTGGGAATTTCTTTTGTAAATCTTGATAGTTAACTTGTGGTGAATCAGACTGCCTGACAGAATACGGACTACCCGAGAGAATTACACCCTTAACTGAAAGATCGAATTCAGGAAGATGGTTAAACGGATGTATCTCACAATATACATTTAGTTCCCTGACTCTTCGGGCAATAAGCTGTGTGTATTGCGACCCGAAGTCAAGAATGATGATTTTTTCTTGCATAGTCAAAGATAACTTTTTTGTACAGAGGCTGAAAATACTAGCTAGCTTTTAACGAATTTATATCTGATACATGAGATAAGTCTAAGTTTATTCATTTCAACTGAGGAAAGGCATAGGGAGTAAACAAAACACCATTAAAGTGGCAGTATCAGATTTGCTTAGTGATAGCAAGACGTATTTTCATAAATAATGAGAATTAATCAAAGCATGATATTCTAAATAATTCCATAGAGCGAACTGCCATTTTCACCCAATCTATTTACTCTTTCTTCGACCTGCTTGTCTTTAATAAGTTCTGGTGCATGGTGCTTTTTAAGTCTGGCATCAATAATCATTGGCCCTTTACAACCCCAATGTTTATGCTCAATAAAGGAATTAATTCCATAAATATCATGGGATGGATTACTTCGGGTAAAGCTAACCCAAACAAAATTATTTATACTATCTGACACAAATCCGGCATCATCACATAAAATTAATAAAGGCAGACCATCAAGATCCTTGGTTGATAACGATGCATTCAAAATATTAACTTCCTTTTCGGTTTGCTGATAGCTCTCAAAAGACGGAGACTCTACAGCCAAAACACCAGGCATAATCATTTTGAAATTGGAGAAAGGCCGGGGAAGAGAAAACGAGGCAGCTAATTCCGTCCAAAGAATTCGCTTTTTATCACCTGCAGCTGCAATCGTAACTTTTGACCCTGAATTTATGTCTGTCCCACTATAATCAAGCGTATCAATAGTGGTTTTGGTATAAAAATGTAAATCACGACTGAGGTCAATCCGTTCCAGAATATGCTTAAAAAACCCTTCAATATTACTCGTTTTGAGTGAAGGGTCATCTTCTTTATTACAAATAAAAAGGTACTTTGCGAGACTCAGCTGACTTTTACCTAAAATATGGTTAGCAATAGTAAGAATCTCCTGAGGCTTCTTCTCTTTCAAATACGGAGTATATCGCTCACTACCAATTGCAAAAAGTAATGGATGAACGCCTGCTGCATCAACTGCATTAACTTCATGAAGGCCTGGAATTTCTTTTGGTATAGCAGAACCGGTAATATCATGAATCAGCGCTCCAAAGCTTGTATCCTCCTGAGGTGGTCTGCCAACAACAGTAAATGACCAGATAGCATTTTTACGATGGTAGACATTCCTAACCTTCATTAACGGAAAAGGATGTTTCAAACTATAATAACCCAAATGATCGCCAAAAGGCCCCTCAGGTTTATTTTGTCCGGGTTCTACTATACCCGTAATAACAAAATCCGCATCAGAAGAAATACAGAAACCCTCCTTGTCATAAAAATATCTGAACCTTCGATTACCAAGTGCACCAGCAAAAGTCATTTCCGATAACCCTTCAGGCAATGGCATTACAGCGGCAAGTGGATGAGCCGGAGGGCCACCGATGAAAATACTTACTTTTAAAGGTACACCCTTTGCATTCGCCTTTGTTTGATGTACTCCAATACCACGGTGTAGTTGATAATGTAATCCGATCTCTTGATCTTGAATATACTCATTCCCACCCAACTGAATCCGGTACATTCCCAGATTGGCATTAATAATACCAGGCTTGTCAATATCTTCCGTATAAACCTGAGGCATCGTTACAAATGGTCCACCATCCATAGGCCAATTCACAATTTGGGGCAAAGCAGAGATTTTTGTTTTACCAAATTTAACCGGTGAAAACACTTGATTATTCCATGGTAAGGCCGAAAAAGCAGTAAGACCTGATCCGACATATTTAAATGGATTTTTAACCGCCTTCAAAGGATCCGATTTAAGGTCAACGAGAGTTTTTATTGACTCGAGGGTATCTCTGAACATAAATTTCGACCTGTCTAGGGTACCAAATAAATTGGATACTGCGGGAAATTTACTGCCTTTAATGTTTTCGAACAAGATTGCCGGACCTCCATTTTCGAAAACCCGCAAATGAATTGCAGCAGCCTCAAGAAAAGGGTCAACCTCCTCTTTAACTCTGATCAAATGTCCATGCTTCTCAAGATCTGAAACGCATTCTGCTAAACTTTTATAACCCATGAGTACAATTCAATGAAATAGTGATGCAATTTAAGAAATTGCAAACTCTCAAGATTACGAGATAAGCAGGATATTGTTAAAGTATTGCAATCTTCTCAGAACTTGAGACATTCCACACCAAAACGGTTAAGAAAATCAACTCCTTCATCTGAAGGAAGACCTTTATATTCAGCATATGATGCTTTAAACCAAACCTTTTTAATACCAGATGAAAATATAATCCTAGCACAGGCTAAACAAGGAGAAAGAGTAAGGTAAAGTGTTGAGCCCTCTAATGTAGAACCATTTTTAACAGCATATAGAATAGCATTCTCTTCAGCATGAAGTGCAAGTGAACAGCTATTTTTAGAATCACGCGGACAACCAGTATCGGGCCATTCCTCATCACAGTTATGTGTCCCTGCTGGAGGACCATTATAACCTATGGAAATAATACGGGTATCTTTTGTTAAAACAGCACCGACCTGAGCCTTAACGCAATGAGAGCGTTCAGCCAGGTCGGTAGCGAGATTCATAAAAATCAAGTCGAAGCTTGGTTTAACTTTCATTAATGTGATGCTTCTGCCTCTAAATCATTTACATCAATTCCTTGCTTTTTCAATTCGGAACTAACTTTTATGGCAAAATATACCAGATAGACAAAGCAAAGGAATGGAACAATATATGAGAAATGAATACCACTGGTATCAGCCAATATTCCCTGAACAGGAGGTATGATTGCTCCACCTAGAATCATCATGATAAGAAATGCAGAGCCCTGTGAGGTATATTTACCTAAACCGGTGATGGCAAGTGCGAAAATACATGGCCACATAATTGAACAGCAAAGTCCGCCACTTAAAAATGCATAAATCGCAACCTGACCTTCGGTAATTAATCCGATGATCATTGCAATAGAACCTAAAACACTAAAAGTTAGTAAAGTCTTGGCGGGCTTATCCTGACTATAAAAGAAACCAGCAATCAAAATCACTATACAAACCCCATATATAAGGAACTGCTCAATAGAAGCGCCATTTAAATGATTTGCGAGTAGAATAACTGCAAAGGCGATAAAAGGAACGACAATTGTCAAAATAGTTTTAGTACGTTTCTCAAGTTTAAAGATACTCACTGCACCTGCCCAACGACCAATCATCATACTTCCCCAATAAAGAGAGATAAACGGTGCAATTTCAGATCCGGTTAAGCCCCCAAATTCAGGCAGCTCCAGTAAGGCTCCCATATTACTTTGAATAGTTACCTCTACCCCTACATAAGTAAAAATAGCAATCATCCCGAGAATAAGCTGCGGATAGCCCATTGCACCCCATCCGGTTTTATCTTTCCCAGCAGATCTGAGTGCTAATAGCAGCGTAGCAACCATTATAAAAAGTGAGAGATAAACAAAAATATTCATACCCACACCTGTTGCAGCGGCAATTGGATCTGCTGCCAAAATCAATAAGAAGGCAACAAAAATAATAAACAAGGGCATATTGGTCTTACCACTCGCTTCAACCTTCTCATCACTGGTTACTTTCGGCAATTTGGCCACCCAGAAATAAAGAGCAACTGCCAAGAATAATCCTGCAAGGATGTAGTAAAGCATATTGATCGATTCGATTTCAACCTCCCTTGGAGCAGCACTGGTAGCAGTTCCAAAAAGTATAATACTTACAGCAATCGGGCCTAAAATTCCACCTAAATTATTAACTCCTCCAGCCAGATTCAAGCGATTGGCACCAGTTACCGGACTTCCGAGGGCAACCACAAATGGATTTGCAGCGGTTTGCTGAAGAGAAAAGCCTATTGCAACAACAAAGAAAGAGAACAAAATAAATGCGAATGAACCTGAGCCAACAGCTGGTATCATCAGCAAAGCTCCTCCTGCAGAAACTACAAGTCCGATAGCAATACTATTCTTATATCCCAGATAATTCAGAATATCCACCTTTATAATCTTAGATGCATAAAACAGTATTAGGGAACCAATAAAATATCCTCCATAAAATGTAAAGTCGATCAATTGAGACTCAAACTGTGTTAAATCAAAATGTGTCTTACAAAAAGGAATAAAGATTCCATTACTGGCAGCCAGAAAGCCCCAAAAGAAAAACACTGTAATCAGTGTATATAAAGCCGAGGAATAATTTTTTTGTGAATTAATATCCATAACTGTTTTTTATTGTTAAATAATTATCTAACATAAATTAAATTTCTCATATCTCTAAGTTTTAAATGTTTTTATCAATCATAATGTATATTTCTCTGTTTTTAGGTTAATTTGCAAAATTAAATTTTCGGAATGATAGAATCAATCGTATCAGGAATAGGATTGGGATTTGTGCTTTCGTTTCTAACCGGGCCTGTATTTTTCGCTCTGATAAAAACCAGTATTGAAAAAGGATTCTATGCCGGAGTTTCACTTGCAGGTGGCGTACTTGTCAGTGATATTTTTTATGTAGGTATCAGCTTATATGGTACATCATACATTGCCCTTGAAAATGCATATCGCATGCAGATAGGAATTGCTGGAAGTTCTATTTTGTTTATCATTGGACTTTATTACCTGTTTAAAAAGGTAAAAGTAAATTATGAGCAAGCCAGCTCTAAAAGAAAAAATACAGGTTATTTTATCAAAGGATTTTTGATGTGCATTTTCAATCCAGCCATTCTATTATACTGGCTTAGTGTTACCAGTAGTGTAATTTCG
>JAURKO010000029.1 GCA_030831705.1 Daejeonella sp. | reverse complement strand
TGATGGGTTTTATCAGGTGCTGCATTCGTATTTGATTAAGAGAGGTAAAATGAGTTGAGAATTGAGAATTGAGAGTTGAGAATTGAGAATTGAGAGTTGAGAATGGAGAGTTGAGAATGGAGAGTTGAGAATTGAGAGTTAAGAATTGAGAATGGAGAGTTGAGAATGGAGAGTTGAGAATTGGAAATCTGGAATAGAGAAAGACAAGTGTTTTGTTATAAATTAGAGCTGTTATTTCATATTGAAATCGGTTTTTATGCGGACTTTAATTGTAAATAATTTCTTTCCAGCCTGAATGTTTCCAATCTGGTATGTACCAAAGGCATTGAGTTCTGGCTACTCTGTATTTATGACAAAAGTTACGAATATAACATATGGTTATAGAACGTCTTCTGGCCAAAGTAGTATCTCTACGTTTACTTTTTTTCCGCCTTGGCTGGTGCGGTAGAGCTAAGCCAAGCCTTGATACTAACTTTCGAAGCAGCAGACGCATCGGCGGGGTTTTGGTCCTTTTTTCCTGAAGAAAAAGGACTAGGCCTCCGCGGCTATGAGCGGAATAAACTACTTTAGCTGAATTTAATTGATGGGTTAGAGAATTTAAATTAAATTTTTATCGCACCTTGTTTTAATTTAAATCATACTAATAGAAAACAAACATGAAAAAAGTATTACTCTCTTTCGCTGTAATTATCATTATGAGTTCCATGCAGATCCAAAAGCCCGTTAAGGTCATTTTCTTTGGTGATTCAATAACACGGGCAGGGGTAGAGCCTGGAGGATATATAACCCTGATGCAGAATAGTTTACGTGGAAAAACAAATCCTGAATTTGAACTCATTGGTGCTGGAATCGGAGGAAATAAAGTCTATGATCTGTTTTTAAGGTTTGAAGATGATGTATTGAGCAAAAAGCCGGATATCGTTGTAATATATGTCGGTGTAAACGATGTATGGCATAAACAAAGCGCGCAAACTGGTACAGACCCCGATAAGTTCATTGCTTTTTATACTGCAATGATTAAGAAATTACAGACTGCTGGTATAAGGGTTATTGTTTGCACGCCGGCGGCAATTGGAGAGCGTACCGACTTCAGTAATGCACAGGATGGTGATTTGAATCGTTACAGCAATATCATTCGGGACTTAGCTAAGAAATACTCTTGTGGTTTAGTTGACCTTAGGAAGGCATTTTTGGATTATAATCTCAAAAATAATCCTGAAAACAAGGAATCGGGGATTTTAACTTCAGACAGGGTGCATTTGAATCCTGCAGGGAATAAGCTGGTTGCTGACCTGATGATTAAAGCATTATCTGAAAAATAAAAAAGGCTCCGAGTTTAATTCCGGAGCCTTTTTATCTTTTTTATCTTCTCTTGTTGCCGAAGCGCCTTCGTGGACTCCCGCTTGTTGCACCTCTTGCCGAATCGGGAGCAGGTTTTTTGCCTGAACTGCCTTTCTTTTTAGTCGACTGACTGAAAATATGTGATGCAGCACGCATATGATAGGGTTGATTTTCAGTTACAGGAATCTCCTTTCCGATAAGTTTCTGAATATCTTTTAGGTATTCCATTTCTTCTTCATCGCAAAATGATAGCGCAATACCGCTCGATCCTGCGCGACCTGTACGACCGATACGGTGGACATAAGTTTCCGGGATATTTGGTAATTCATAATTGATCACATGCGAAAGTTCATCAATATCAATTCCTCTAGCTGCAATATCTGTCGCAATTAAAGCTTTGATTTGGCCGCTTTTGAAATTAGATAAAGCCTTTTGACGCGCATTCTGTGATTTATTTCCATGAATGGCCTCCGTTTTTATTCCTGCTTTAACCAGATCTTTGGTGATCTTGTCAGCACCATGTTTGGTACGGGTAAAAATTAGTGCAGATTTGATGCTCTTATCGTTCAGCAGGTGAATCAGTAACTTTTTCTTATCACCTTTTTCAACAAAAAATAGCGATTGATCGATCGTGTCGGCAGTGCTTGAAGGTGGCGTAACTTCCACTTTTTCAGGATCATTAAGTATAGTATTTGCTAATTTTTGAATCTCAGGGGGCATAGTTGCCGAGAAAAACAAGGTTTGGCGTTTTTGAGGGATCTTGGTTATGATCTTTTTTACATCATGAATAAATCCCATGTCCAGCATTCGGTCTGCTTCATCAAGTACAAATATTTTTAGATAATGCAACTGAACAAACTTCTGATTAATCAGGTCTAATAGCCTTCCCGGAGTTGCGATGAGAATATCAACACCCGATTTTAATGCTGATACTTGCGAACCCTGAGATACCCCACCAAAGATGACGGTATGTTTCATTCCTGTATGCCGGCCATAAGCAGCAAAGCTTTCACCTATTTGGATAGCTAGTTCACGGGTAGGGGTTAATATGAGACATTTAATGGCTCTGGGCCCTTTATCGTATATTTTACCACCTTCTAGGATTTGAATAATTGGAATGGCGAAAGCAGCAGTTTTACCTGTGCCTGTTTGTGCACATCCCAAAAGATCTTTTCGTTCTAAAATGATTGGTATCGATTGTTCCTGAATGGGAGTTGGGGCAGTGTAACCTTCTGTTTTTAAAGCCTTTAAAATAGGCTCAATAATATTTAATTCTTCGAATAACATGTAATGATTTTACATTGCCGTTAAAAATGCCGGCAATTTTATACTGTCGCAAAGGTACGGGTTTAAAATGATAAAGTATCTTATTTGGATACTGTTGTGACCTTGGTTAGGTATGAATCTAACGCTTCAAGTACAATTGTGCAGGCTATTTTTATCTCTTCTTCAGATATAATCAGAGGCGGTGCAATGCGCATCGCAGTATCGCAATGCAAAAACCAGTCGATGATGATTCCTTTATCGGAGCAATAATTACTTACATATTCTACCTGTTCAAAAGAACTTAGCTGAATGCTTAGCATCAATCCTTTTCCCCTAATTTCTTTTATTTCGGGATGCTGAAGGTATTTTTTGAACAACGATTCTTTAATTTCAACATCATTAATTAGGTTTTCCTCCAGTATCACTTCCAGATTTGCAAGTCCGGCGGCACAGCTCATCGGATGCCCCCCAAAAGTGGTGATATGCCCAAGAATTGGGTTCTCTTTTAGCGTAGACATAATTTCATGGCTCGAAATAAATGCGCCGATTGGCATTCCGCCTCCCATGCCTTTAGCAAGCAAAAGAATATCAGGACTGATGTTAAAGTTCTCAAAACCAAAAAGTTTACCCGTTCGGCCGAAACCTGTTTGTATTTCATCCAAAATAAGCAGTGTGCCGGTCTGATCACATCGTTTACGCAGAGCCGTCATATATCTTACATCCGGAACGCGGACACCTGCTTCACCTTGAATTGTTTCGATAATTACGGCGGCCGTATCTGCACTTATATGCTCAAGATCAGCAACGTCATTAAACTCAATAAATCGTATTCCTGGTAGCAAAGGACGATAAGCTTGCTTGTAATATTCGTTCCCCATGACACTAAGTGCTCCCTGAGTACTGCCATGATAAGAATTTCTACAGGCAATTAATTCTGATTTGCCGGTATAGCGCTTTGCCAGTTTCATCGCACCTTCTGTGGCCTCGGCCCCTGAATTAACAAAGTAGACAGCGCTCAGGGGTTTTGGTAGGATTGAAGACAGCTTTTCAGCCAATTTAACCTGTGGCGATTGCACATATTCCCCATAAACGGTGAGGTGAAGGTATTTATCAGCTTGATCTTTTATCGCCTGTACAACTCTTGGATGGCGATGACCGATGTTGCTAACTGCAAATCCAGAAACCAAGTCCATGAATTTTTTACCCGAATGGTCATATAAATACATGCCTTCGGCTCTTTCAATCTCGAGTAATCGAGGAAATGGAGATGTTTGAGCAGTATTTAACAGAAAAAGCTGACGAGGGCTAAGCATGATCAAAAATACATAAATTAAATGCAGGCAGTAGTTGGGATGAAATATTGTTGAATATTTTTGCCATTAAAGTCCTTTGGGCGGGCTGACCTTCCCTATGAAAAACTTAACCGGGTTAAATAAACCTTGCCGTAGAAGGTAGCTTCCGTCTAATGGAAATATGATTTAGAAGGAGATTTGTAGTCGGAACTACTCCGGAGGAAAGGGCTGAAGGAACCGATAATATGTAGGTATTGGTTTCAATAATCAAAATATCTTTGCCTCAGACCCTTAATTGTCAATTTAAAACATTCTTTACATTCCTGATATCCTGCTCAGCTTAATACAATTTAATCCCTTTTACGATGCTTCAATTGCTTAATTAAATGCTCTCTGAATTCGCGCTCTGCCTGATATAAAAGCAATACCTTTTCTGCAGGAATTACCTTTAAATAGAGTTTTTTATACTTTTTTTTCAAGTCCAACATCCTGCTTTCATATGTTAAATCTGCATTGATCTTTTCATTTGGATCAATATCAGTTTTCTGTCGGTCTTCTCTTCTCTTTCGCATCATTACCATCAGCTCCTTTTGGTAATTATTATATACCGGCCAGAATTTTTGGGCTTCCTCAGTTGTCAGATCAAGCTTTTTAGTAATGAAAGCTACTTTGATAGCCTCAATGCGTTGATAATGCTCGCGACGCTCCTGAGCAATTAATTCTGTCGACATATTCAGAAACAGGATTATACATAGAAGTCCTTTCTTTACTAATCCTTTCATAATAATGTGCTGTTAATATATTCTTCAATATCCTCTTCAGAGACGTCGTTTGATACTTGTTCTAGTCCTTCCTCAGTGATATTATCTATCAGGTATTGGTTATCATTTACCGTACTGTGAAACTGAAGGTAATTAATGATGTCTTGATCAGGAACTTTGGATAACTGCTGTTTGAAAACGTAGCTCGATGAATTAAAATAAAGGGATATTCCGATAACGAAAACAAGGCTTGCAGCTGCAGAATAACGTATCCATGATTGAAACATAACTTTGCGCTTACCTGGCGCATTAGTCTCACCTAATTTATTATTGATACGATCTGCAAGGTCATCAAAATAAGAATCCTGTATTTTCAATCCATTTCCCGCAGCCAAATACTGAATAGTTTCCGTAGCAATACGATCTTCAATTCTATCCGTTAATTCGTTGAAATAATTTTCAGGTAATTTAAACTCTTCTTCATTTTCAAACCGGGCGTTTTCGAGTATGGCCAGAGAATTCAGGTTTTCATTCAAAGTCTCAAAATAGGCAGAAGGCACAGAAAAAGGGTTCTCTTTGCTAATTTTAGCAAGAGATGGAGCCTCTTTTAACCAATCTGTATTTGAATTCTTTGTCTTCATAATTCTTTGATATTACTGAGATAAAAAGGTTTAATCAGAATGTAATAATATCTGTTCAATTTTTTTTACTGCAATATGAAAAGAAGCTTTGAGTGCTCCAACACTGGTGCCCAAAATTTCTGAAATCTCTTCATACTTTAAATCATCAAAATACTTCATATTAAACACCAGGCGTTGCTTTTCAGGTAATGATAATATGGCTTTTTGAAGTTTCATTTGCGCTTTATCGCCATCAAAATACGGACTATCGGCTAATGTTTCGGTCAGATCCATTCCCTTAGAATCATTCAGTGATACACTGCTTCTTAATTTTTTGCGATTCAGAAAAGTGATACTTTCATTTGTAGCGATGCGATAGATCCAGGTAAATAATTGTGAATCGCCTCTGAAGTTGGCTAGATTTTTCCAAATCTTAATGAACACATCCTGAACAAGATCATCTGCATCATCATGGTCTATGACCAGCCTCCGGATGTGCCAATAAATCTTTTTCTGATATTTGATCAGAAGCAGATTAAAGGCCTCATGCCTGGTATTTTCCTTGGAAAATTTTTCTACTATTTCGGAATCCTCTACCTGCATATCTTTATTTTTGGTTAGGATTCCTGGATTCAGGGAAATTATTTGCGTTTAATTGCCCTTTTCACCGCATTTATGATATCCTCGGTATCTAAACCATATTTTTTCATGAGTTGATCAGGAGTGCCACTTTCACCAAAACTATCATCGACTGCCACGTATTCCTGAGGTGCCGGATTGTTTCTGGTTAAAACCTGCGCAATACTATCGCCTAAGCCACCGTAGCGGTTATGCTCCTCTGCAGTAACTACACAGCCTGTTTTTGCAACTGATTTTAAGACTGCAGCTTCATCCAAAGGTTTAATGGTATGTATATTAATAATTTCAGCATTGATTCCTTCTTCAGCAAGCTTTTCACCTGCCTCAATTGCCTTCCAAACCATATGTCCGGTAGCGAAAATGCTGACATCAGTTCCTTCATTAACCATCCATGCCTTACCGATCTCAAATTTTTGATCCGGATCTGTAAAAACCGGTACTGCAGGTCTGCCAAATCTTAAATAAACCGGACCATGATAGTCTGCAATTGCAATTGTTGCAGCTTTTGTCTGGTTATAATCACATGGATTGATTACCACCATACCCGGCAGCATTTTCATCATGCCAATATCTTCCAGAATCTGATGAGTTGCACCATCTTCACCCAGGGTAAGTCCGGCATGTGATGCACAAATTTTTACATTTTTATCTGAATAAGCAATAGACTGTCTGATCTGATCATATACACGTCCGGTTGAGAAGTTGGCAAATGTACCGGTGTAAGGAATTTTACCCCCGATTGTTAGACCAGCGGCAATTCCCATCATATTTGCTTCTGCAATTCCGATTTGAAAAAAGCGTTCAGGGAATTCTTTGATAAAGGCATCCATTTTTAATGAGCCAATTAAATCAGCACAAAGTGCGACTACTTTATCGTTCTTTTTTCCTGCTTCCAATAATCCTGCTCCAAAGCCTGAACGGGTATCTTTCTTCTCGGTGTATGTGTATTTCTTCATATAATAAAACAAAGGGCCTGAAATTTTACAGGCGTTTTTTTAATGTGTTTTTGATTACGGATATAAGTTTACAGCCCTTAATAATCACCAAGGGTTTCTTCCAATTGACTCAAAGCTAGTGCGAGCTGATCATCATTTGGAGCAGAACCATGCCATTTGTGGGTATGCATCATAAAATCAACTCCATTTCCCATCATGGTTTGCATCAGAATCATGATCGGCTTTCCTTTGCAAGTCTTGCTTATTGCCAGATCTAGTACACGAACTACATCTGCCATGTCATTTCCACTCATTTCAAGTACTTCCCATCCGAAAGCTTCCCATTTGGACCTTAAATTTCCTAAAGATAAAATGACATCTGTTGGTCCATCTATTTGCTGTCCGTTAACATCAATCGTTGATATCAGATTGTCAATTTTATTATGACTGGCATACATTGCTGCTTCCCAGGTTTGACCTTCCTGAAGTTCTCCATCGCCATGTAATGAAAAAACAAGCCTATTGTCATTATTTAACTTTTTAGCGATAGCTGCTCCGATCGCTACAGACATACCTTGACCCAAAGAGCCTGACGCAACACGTATTCCCGGTAATTTTTCATGTGTTGTTGGATGCCCCTGAAGTCTGGTATTAATCTTTCTAAAGCTTGCCAGTTCTGCTACCTCAAAATATCCTGAACGAGCCAGAACACTATACCAAACCGGTGAAATATGACCGTTTGAAAGAAAGAAAAGATCTTCACCGCTTCCATCCATGTCAAATTTGGTATTGTGTTTTAAAGTATGAAAATATAGGGCTACTAAGTAATCTGTACAACCTAATGATCCTCCGGGATGTCCGGATTGACAGGCATGAACCATTCTTAAAATATCACGTCGGACCTGTGAGGCGGTTTTTGTTAATTTATCAATATCTGGAGTCATAATTAGAAATTAATGGCCTTATTAAAATAGCCATGTTCTTTGAATGTAATTTTTATATAAAAATTAGATGATTTGGAGCATTTATAATGAGCACTCCAGTTTTACTTTAGTAAATCCAGTACCTGTCCGGAAGAATTTTTGGTATCAACTTTATCGATGATCTTGCGAATCATTCCTTTTTTGTCTATGATGAAGGTTTTTCTTGATACTCCCATGTATTTTTTGCCGTACATATTTTTTTCAACCCAAACACCATACGCTTCAACAATTTTCTTGTTTGTATCGGCAATCAAAGGGAATGGGAGGCTATATTTGGTAATAAACTTTTGATGTGATTTTTCATCGTCGGTACTTACACCCAAAACTTCAAATCCTTCATTCAGAAGGGATTGATAATTGTCTCTGAAGCTGCAGGCTTCTGCAGTGCAACCAGGGGTATCATCTTTGGGATAAAAATATAAGATGATGTCTTTTCCTGAAAAATCACTCAGGTTAAGGATTTTGCCATTCTGGTCTTTTCCAATGAAATCTGGAGCTTTTTGCCCCTCTGTTAATTCAATCATTTTTTACTTGGATTTGTTGGCATAAAATTAACAAAATAAATAATCTGAGGTGTATAATTATTGCTACCTGTAAAAAGTAGCCTTATATGTACTTAAATTATCCTTCATGTCACTTACTGTTAACTCAAAATCGTTTTTGCCTTTATTAGTAGATTCATCAAAACGATGCCATAAAGAACCAGTTTTTGGCTCATATTCCATCAATACCCAATTGCCGTTAATCATTGCATTGAACGATTTTATTCCTGACAGATTATCAGAAATGCGAAATAGAATTTTCGAAATATTTACCATGGATACACCATTGCTAAGGTTTACTGGTATGATCCTTGGAGCTAGGGTATCAATAGTTACATAATAACCATCGAAATTGCGAATCTCTGCTGTAACATAGCCATTTTCAAATATTCCTCCCTGCGGTTTTTTGATGAGATTTACAATTAGTGTTTTGCTTTGAAGTTCTACTGGTAGGTTTTCATCAACTTTTATAGATAGGGTTACAGGACCATCTAAAGGTATTAATCGGTTATGAATATGATGGATCGGAGAGGAGCCTCCTATGGGCCTAGCAGCAGATTTATAAACAAAATTTAAATCACTAAAAAGTGTTTTGGCCGGGATAATCAGTTTTAGTCCGGCAGTATCAAATTCGTTAGCATGATCGAATTTGAATTTGGTTCCTGTAATTTTTCTGGATGGCTTTGAACTGCCAGGAATGTATTTTATTTTAAAATTTAGTTCGCTTTGGTTCCCTGCAATGTCCTTAATGATATACTGGGCATTTCTGATATTTTGATCGGAAAAATTAAGCAGACCATTGTTAAGCACGTTCTTGTTAATTTTTAAAGTATTCCCGGGTTCTATAAAACTTTTCTGTATCCTTCTTCCAGTTGTAAGCATCGCCGGATAATCAATATGGGAATTCATTGACCTTGAATCATTAAACGCAAACCTTTCCCATATTGACGAGTATATTGTTTGTCCTTCAATACGGAGTTCTATTGAATAGGGACCATTACTATTTTCGGATACTGAATTTTTATCTGAACAGGTAATTCCAAGTCCTGATTCACCTCTAATTGTTAAAATTGTTTCTGGATTTAGATGGTATTTACCTGCAGAACCGGTAACATTATATGCCTGCTTGGGTGTATGCTCACTAAATGGCTCTCCGTTCAAATGATAAAGATATAAGCCGGTAATTGATGGTTTAACCTGATCAGGAATTCTGATTCCAAAAAGTTGTGGATTAATTGGTTCTTCTGTTTTTGTATCTCTGATTTCAAAATGAAGATGTGGCCCACCCGAACTGCCGGTATTTCCTGACCAGCCAATAACTTCCCCTTTTTTAACCGGAATCTCAACTGAAAGTAATGGGAAATCAACATCGAATAATTGCATTCGGTACTGATAAGTCTTTAAGGTCATATTGATTCGCTCATTGAAATTCCTTAAATGCATGTAAACGGTAGTGAACCCGTTTGGATGGCTAATGTAAAGAGCATTTCCTCCACCTCCGATTTGAACTCTTATTCTTGATATATATCCATCTGCGCTGGCATAAACCGGATATCCTTCACGCTGATTCGTTTTCAAATCAAGTCCTGAATGAAAATGATTTGTTCTTATTTCTCCGAAATTTCCTGAAAGAACAGGTGGGAGGTCAAGCGGTCGTGAGAAATAATTTTGCGGATACTCAGTTAAGCTTGTCTCTTGAGCCTTGGTAAAAGGGCATAAAATAGTCAGTAAGGATAGCGTTAACAGGTATTTGAGCATTTTTAAGGTTTACTAACGGATATAAAAATCGAGTAGTTTTTCATCCTCGAGATAACCGCACAAGTGATCACCAATATTTACCTTTCCAACACCTTTAGGTGTTCCAGTAAAGATTAGGTCTCCCTTTTTAAGGGTGATGTACTGAGAAACAAAAGATATGATATGCTCAAATGAAAAAAGAAGGTCTTTAGTATTGCCTTCTTGAACAGTACTGTCATTAAGGTCGAGTCTGAGCTTTAGATTGCCCAAGTCTTTAAAGTTTGATTTTGGTATAAACTTACTTATGGGTGCAGAATTATCGAAGGCTTTTGCCAACTCCCAAGGCAGCCCTTTTTCCTTATGTTTTTGTTGGATATCTCTTGCAGTAAAATCAATGCCAAGACCAATTTCATCATAATACGAACCCGCAAATTTTTGAGTAATGTGTTTACCTTCTTTTGATATTTTCAAAACAAGCTCTATTTCGTGATGTATATCAGTAGAGAACTCTGGATGGTAGAACGGTTTATTATCTTTAAGAACTGCAGTATCAGGCTTCATGAAAATTACTGGTACCGTTGGTATTGGATTGTTCAGCTCTTTGGCATGTTCGGCGTAGTTACGACCAATAGCGATAATTTTCATTGTGTATTAGTATTAAATTTAGTCCTTACAAGATTCCTAAGACCTGATGCCTTTGTTTTATACAAACACATCATGTCGTGCATTTTAATTCAGCGAATATAATAATCATACTGAATTTAAGGATGAGAAAAAGCTTGGAATTTTACAGTACTGAAATACGTTTGGTAATTATTTCGCTGCCTACGCTAACACGAACAAAATAGAAACCACTACTAATTTTTGAGGATATACTAAAAGTATTATTATGTTCACCTTCACTCAGGCTTTCTGAGAAAAGAGTCGTAATCTCATTTCCGAGAACATCCATAATCCGAATAGTGACGTTAGAATCCTTACTGATGGAGTATGTCATGTTTAGATAATCAGAAACAGGATTAGGGTAAACCTTTACATTTGCCAAAATTTTATCGCCTGGAAGTGGATTTTTAGGACCTGACATAATTTTGTTTTGGGCCAGTAATTTTTCTTTTGAAGGTTTGAATGGCGTAAAACTTAACTTGACTCCGGCTTTGGGATCTACGGGTTTAATTAGTCTGGTATCGGTAATCTTGGTGGTAACTTTTGATTTTGTTCTTGTTGAATCAGGACGTGATACCTGAAATTTATAAAAGTTGATTCCATAGGAATTCAGGGACACTGTGGTGCCTAAAATGATGAATACAACTAGTGATCTCAGGTAAAATTTTATCATACGCAAAGTAGATGATTACATAAATATAAGGCTTATAAAACCATACCTACAAATTCAATTCTTTTTTTAACAATTTTTAACTAAATTTTTGTTAAAAAAGGTCTTTCATCTTGAATTTTAGAATTAATCTTTAGAAAAAATGATTAAAATCAAGATTATCAAATTGTCAATTGAAATTTGATTTTATGATGTATTTTTGTCGCCTAATCTTTTTAATGTGTCGAATCTAAAAAATCTACATAAACTTTCTGCAGCTGGTTTGTTAATCAGTTTGGGTATAATTTACGGCGATATTGGAACCTCTCCATTGTATGTATTTAAAGCGATTGTTGCCGACCGTGTGATCACAAGTGATCTTATACTTGGTGGACTATCATGTATATTTTGGACACTTACCCTGCAGACCACCATAAAGTATGTTATTATAACGCTACGTGCTGAGAATAAAGGAGAGGGTGGAATACTTTCTCTGTTTTCTCTGGTAAAAAAGAAAGGAAAATGGCTGGTTATTCCTGCTATGATTGGAGGATCTGCACTGCTAGCAGATGGAATGATTACACCTCCGATTACGGTTTCGGCGGCAGTTGAAGGTTTGAGGATTTTTTATGCAGACATTCCTACTGTACCAATTGTAATTACTATCATTTCTTTATTGTTTTTGATCCAGCAATTTGGAACTTTTATTGTAGGTAAAGCTTTTGGCCCAATTATGTTCTTATGGTTTACGATGATGGCTGTTTTGGGTGGTTTTTACCTTATTCAATATCCTGAGATTCTTAAAGCAATCAATCCTTATTATGCTTATGTCCTCCTTTCAACCAATCCCAATGCCTTATTTATACTAGGTGCAGTATTTCTTTGTACCACAGGAGCCGAAGCTTTGTATTCAGATTTAGGACATTGTGGTCGATCAAATATTCGCATAAGCTGGATTTATGTAAAAACCTGTTTATTACTCAATTATTTCGGTCAGGGAGTTTGGTTATGGCAGCATCAGGGTTCCAGCCTTGGTCCGGGTGAAAATCCATTTTTCAGTATCATGCCAGAGTGGTTCTTGATTGCAGGTATCAGTATAGCAACGGCAGCTGCAATCATTGCTAGTCAGGCTATGATTTCAGGTTCTTTCACATTAATCTCTGAGGCGGTAAGACTTAATTTATGGCCTAAGGTTAAAATTAACTACCCAAGCAATCAAAAGGGACAGTTATATGTTCCTTCAATCAATATTTTATTGTGGATTGGCTGTATTGTAGTAGTTCTGATCTTCCGTGAATCCCAGAATATGGAAGGTGCTTATGGATTGGCAATCAACCTTACCTTTCTTATGACTACTATACTGGTAGCTGTTTTCCTTAAAAGAAAGAAATTTCCAAATTACATCATTATTATTTTTGTCACTATTTACGGACTTATTGAGGTAGGATTTTTAGTGGCTAACATGGCAAAATTTTTGCACGGTGGCTGGTTTACAATTCTATTGGCGTCCTTCCTTTTATCAATTATGTGGGCATGGTTTTCTGCCAGAAAGA
Organism: Daejeonella sp.; assembly: GCA_030831705.1. Lineage (GTDB taxonomy): Bacteria > Bacteroidota > Bacteroidia > Sphingobacteriales > Sphingobacteriaceae > Daejeonella. The sequence continues at coordinate 3,467 of JAURKO010000029.1, read as the reverse complement.
TAAAAAATCGCTTTGTGAAATTTGTAGAGGTAGATTCTTATTATCCAATTCTTAAGGAACTGAGTGAGGATGAGTCTGTACCTAAATATGCCTCTCAACTAGTTTATTTGACCAGTTCAAATTTCAACTCTGAAATCGAATCCAAGATCATGTATTCGATTCTACAGAAACAACCTAAGCGTGCCGACGTCTACTGGTTGGTACACGTTGATGTAACCGATGAGCCTTTTACAAGGGATTATAAAGTTGAATTTCTGATACCAAATAAACTTATCCGGATTGATTTTAAACTCGGCTTCAGAGTAGAACAGCAAATTAATGTCTTATTCAGAAAGGTTGTAGAAGAATTGGTACGAAACAATGAAGTAGATATCATCAGTAAATATACTTCTCTTAATAAATACAAAATCATTGGTGATTTCAGATTTGTTGTTTTAGATAAGGTATTATCAAAAGCAAATGTGTTGAGCTTTGTTGATAGATTCATCATGGATTACTATTTTATTCTTAAGAAGTTTTCGCTTTCAGAAGAGCGGGGATTTGGTCTGGATGCAAGTTTTGTGACTATTGAAAGAGTTCCTTTAATTATTTCTACTCAGGATACCAGTGAATTGAAGCGAGTTGATTTGCATCATGATCACGAACACTGATGAGAGGGTAATTTTCAATAAAGAGTTTTTTCAATCTGCCTGTAATGCAATTTTAGATTGAAATTTATAGTTCTTTCTATTGATTTCTGTCGTTCAGATTGCTTTTGTGGTAGCTATATGAGAAATAGACTATCAGTCCTAAGCCCAGCCATATCAGAAACCTGATCCAGTTGGTATATCCAAGTTCAGTCATCAGATATAAGCAACTCAGCATCCCAAGAACAGGAATAAGTGATAGATTTTTTCTGAAAGAAAGTATTGCCATCGCAATTGCGGCAATAATAAAAAGGAAATAAGGTAATTTATCCTTGTATACATGCCAGTCTCCCTTGTATTCAAATAGGGATAAAATTGGCTCTTTGAGTAGTACAAAAATAATTATCAATAATGCAGGTACGATGTATTTCGAATTGATATAGGGAATACGAAAGCGCTTTCGATTGGAATCATTTATATCCTCTTTAGGGAGCAACAAAACACCAGCGCATACAAGTACAAATGCAAAAAGAGTTCCGATACTCGTGAGGTCAGTTACTTCAGTGAGGTTCATAAATAGGGCAGGTACAGATACCACAATACCTGTTATGAGTGTTGCAAACCAGGGGGTTTTATATTTTGGATGAATACTTGAAAATTTCTTTGGCAATAAGCCGTCCCGGCTCATGCTCATCCAGATACGGGGTTGGCCCATTTGAAATATTAATAATACACTTGCAGTAGCTATTACAGCACTTATTGAAATAATATAGCTGATATTGTCAAGTCCGATATTTTTGAATACAAAGGCCAATGGGTCTTCTACCTGAAGTTCTTTATAATTTACCATTCCGGTGAGAACCAATGCCACCAGGATATACAGAATGGTACAGATAATCAGGGAGTAAATCATTCCTTTAGGTAGGTCTCTCTGTGGATTTTTGCACTCTTCTGCAGTCGTAGAAATGGCGTCGAAGCCTATGTATGCAAAGAAAACTCCTGATACACCTTTCATCATACCTTCAAAACCATTTGGTAAAAAAGGACTCCAGTTTGCAGGTTGAACATAGAAAAATCCAAGAATTATAACTCCAATAACTACCCCAATTTTTAGGAGTACCATTGCATTTGTAGCTCTTTTTGTTTCCCGGATACCGATGTAAACCAGATAGGTAATCAGGAAAACGATGCCTAAAGCCGGAATATCTGCTATGAATTTTAAATTGCCTGATCCCGGTGCAGATTCCCATGCACCAGCTGCAATTTGAACTTTCGCACTGATTCCACTTAAATCTGTTCCAGCCGCAAGTACCTCTTTGTAAGCTCTGGAGGCCGAGAGGTAATCCATTGTCAGGTAGGCTGGAATATGGATATTAAAACCCTCGAGCAAATTTGTAAAATACTCACTCCAAGATATAGCAACCGCAATATTACCGATTGCGTATTCCATAAGTAAGTCCCAGCCAATTATCCAGGCTATAAGTTCTCCAAAAGAAGCATAAGCGTAAGTATAAGCACTTCCTGCGACAGGTATTCTTGAAGCAAATTCCGCATAACAAAGTGCAGAGAATCCGCAGGTAATGGCTGTGATTACAAAAAGTATACTGACACCCGGACCTCCATTAAAGGCGGCATTTCCAATAGTAGAAAAAATTCCTGCGCCTACCACAGCAGCAATACCCATAAGCGTAAGGTCTTTAACAGAAAGAACCCTCCTTAACTGCTGATCTTGGACCTCGGCATCCGAAAATCCTGCCTCGCGGTCTTTCATGATCAACTCAATCGATTTCTTTCTGAAAAGGTTTCTTGACATAATCTGGTACTTTATACTGATTTAGAAATCAAACATAAAAATTATTTAGTTTTGAATGTGCATTGATACCGAATAATGAAAAAAAGCCTTACTGAAATTCTCCTTCCTGAACGTTACTTCTTAATCCCTTTTTTTATTCTGATACTGCTGGGCTTCATTCTCATGCTCTTATTTACTAAGGCTGATCTTTTTCTACTGATAAATAATCACCATAATGACTTTTTTGACCATTTTTTCAAGCTAAATACGCTGCTTGGAGATGGAATGATGACTGTTCTGGTGGTATTGGGATTACTCTTTATTAAATTTCGCTATTCAGTACTGGCTGCAATCGCATTTCTCTATAGCTCCCTGGTAATTCAGCTGCTTAAACATTTGTTTAATGCCCCAAGACCATTAAAATATTTTGAGAATATCTTTCCAATAAGAACAATTGAAGGTTATCCGGTTAATGAGTGGAACAGTTTCCCATCCGGGCATACGGCCTCTGCATTTACACTTGCGGTAATTTTGAGTTATTTGCTTCCACACAGAAAGCGGCACTGGATAATTATTCCACTTGCGGCTTTAACTGCATTTTCAAGGGTATATCTTGCTCAACATTTTATGGAAGATATCATTGCAGGCGCAATCATTGCTGTAGTTATGACCTTTCACCTAATTTGGTGGCTTGAAAATACTCAATGGTATCATTCATCAAAGTTAAATGGGAAATTGTTTGGAAAGGATCGACATGAGAACTAATGAGGATACTCTTATTTTTTTTTTAGTCTGATTCTGTTTTTGTAGAATCTGGATAAACCAATGATTTTATTCTTGATGAAGCTAAGAATGCAGAATTCGGCCGTTAAATGCTAGTTTTGAACAGAAAGATATATTTGAAAATCCTGTAACTCTTATTTACAAATCAATTAAATAAAATAATACTTTCATTCAAAAGAGGCTTAATACCTTTTGAATGATCTAAAGATTATTAAAGGAACTTGTTTAACGTGAGTTCGATATAAAATCTTGCTGAGCTAAGTTTA
>JAURKO010000203.1 GCA_030831705.1 Daejeonella sp. | reverse complement strand
GTTCTGCAGCTCTTCTAAACCTTTCCAGTATTTTTTATTGCTTTCCATTCAAGCTATATAAAGTATACGTAATGTGATCTTAAAATTATTTAATTAGTAATGACACTTTGCACATTCCAGTCCGCCTAAAACAGCAGCCGTAACCTTTTCACCTTTTTTCAATTTATCGTGAGCAGCAATCAGCTTGTCATAGTAAGGATTGTCTTTGTGATTAACCTCTGTTTCTCTGTGACAGTTAATACACCATTTCATGGTTAGAGGAGAATATTGATAAACTTCTTCCATGGTTTGAATCGGACCGTGGCATTTCTGACACTCGATACCTGCAACTGAAACGTGCTGCGAGTGATTGAAGTAGGCTAGATCCGGTAAATTATGGATTCTTATCCATTCAACTGGCTTGGTATTGGTACCGTAAACTTTGGTATCCTCATTATAATCTAAAGCATTGTAAATCTTCATGATCTCAGGAGAAGTCTTTCCATCATATTTTTCGGATGCCGTTACATAATTATGGCAGTTCATACACACATTTAATGATGGAATAGAGGCATTTTTTGAAGTAAACGCTCCAGAATGGCAATATTGACAATCAACTTTATTTATTCCTGCGTGAAGCTGGTGAGAAAATTTAATTGGTTGTATCGGTTGATATCCAGTATGAACACCAGTCTCCCACATGCCCTTCCAGCCTGCAGATCCTAATAAGATCACACTCAGTAAAACAATGAACAAAATAAATTTCTTGTTTTTTGTTAGTTTTTTCAGTCCTTCAAAACGATCTTTTGATTCATCACTTTCCACCTCAACATCAACCCCTTTCTTCTGAAGCATCACACGTTCTAAAGTCGTAATCACACGGTTCAAAACCAAAATAACCAAGAAAGCAATGACAATAACCGCAAAGAGCCCAATTAACATAAAATTGCTTACTCCACCCTTATCAGCAGGAGCTCCGGCCGAACCAGCAGGGGCGCTTGGATCTGCAGCAGGCTTTACATCACCAACTTTAACATAAGCAACAATATTTTTGATGTCATCGTCTGATAACTCTGGAAAGGCTGACATCATTGCAGGTGAATACGCTGAGGCTTTCACTGCCAAAGGATCGCCCGATGCAATAAATGCTGGAGCATTTTTGATCCATTTGAGCAACCATGCTTCATCATACTTTGTGTCTATACCCTTTAGGGCCGGACCTACAACTGCCTTTTCAATACCATGACAGGCAGTACACTTCTGTTTAAAAATCGCCGCTCCCGCCGCTGCATCTTGAGCACTGACTGAAGAAACAGCCATTGAACACAGGAAAACAACCAGAATCAATGATTTTGTAACACTTCTAAAAAACAATGAGATGCTTCTCATATTGAGTATTTATTGCTTAAAATTTGAAAAGTATAATTAAAAAGTCAATTACAAGATTACAATCAACCTTTTCAGATGACAAAAGTATGCTTTATTCAAATACGGATGACATTAACATGACCTATTTTATCAATTTATAATCATTCTAAATTAATGCAAAAAGGCTTGATTATCAGCTATTTTGGCTATTATTTAGAAAAAAAGGAGAAAAATTATTAGTCTGAACCCTTGTTTATAAACACAACAATCATTACTGCCTCAAAACCCAGGCAAAAATGAGCGGAGCAACTATGGTAGCATCTGATTCCACAATAAATTTAGGCGTATGGATATCTAGTTTACCCCAGGTAATCTTCTCATTAGGAACCGCCCCTGAATAAGAACCATAAGATGTGGTTGAATCTGAAATCTGACAGAAATAGCTCCAGAAAGGAATGTTCTCCATTTCCATATCCTGATAAAGCATAGGAACCACGCAAATCGGAAAATCACCGGCAATACCGCCACCTATCTGAAAAAATCCAATCCCCTTTCCTGCCGAATTAGCAATATACCACTCGGCTAACCATCCCATATATTCAATTCCGCTCTTCATGGTTGAGGCTTTGAGTTCCTTTTTCATCACATAAGAAGCAAAAATATTCCCCATGGTTGAATCTTCCCATCCAGGAACTATGATTGGCAGATTTTTCTCTGCAGCAGCAAGCATCCAGGAATTCTTTGGGTCTATCTCGTAATACTGTTCCAAAATCCCGCTAAGGAGCATTTTATACATAAATTCATGCGGAAAGTAACGCTCACCTGAATCATCCGCATCTTTCCAAAGCTTATGAATATGCTTCTGAAGCCTTCTGAAAGCTTCTTCTTCGGGGATACAGGTATCTGTTACCCTATTGAAATGATTCTCAAGAAGGTCCCACTCATCCTGCGGACTCAAATCACGGTAATTTGGAACGCGTTTATAGTGAGAATGAGCAACCAGATTCATAATATCCTCTTCCAGATTCGCACCGGTACAAGAAATGATTGCTACTTTATCCTGACGGATCATCTCCGCAAGTGAAATACCTAATTCAGCGGTACTCATTGCCCCAGCAAGTGTGATCATCATTTTTCCACCTTCATCCAGATGGGTCTCGTACCCTTTTGCAGCATCAACCAAGGCAGCTGAATTAAAATGCAGGTAATTTCTTTCTATAAAACGCGAGATTGGTCCTCTTTCAACAGTCATAATTTAAATTTAAGTGGCAAAATTACCCTTCTTTAGGGTAGTAAGCAAATTTTTGAGTATTGAGATTAAATACATGCCCCCTGTGGTTGGTATTACCACCGACCACTTAGTATGATTGAACTTGTTACGGTAGAAGAACACCGACCAGAGGGAAACGAGTCTGAAGACTCTTATCCATTTGTCAATCCGTAGAGACGCTGCGCTTAACTCTACGGACAGTGAGGGGGAATGAATTTTAGTAATAGATAGAAAATCTACTTACAAGGCAGGTTGCATTTACGACACTTTAGATTAATCAAAGCCCTAATCAAGTAATCCAATAATCAGTCGATTTTTCCACTGCGATACGTTAACCTATTTCTTAAACTTCCCATAAACAGCCTCTCCCGGAAAAACGGAATTAGTGGTCTTACCATTCTTTAACACAAATACACCATTTACCAATACATATTCAATGCCTCCTGAAAACTCCAAACCCTTTTCATAAGTAGATTTGTCGATAACTGTATTCGGATTAAAAATTGTAATATCTGCATCGGCACCCACTTGTATTCTTCCCTTGAAGCGCATCATCGGAGCTATATTTTCTAATCGTTTAGCCGGAAGAAAAGTCATTTTTTCAATGGCCGTATTCAAGTCAATGACTTTATCCTCTCTTACATATTTCCCCAATACTCTCGAAAATGTACCGGCAGTGCGCGGATGAGCCAATTTTGCATACGCCATTCCATCGGAAGCAATCATCACACCAGGAGCTGCAACACCGGTTTTAATCCATTCAGGTTTCATGAGGTGCGCGATTATTGCACCACCTTCTTTTCTGTACTTTTCAAAAGTTTCTTTGGTAAGCCGTTCTCCTGTATTAACCCACTGAAGGTCATTATAAGAAATCTCTTTTTCTTTTTGCCATCCTTCGTCAAACATGGCACTTTGAATTAAGGTTGAGCCTGCCGTATAAGGGTACATTTCGGTTGAAATATCAAAACCTCTTTTTTGGGCCTGGCCCACCATATCCACTGCAAACTGAATTTGATCTCTCGAAACACTATTGATGTGCACGATGTGTAAAGGAGCTTTTGTAAGTATTGCATCTGTAATTACTTCCTGTATCGCGCTGATACTTGCATTCCGAACATGGGTATAAACAAGCGAGTTGATTTCGCCTGCGAGGTTAAATACGCTGTACATTTCGGCTGGCTTTGACGTTGGAAGATAACCGATTGGAGCGCCAATACCGATGCCTCCTTCCGATAAGGCAGTTTTTACATTGTCAAGGGTCCTTGCCGTCTCTTCAGCAGTGAGGTGTACATTTGCTGCCGGACCAACCGCATCCATGAGTACACCAATATTTGATTCTCCCTTGGCTGTCTTTTCACGTAAATCGTTTGCAGACTGTTTATATTTATCTAAAGCTTTTAATCGTTCAAAAGGCCAGCAAACACTGGCACCGAAATTAATTAGCGCCTTTCCTGTTCTTGATTCGTACCAAGTGCCCAGATGTTCAATACCCCATTCCAATTCCAAGGATGTAGTGACACCATCATGCAATTGGTATTCCTGCTCAGCATTACTGCGCCCATGCGCGTGCAAATCAATAAAACCTGGAGCTACTACCAAACCACTTACATCAATCACTTCTTTTCCCTGCAAGGGTTCAGCACTAATTTGTACAATGCGCTTATTGATAATCCCAACATTTCTTATAGCATCCAGTTTAGTTTCCGGGTCTATCACGCGACCGTTTTTCAATACAATGTCATACCTATTATTTGACTGGGCTTGAGCCGAATTAAAAAACACATTTGCGAGGAAAAGGATAAAGAATAATACCTTAAAAAGCTTTGCCATAATCGTTTATTTATGAAATTCCAAGATAAAACAAGTATGTTAAATAATGAAATAAAACTCCTAGGCTTTTTAAATTTTAAACATTTTATAGGAAATCACAGATTGATTTAAGGGTTTTGGACATTGTTTTG
>JAURKO010000202.1 GCA_030831705.1 Daejeonella sp. | reverse complement strand
CTATCCAAAAGAAAATATTTACGGTATTTATTATTCCATTGATGGTAATACCGCATCTTCTGTTCAGTTTTTTCTGACAGATAGTACAAAAAACTATCTTCGGGGAGCCCTTTATTTCAATGAAAAACCAAGGCTTGATTCGATACAGCCGGTAATGGAATTCCTTAAAAAGGATATAGACCAGATGATTAAAACCTTTAAATGGAAAAACTGAGATGCTGAACATTGATTCAGATGATTTTAAATATTTAAAACCACATAGAAACATAGCATTGTATAGCTACCAACCTATGTGGTTAAATAGTGACCTTTAGCATAAAATTTATGAAAGCGTTTTATCTATTCCTCCTACTAATCATCGCACAAAGTGCCACAGCACAGCTAAGTTTTGATGAGAAGAAAATAATTGAATATATCAAAGCAAATTATGCTGGTTCGGAGGAGCTCTTGATTGAATCTGTTAATATTAACAGTGGAACTCTAAACGTGGATGGAGTAAGAAAAGTTGGTGCGGTTTACCGTAGGGAGCTTGATAAGTTAGGCTTTACTACAGAATGGATTAATCTTCCTGATTCCTTACGTCGTGCCGGTCATCTTGTTGCGAGCAGAAAGGGAACTCAGGGTAAACGACTATTTCTAATCGGCCATCTTGATACAGTTTTTGAGTTGGATATGGAATTCAGCCCTTACCAAAAGCTGAACGATTCTACCGCAACCGGGCAGGGAGTAAACGATATGAAAGGGGGTAATGTGGTTATGATATCTGCTTTAAAGGCATTACATGAACTCGGTTTGTTAGACAACACGCACATAATTGCTTATTTCACTGGCGATGAGGAAAGCTCTGGTTCACCACATGAAGTAGCAAGAAAGGATTTTATTGAGCGTGCAAAATCAACAGATATAGCTTTGGGCTTTGAGGGAGCGCAAGGTTTACATACTGTGGCTGTAGCCAGAAGAGGAATTGGTGGCTGGACCTTGAATGTTACTGCCAAAACAGGGCATTCAGCAGGAATTTTTAGTGAAAGTGCAGGCCACGGCGCCATTTATGAGGCTGCACGTATTATCAATGACTTTAGAATCCAGCTCAAAGATGAGAAATATCTTACGTTCAACCCGGGCTTAATCAGCGGTGGTTCAGAGATACGCCTCGATCCTGCCAATGCAAAAATGGAGGCTATCGGCAAAACGAATATTATTTCACCTGCAACATTCGTAGCAGGAGATCTGCGTTTTATTTCCGAGGCTCAACGGGACAGGGCCAGAGAAAAGATGAAATCTATTGTTTCTCAGAATCTTAATGGAACTTCCGCCAGCATTTCATTTACTGATGGATTGCCTGCAATGGAACCAACGGAAGGGAACTATAATCTAGTCAAGTATTTGGATCGAATTACCCAGGATATGGGTATTGGCGCTACAAATCCAGGGGATCCTGGTGCGCGCGGAGCTGGCGATATTTCTGATATTGCAAAATATGTAGACAGCCTTGATGGTATGGGAGCTTCCGGAAGTGGAGCACATAAACCGGGTGAATTAATCAATTTGAAAGAGTTTCCTTTGTTAATTCAACGTGCAGCCTTGATGATTTACCGTTTGAGTCGTCAGAATCCGGCACTTAATTAACTCTTAATTGGGTCTTTCAGCATATAACGTCAGTAATTTGGTACTTTTGTAATTATGATTCAGATTAAATCCTTCGCTTTTAACCCTTATCAGGAAAATACCTATATCCTCCATGATGACACATTGGAATGTGTGATTATTGATCCTGGTATGTATACAGGTGAAGAGCAAAATACATTTCTGAAGTACATCGCTGATAATAACCTGAAGCCGGTTTTATTGCTCAATACCCATTGCCATATTGACCATGTACTAGGGAATAAGTTTATATATGATACTTATGGATTATTTCCTCAATTTCATAAAGGTGAGGAAGTGGTACTTAATTCTGTCGTTTCTTATGCTCCTCAAATGGGTATCCGATATGAGGTTTCGCCTTTACCTCAGATTTATTTGTCTGAAACAGGAACAGTAAAATTTGGCGAAACTGAGCTTGAGCTCATATTTTCACCTGGTCATTCGCCTGCGCATCTCTGTTTTTTGAACAAGGAAGATAATTTTCTAATTGGCGGTGATGTATTATTCTACCGAAGCATAGGCCGCACAGATCTACCCGGTGGCAATCATGATCTGTTAATCAGCAATATACGCGAAAAGTTATTTAGTCTTCCTGATGAAACCAGAGTTTACCCTGGTCATGGACCTGCAACAAGTATTGGACTTGAAAAACAATTCAATCCTTTTTTAAGCTGACCTTAAGAATAAAAGGGTGAACACATCATACTACATCGCCAAAAGGTATTTATTCTCGAAGAAATCTGTCAATGCAATTAACTTTATCTCAGGAATCTCAATGCTTGGGGTATTTGTGGGAAGTGCGGCATTGATTATCATTCTTTCAGTTTTCAATGGCTTTGAGAATATTGTACTTTCTATGTACAATACTTTTAGTCCGGAACTAAGAATTGAGCCAGCTCTGGGTAAAACATTCGATCCTTCGGATATGCGTTTTATAAAGCTTAAAAACGATAAACGCACACTTAACTATACTGAAGTTTTAGAAGAAAAAGCATTGGTCAGGTATGGTGAAAGCCAGTCCATTGCATTGATCAAGGGAGTTAGCGAAGGTTTTATGAAAAACAGAACGGGACTTGATTCGGTTATATCAAGTGGTAGTTTTACACTTAAGCATCTTGGTAGAGATATGGCTGTAATTGGTTCCGGCCTTCAAAATTCCTTATCGGTAAATCTCAGTAATGAGTTTCAAACACTTGAAATTTATTCCCCTAAAAAGGGCGCGTCAAATTCTGTCAACCCTGCAGATGAATTTAATATTCGTTCTATTTATCCATCGGGTGTTTTTAGAGTGCAGCAGGAATTCGATAATATGGTTATTGTACCCATTCAGTTTGCACGTACTTTGCTTGACGAAGAAAAATTAATTTCTTTTATTGAGATTAATACGGTGCCCGGAACAGATTTGGAGGAATTTCATCAAGAAATTAAAAGCATTTTTGGAAAGAATTTTATTATCAAAGACCGCCGTCAGCAAAATGAACTGCTATATAAAATCCTGAACTCAGAAAAATGGGCTATTTTTCTGATCCTTACTTTTGTCCTCATCATAGCAATATTCAATATTATAGGCTCCTTAACTATGCTGGTGATTGATAAACGTAAGGACATCGCAATCTTAAGTAGTCTTGGAGCAAACAAGGAATTAATAAGAGGGATATTCTTTATTGAAGGGATGATGATATCAATGTTAGGGTGTATTATTGGAATGGCCTCCGGACTTATTTTCATTCTTTTGCAACAGAAATTTGGTTTCATTTCTATGTCAGGAGCTAATATGATCATTGATCAATATCCCGTAGGAATCAAGTTAACCGACTTTTTTCTCGTTTTTGCTACCGTTTTGATAGTTTCAGTTATTGCCTCAGGAATTTCTTCGCGGTTAAGTGTGAAAAACACGGTCAACCTTCGGGAGGACTTGTAACTCATCTTTATTTTATCTATATTGTTAAAATACATAAACCATTAATTAACCTGTAATGAAGAAACTCATCTTAAAACTATTAATACTAGTTTTTGCTTTAACCTTAAATTCCTGTGCCACCATTCTTGGAGGTAAGGTTACTGAACATCAAAGAAGTAAGCCAGCAGCTGGTGAGCCTTCACGTAAGGTTCGTGCAGCTGCCTTAATAGCAGATATAATTTTATTCTGGCCTGGCGCAATTGTGGATTTTGCAACTGGAGCTATTTACCAGCCAGATAAGAGAACTGAAGCGGAAAAGGCAAATACAAATCAGCCTAAAAAGTTGTAGAAAACAAATTCTTTCTGTCTGTGGAGTTTAACAGAATGCTAAACTGTACAAAAACGATTTAATGTTGTAAAAAACGATTTTGTTAACGGCAGGAGCCTCTCCGGGTAGTTTAGAATTTCAAACTATCGGGCTAAAGCCCAATTGATTTTCCTCACTGTTTGCTTAATGTGGGGCTGAAGCCCGAAAACGAGCACAATCTTAGCTCCAGCTAAAGCTGGAGCCTATTGAACAACCCCGCTAGTGTGATCCCTTAAATTTATAATAGTGGTTCAAGTTGTACATCAAAATCAATTTTGGTAATCGATGGAAAACTGTACAACAGCTAATTTCTGTTGTAATGGAAAATCAATTTTGGTAATCTATGGAAACTCCACGGACAGATCGAGTTATAAATATTTGTTTGTTAAGAGATAATTTTTTACATAATCCTGAACACCCGCTTCCAAACTATAGAATTCCAAGCTATAACCGATTGATCTTAACTTTTCCATGCTTGCCTCGGTAAAATACTGATACTTTTCACGAATGTCTTCCGGTGTAGGAACAAATGAAATGGAAACAGGGGTATTCATTGCATGGAAGGTTTGTGTTGCAAGATCAAGGAAAGTTCGTGCCGTGCCTGTCCCCAGGTTATAAATACCCGAATCTTTACGATGATGCATCAGGAAATATAACACATTGACCACGTCTTTGATGTAAACAAAATCTCGCATCTGTTCGCCATCCTTAAATTCGGGGTTATGAGATTTAAATAATTTCATGGCCCCTGTTTTTTTGATCTGATTGAAAGTATGGAAGATTACTGAGGCCATACGACCTTTATGATATTCATTCGGTCCATACACATTGAAAAATTTTAATCCTGTCCAGAAATAAGGTTTCTTTTCCTGTTTTAAAGCCCAGATATCAAAATCATTTTTCGAATCACCATAAGGATTCAGTGGTTTCAGCATTGGAATTTTCGATTCATCATCCTGATATCCATGTTCTCCAAGGCCATAGGTAGCAGCTGAGGAAGCATAAACAAAAGGAAGACCGAATTCTGTGCAGATATTCCAGATAGATTTGCTATAATCAAGGTTCAACTGATTGAATAATTCAACATCTGTCTCGGCAGTATCGGTTCGGGCACCAATATGGAACACGAACTGTACATGTAGATGATTTTCGATAAGCCAATCAGCAAAAACTTTTCGTTCTACAAGTCTGGAATACCGCTTAGTTTCATAATTTTTATTCTTAATTTCATTAGAAAAGTCATCCACCAGCACTAGGTCATAATAGCCTTCATCGTTTAGTTTTTGAACCAAACAACTGCCGATAAATCCTGCTGCTCCTGTAATTATGATCATCTTAATAGGGTCTTTTGTACAATTATAAGAATAAGTTTTGTTTCGTTTCTGGGATGATACCGACTTTATGAGCCTCCTTAAAAAAGGTTTCTACAGCTTTTCTTCCCAGCTCATCTAAATCGATTGAAAATTTGTTGACATATAATTCGATGTGCTTTTTAATAACTTCCGTACTCATTTCCTGCGAGAGTGAGCGGATAAAATCAAATCCTGAATCCGGATGATCAAAGGCATATTCAACACTTCTTCGAATGATGCGGTTTACTTTTTGTTTTATTTCTTCGGGAAGATTCCTTTTGATCATAATACCCCCTAATGGAATTGGGCCATGGGTTAGATCCTCCCAATATTCTCCCAGATCAATGATTTTTTTTAAACCCTTATCCTGATAAGTGAAACGATTTTCATGAATAATTACACCCAAATCAATCTGATTATTCAATAAGGCAGATTCAATTTCAAAAAATTTCATCTCAATCTTATTTTTTGCTTCTGGGAATGCTATGCTTAATAGAAAATTGGCGGTTGTATATTTCCCCGGGATGCCAATTCTTAGGTTAGAGGCCTGATGTCTGAGACTTTCCATGTCTAGACTTGAGTATTCATTCTTGTTACAGATTAGCAAAGGACCTACCCCGAAACCCAATGCACTTCCGGAATGAAGTAAAACATAATTTTCAGTGAGGTAAGCATAAGCATGATAGCTCAGTTTAGTGATATCAAGGTCTGCGCGAAATGCTTTTTGATTAAGTGTTTCAACATCATCAAATACCACCTCAAAGCTGAGGCCTTCAGTATCGATTTTCTGATGAATCATGGCATCGAAAATAAAGGTATCGTTTGGGCAGGGCGAAAAACCTAGGCTCAGATTCATGAGTTAAATAGTTGAATAAGAGTGTCGTTCAGATTTTTGATTGCAAGTCCAATTTGCCAGTTATTCTTATTACGACGTTCCACCATATTAGAAATCGATCTGATTTGAATCCCCGGAATACCGGCTTGTTCGCAGGCATAGAAAAATGAGGCTCCTTCCATTGTTTCGATCTGAGGATTAAAGCGGTTTACAAATTCAGTGATTGATTCTTCATTGCCGTGGACTTTATTTACGGTTACTGATTTAACTTCCTGCAGCTGATCATAAACATTAAATCCGGTAATTGGGCTTGCAGTAAATTGACTTTTACCCAAACCGATTGTTTCAGCTTTCAAAAAAGTATTGCCATCTTCCGCTCCGAATTCTGCAAGAATATCTTCTGATACCCGGCATAAATTTCCCGGCAGAATTAGCGGATCAAAACTACCGGCAATACCGGCATTTACAGCTAAATCGAATGATTTTGAATGAAAGAGATTACCCAATGCAAATGCTGTAGCGACCATACCAACACCACTGATCATAACGCTCAACTGATGTGCTCCAATATTTTTTTCCATGACTGGAAGCTGATGAAAACCATGATGGAGCAGAAATGGTTCTATCTCGGCCGGTGTTGCGGCAACAAGAAGTATATTCATTAAGCGAAGTTACGTAATTAGCTTAATTTGTTCTTACGGCATTTCTAGTTTGAGTATATTTGTATTTTAATTTATTGAAAATGATATATATTACTCGAAGAGAACGATTTAATGCGGCACATAAGCTTTTTAGAGAAGAATGGAGCGATGAACAAAATCTAGAAATTTTTGGAAAATGTTCTAATCCTAACTGGCATGGTCATAATTATGAACTGTTTGTCACGGTAAAGGGGGAGATTAACCCTGAAACCGGCTTTGTGATTGATTTAAAAGAACTAAAAAGAATTATCACAGTATATGTTACTGACGTATTGGATCATAAAAACATTAACCTAGATGTTAATTTCATGAAAGGCAAAATGGCTTCCACGGAAGTACTCGCAGTAGCCATTTTTGATGTTCTTGAGCCACATGTTCAAAAGGAGGGAGCAATTCTCCATTCAATTAAATTGTATGAAACAGAAAATAATTTTGTGGAGTATTTCGGTTAACATTGTATTAAATTTATATTGAAAATGGCAATAGAAAGTGATAATTCTGAAATTGATAAGCTTGAAGGATACCTTAAGATAGATGATTACAATCAGGATAAGGTTGAAAGGATTGCCTCTCATTACAAAGCAATTTTAGCTGATTTGGGCGAGGATCCGACTCGTGAAGGACTCTTACAAACCCCTGTCCGTGTTGCAAAGGCACTACAGTTTCTTACCCATGGGTATTATACAAAGCCTTCAGAAATTTTAAAAAGTGCCATGTTTAAGGAGGATTACAGCCAGATGGTGGTGGTAAAGGACATTGAGGTATTCTCTATGTGCGAACACCATATGCTACCTTTCTTTGGCAAAGCTCATGTTGCCTATATTCCGAATGGTTATATTGTGGGCCTAAGTAAAATTCCGAGGATTGTAGATTCTTTTGCCCGCAGATTACAGGTTCAGGAGCGTTTAACCAATGAAATTCGGGACTGTATTCAGGATACACTGAATCCTGCTGGTGTTGCAGTAGTTATAGAATGCAAACACCTTTGTATGTCTATGAGGGGTATACAAAAGCAAAATTCAGTAACTACCACCTCTGCCTTTACAGGTGAATTTGTAAATGAAACTACCCGTTCAGAATTTTTGAGGCTAATCACAGCAAATTTGAGCTAATTTTTTATCTAAATTTTAAACATATATAACCCTTTAGGGTATTTATTGACATGAAATCATATATTTTTCCGGGACAGGGTGCCCAGTTTTCTGGAATGGGTAAAGATCTTTACAATCATTCTGAAGCAGCAAGAAATCTATTCGAAAGTGCGAATGAGATCCTTGGATTTAGGATTACAGATATTATGTTTGAGGGTACAGATGAAGATTTAAAGCAAACTAATGTCACTCAGCCAGCCATTTTTCTTCACTCAGTAATCCTTGCCAAAGAGTTGAAAAGTGAATTCATGCCCGACATGGTTGCGGGGCACTCTTTGGGTGAATTTTCTGCACTGGTCTCTGCAAAGGCGCTATCCTTTGAAGATGGTTTGCGCCTGGTGAGTGCTCGTGCCAATGCAATGCAAAAAGCATGTGAAATCAGACCTTCTACCATGGCAGCGATCTTGGGGCTTGATGATTTTACGGTGGAAGATATTTGTTCTCGTGTAAGCGACGTTGTGGTACCTGCAAATTATAATTGTCCGGGCCAATTAGTTATTTCGGGCTCCATTGAAGGTATTGATAAGGCCTGTGAATTATTAATTGAGGCTGGTGCAAAAAGAGCATTAAAACTAAATGTTGGTGGAGCATTTCACTCTCCCTTAATGGAACTTGCCCGGGTTGAGTTGCAATCAGCAATAGAGAACACTGAAATTAATGAACCAATTTGCCCTATCTATCAGAATATTGATGCAAAACCATATACCGATGTAGCCAATATTAAACATAATCTAATTTCCCAGTTAACCGGAGCGGTTCGCTGGACCCAAACTATTGAAAAAATGTTGCAAGACGGAGCTACATCCTTTACAGAGGTTGGTCCGGGCAGTGTTTTGCAGGGTCTTGTAAGGAAGGTCGATCGTAGTATCCCAACATTTAGTGCTGAATTATAACCTTGAGTATTCAATTTCCCTGAATTGCTCCTGTTTATAGGATATTATTCACCTGATTCAATTCTTCAAATACGGGTGATTTAGGTGTAACAATTACCTAAGTGTAACCGAACCCTTTCCCATTGTATATCCGTCAGCGTGAAGCATTATTGTATATACTCCTTTTTGATATGTGCCTCCTTTTATCCAATCTATGGTGTAGGCTCTTCCGTCATTGGCAAATTCTAGAGCTGTTTTGTAGGAGTATTGTAACTCTTCATTGTCAGAAATAAAAACACCTCCATTCTTGTCAGTCACCAGATTGCCACTTGGGTCAGTTACTCTTAGAAAAATAGTATGAAGGCCTTTTTGAGCTAAAGAATTATTCACTAGAGTAAAATCTACTCTAAGTTTATCAGTTTTATTGGCACGGGTTACCGTGCTTTCTTTTCCCTTACCGCGAATGTTGATTGCTGCGATTGAAACATTTCCAGATTTAATCGCAGCAGCAGCCTGAACTTTAGTATTTAATTCATCATTCTGCTTTTCTAACTCATTTACCTTTGAGCGTACAGAGTCAACAGTTGATAAGAGTTCATTTCTTTCACTTGTTAACTCTTGATTTTGCTTTTTAAGTTCATCAATTTCTGAAGCGTATTTTGATACAAAATATTTTAGTTGCTTTATCTCTTCCTGTGCCCTTGCAAGTTGTCCTTGTGTAATTTGTCCTTGTTTGAGGGCGGATCTTAACTCACCAATCTTTTCTCTTGCTATTGCCTGATCTTTTAGCATTTGATTCGATAGTTTCAAATTATTGCTACTTGCATTATCCAGTTCAGCCTCAATTTTATCAATTTCGGTCTGCATTCTAGTTTTTTCATCACTTATTGTAACTATACGATCATTAGCTTTCTTATCCTTAAAAAATAAATAGGCATTAGTTCCAAGCAAGGCAAGTATCACAGCAACCAAAAAATAAATCTTGTTTGAGTCCTTTCGTATTGGCAGCTCCTGTTCAGGGTTTTCCATGTTCAATTATCTGTTTAACGACACAAAATGTTCATTTTAAAAATATTCTTTGAAACCTCAATTGAAACAAATATAT
>JAURKO010000201.1 GCA_030831705.1 Daejeonella sp. | reverse complement strand
CAACCGAAAACCCTAGTTTCCTACTGGCTTCTTGCTGCAGGGTTGAGGTGGTAAAAGGGGGTGCCGGACTTCTTTTTGTTGGGCGGGTTTCCAGACTATTAACCGTATAGATCGCATTGATACAATCTTTTAGAAATTTCTCAGCTTCTGGTGCTTTTTCAAAGCGTTCTGGTAATTCAGCCCTGAATATCTCTTTTTGATTATCAGTGGTAAAAATAGCTACTACGCGAAATGCCGCTATAGCTGTAAATTTATTTACTTCGCGCTCACGGTCAACAATAAGACGTACAGCGACAGATTGCACACGACCAGCAGACAGGGAAGGTTTTACTTTTTTCCATAAAACAGGAGATAATTCAAAACCAACCAGACGGTCTAATACCCGCCTTGCCTGTTGGGCATGGACTAAATTGTAATCAATCTTTCGTGGTTTTTCAATTGCTTTTAAAATAGCCGTTTTTGTTATTTCATGAAAAACAATGCGTTTGGTTTTATCCTCTTTGAGATCTAATGTTTCGAAAAGATGCCAAGATATTGCTTCTCCCTCACGGTCCTCATCCGATGCCAGCCATACCATCTCTGCATCTTTTGCCAGTCTCTTTAATTCATTTACTACGGCTTTTTTATCAGAGGGAACTTCATAGCGCTGTTCAAAATTGTTGTTTACATTAATTGCGTCGTCGGTCTTTATCAGGTCTCGGATGTGACCATAGCTTGATTTAACGAGAAAATCTTTTCCAAGATACCCTTCGATAGTTTTGGCTTTCGCTGGTGACTCAACAATAAGTAAATTTTTGGCCATTCAATTCTTTGATATTCTGCAAATAAAGGGATTATAAAAGGGAAAGACAAATGTGAATAGCGCTGAAATTGAATTTTCCGACTAAAATAGAAATGAAATAAAGTAATTCCTTAAAAAATAGGAACCATAAGGAAAAGAATCAGACTAAAAATCCTCCCCCAATTAAGTCATTTCCTTCATAGAAAACTGCTGATTGGCCCGGTGCAATACCGGAAACTGAATGATGAAAATTAATCTTGATCAGTTCACCTTCCTGAGTCAATGTACTCATCGCACCAGAATCTTTATATCTGATTTTACTTATTGCTTCAATTGGCTCAGGAATATTCTCATACTTTACCAGATTGACATTTCTCACCATAGCCTCTGATTTTTCGAGCTCTTCAATCGTTCCAAGCATGACGGTATTACTTTCGGGTAGTATTCGTGTTACAAACATGGGGTGACCAAAGGCTACACCCAATCCTTTGCGCTGACCGATTGTGTAATAAGGATAACCCAGGTGTTTTCCTACAATGCTACCATCATTAAGCATGAAATTACCGGGACCTATGCGTTCATCCAGATCCTGTACTTTATTTCTTAAAAAGGCACGATAATCATTATCGGGTACAAAACAGATTTCATAGCTTTCAGATTTATTTGCAAGCTCCAATTGTCCCATATCCATGGCCATTTGCCTGATTTCTGATTTTGCAAAACTTCCCAAAGGAAATTGAGTGCGCGCTAAATTTTCTTGAGATACCCCCCACAAAACATAAGACTGATCCTTGTGTTCATCCTTGCCTTTACTAATTACATATCTACCATTGTCCTGTAAACGGATGTTTGCATAATGTCCGGTTGCAATAAACTCACAATCCAGCTTATCTGCACGTTTTAGAAGGGCTTCCCATTTAATATGAGTATTACATAAAACACAAGGGTTAGGGGTTCTGCCTGCTATATACTCATCAACAAAATTATCGATTACAAAATCCCCGAATTCAGATCGTATATCGAGAATATAGTGCGGAAATCCATAGCCAACTGCCAGTGCACGGGCATCATTGATACTATCCAAGCTACAACAGCCTGTTTCTTTGGAAGAGCCTCCAGAAGACGCATAATCCCACGTTTTCATGGTTAGACCAATCACCTCATAGCCCTGCTCGTGAAGCATTACTGCTGCTACCGAACTGTCTACTCCACCACTCATTGCAACCAGAACTCTTCCTCTTTTGCTCATTGATAATTCAGGACAAAAAATTGCCAATTGTTATTAATTGCAAAGATAGGGTTTTTGAGTATTCAGATGGTCAAGTTGGGGTAAATTATGGATAGATGGGAGATATGAGATGTGAAATTAGCTTTAAGCTTTCCGCTTTATACTTTCAGCTTACAAGGACTGTTTTAACATTCACGAATTCTCTAATACCATATACTCCAAGTTCCCGGCCATATCCTGATTGCTTAATTCCGCCAAATGGTAATCTTGAATCGGATCTAACCATAGCATTCACAAAGCATGCACCTGCATCCAGAAAGCGTGATGCAATTGTTTCGCCACGCTTTAAATCGTTGGTAAATACTGCAGCACCCAAACCAAATATCGTATCATTGGCAATTCGGATGGCATCCTCCTGATCATCTGCGGAAATAATCGCTGCCACGGGACCGAAAAGTTCTTCTTCATAAGCCGGCATTCCTTTTTTAACTTCAGTCAGAATGGTGGGAGGGTAAAAAGAATGAGCCCCTGCAGTTATTTCTCCACCTAAAATACATTTAGCACCAAGTTTAATGCTCTTAAGTACTTGCTGATGAAGTTCATCTCTCAGATCTGGTCTGGCCTGCGGACCGATATCGGTATTTTTATCCATCGGATCTCCCATAACTTTTGCGGACATTTTCTGTCTGAATAGTTCAGTGAACTCCTTTTCAATGGACTTAACTACAATAAATCGTTTTGCAGCTATGCAGCTTTGTCCGCTATTAATCAGTCGGCTATTAACACAACTTTCGACAGCTAGTTCGATATCAGCATCTTCCAGAATCAGGTATGGGTCACTTCCACCAAGCTCAAGAACTGATTTTTTGAGTAAGGAGGCTGCTTTTGCTGCAACCTTTTTACCTGCTTCAGTACTTCCGGTAAGACTTATAGCCTGAACCAGTGGATTTTCAATCACCTGTTCTACTTCATTCCCTGTAATGAGCAGTGTGCGCAACAGATTTTCAGGAAATCCAGCTTCAATAATGATTTTTTCAATCTCAATGGCACAGCCGAAAACGTTGGATGCATGTTTCAATAGCGCGGCATTACCAGCCATTAGGGCAGGGGCAAGAAAACGGAAAACCTGCCAGAAAGGAAAATTCCAGGGCATCACAGCAAGCACAATTCCAATAGGCTGGAAATTGACATAGCTTTTTGAAGCATCGGTATCAACCGCTTCATTTTTTAAGAAATTTGCTCCATTTTTAGCATAATACTCACAAACATCTGCGCATTTGTCGATTTCGGCGCGGCCACCTTGCAAGGGTTTCCCCATTTCAACTGCCATTAGAATAGCGAGCTCTTCTTTTCTATTCCGTAGGATTTTAGCATCAGCGCATAAATACTCAGACCGTAATGAAAAAGTGGTATCTCTCCATTTTTCCCAAGTTTTTTGAGTAAGTTTAATAATTTCACCTACTTCCTTAGAAGAGTGGGTCTGGTAGGATTGAATTACCTGTCCGTTTGCAGGATTAATTGAATTGACGCGCATATCTTGATATCAGTAATGCTTATAAGCGTCCAAAATTAAGCCAATAATCAGATTTAGGAATTTATTTCTTATTCAATTTTTTGATTAGATCAGTTTCTTCTTTCCGATAAGGTCTACCATCCGGCCAGAAAATGTCATGAAACCATACTTCAGGCTGAGCACCATCTTTAATTGGTTTGTCCCAAGCATAAATTGTATTCGTCTTCCCAGAAACCAATCCCCAGTTTATCGCCCCAATATTCTCTTTTTGCAACATAGGCATCGTGTTGGCGAAAGTACTGTTATTTGTCCTAGCCATATATTCAGTACAAATCAGGGGTCTGCCATGGGTTTTTAAAACTTGTACCACTCTTTTATGCCATTCTGCTGCTTCATAATCATGATACGTTATTATATCTGAATTCAGAACCTGGAAGGCATTTAGTTTCTCAAAATCCCATCTCCAAAGTCCGACAGATAATGGTTGGTCTGGGTTAACCTGTCTGGACCATTCAAAAACCTTAGTTAAGAGCGGCATTGAAGTGTCAAATTTGCCCGAATTGCCTGGTTCATTGTATAAATCCCAAAGAAGAATACGCTTGTCCTTAGAGAAATGATTCAGAACATCCTTCACATAGGTTTCAAGTGCCGGAAAATTTTCAGTATCCTTATAATTCGGATCCCCAGGATCTTGCACCCAACCTGAATTATGTATTCCTGGTTTAGGAGCGGGCTGCTTTCCGATCACTCCAAGCTTATTCCAGCAGTCATCAAAAAATACAAAAATTGTCTTGATTTTGTGCTTATCAGCGATACTGAGATATTGTGATACTCTGTTTTTAAAACCCGAAGGGTCTTGTTGGTAAGCCAGACTGTGTAAATATACACGCATGGTATTGAAACCAATTTCTTCAGCCCATCCCAGCTCCCGATCGATTGTTTGAGGATCAAAACTGGAAGCCTGCCACATCTCCAGCTGGTTGATTGCTGTGCTTGGAATAAAATTGGCGCCATTAATCCATGAATTTTCTTTTTGCCAGGCACTTGCCTTATCAATACTCCATTTACCGGCAATTTGTGCAAAACACTGAACGTTAAATGCCAGTAAAATACTAACTACAAAGACTGATTTAAATTTCATATTTTATATTTTATTGTTTGATTTCAACCGATATTACAATTTTTAGAAAAAAAAGATGAACTGCTTCTAAGGCCATTTTACCATTTGAACGAACAATACAACTTTGGATTGCATAGGTCGAAGAAATATACTGAGCTCGCTAAGTACAAATATATCAGATTGAATCTTTTCAATGGTCTGGCATGAAACAAAAAATGATTTCCAAAGTACTTACAATAAATTTCATCAGAAATTGTCATTGGCAAGTGTTGAACATTTTTAGACTGAAAGACAGCAAGAAAATTTAATTATAAAACACTTCACTAATTTCTAATCAAAAAGAATATACTTATTACTTAAACTTGCATAATAAAATTTAAGCAGTGATGAATTTTATGGAAACAGAATCTATTAAACAGTGTCATGTAGAGGTTTTATAAATTATAGGTCATTAACTTCTTATTAAGAAACTATTGAAAATGGAAAATCATTATTACAATGCAAAAGACCTGGATAAATTCGGTAACATCGCTGAATACCAGAAAGAACTTGCTGATAAATTCTTTTCTTATTATGGTGAAGTATTTAAGGACAGCCATTTGACAGCTAAAGAAAAATCACTGATTGCATTGGCAGTAGCTCATGCGGTTCAATGTCCCTATTGTATTGATGCCTACAGCAGTGATGCCTTTGAAAAGGGATATAGCGAAGCACAAATGATGGAAGCTGTCCATGTGGCATCAGCAATAAAAGGTGGTGCAGTTCTTGTCCATGGTGTGCAGATGATGAATAAGGTCAAAGAAATTGGAATGTAACAATTTATGATTAAATCATTAAAAGTTTTGCAACATCCTCTAGCTGATTCTGAAAATCAACTTGAGGTACTCGAAAACTCCTTAGGGAGTATTCATCCTACCTTTAATGAGAAACTGGTGCTAAGTGGAATGTATCCACTGCGGGCCTCTGGTATCGATATCATGCAGCTGAATCTGGGCAAAATGTGCAACCAAACCTGCAAGCATTGCCATGTGGACGCTGGACCTGACCGAAAGGAAATGATGAGCCGAAGCACGATGCAATTTTGCCTGGATGTGCTTAAAAATTCAGAAATTGATGTAGTTGATCTTACCGGAGGTGCTCCTGAACTCAATCCTGATTTTCGCTGGTTAGTAGAGCAAATAAAGAAACTTGGAAAGCATGTAATTGTTAGATGCAATCTGACAATCATTCTTGCAAATAAGCGTTTCTATGACCTTCCGGATTTTTTTAAGCAGCATCAGGTGGAAGTAGTTTCTTCACTTCCCAGTTTTACTCAAGATCGAACCGACAGACAACGTGGTGATGGGGTTTTTGAAGACTCTATCAAGGCGCTT
This sequence comes from Daejeonella sp., assembly GCA_030831705.1. GTDB lineage: Bacteria > Bacteroidota > Bacteroidia > Sphingobacteriales > Sphingobacteriaceae > Daejeonella. The sequence goes on along the minus strand of JAURKO010000201.1, from coordinate 1,778 downwards.
CAAATGCTTAATCGGGTGGGTTATGGAAAGGAGGGGAGCGGTTTAATGCTGAATCTGGTTTATAATCCCGCAGGAGCTTTCCTTCCCCCTTCACAGACAGCACTTGAGAAAGAATATAAAATGGAGCTTGCTTCAAGATATGATATCGTTTTTAACCAGCTATTTGCGATTACAAATATGCCCATTAGCCGCTATCTTGATTATTTGTTGAGCTCTGGGAATTACAGCAGGTATATGGATAAATTGATATCAGCTTTTAATCCTGCTTCTGTTCAAAATCTAATGTGCCGTAATACACTTTCAGTTGGCTGGGATGGCTATTTGTATGATTGTGATTTTAATCAGATGCTCGACCTTAAACTTAGCACTTCAGGGAACCAGCATATTTCAGATTTTGATTTTGTGATACTGAAGAACAGGAATATCGTTATAAAACAGCATTGCTTTGGATGTACCGCCGGCGAAGGATCTAGCTGTGGAGGAAGCCTTTCAGTTTAAAAATGACTATGCTTAGCACAACTGCTTTGGTAATTTTTGTAAGAAACCCAATTTCTGGGCAGGTAAAAACACGCTTGGCAAAGGATATTGGCGATGAACGGGCTCTTGAGATTTATCAGCAATTACTTCAACATACCCTTGAAATTACTAGAAGTTTGAGTTTTAGAAAGTTTATTTACTATGCTGATGAAGTCAGTGATTATGACCTTTGGAGTGTCCCCGGATATACTAAAAGAAAACAAAACGGGAATGATCTCGGAGAACGGATGTTAAATTCATTCAAAGAGCTTTTTGATCAAGGTTTTACCCAGATTATCATAATTGGTAGTGATTGTTTACAATTAAAAATGGAAACTCTTGAGGAAGCACTCGCTTTGCTTGAATCAAATAATGCTGTTATAGGACCTGCACGAGATGGCGGGTACTACCTGCTTGGATTAACTAAATTTTATCCTGAATTGTTCATCAACAAGCCCTGGAGTACGGATAAGGTTTTTGCAAAAACAATTGAGGATTTCATTGATCTTGGTATTTCATATGTCTTTCTCGAGGAGCTCAGTGATATTGATACGGTCGCAGACCTTATTGAAAATGGAATTTCCATTTAGAAAGGTTGGGTATTCTTTCTAAGCTCATTTTGTTTAACGTGAACTAGACATAAAATTTAATAAAACCGCATAGAAACATAGCTTTTTATTATTCTCAGCTACATATTAGACACAGATAGCCTTGAAGCTTCGCTTCAATCTATGAGATTTATAATCTATGTTTCCTTTAAAGCATAAAAAAGGCTAATCTATGTGGTTAAATATTAATCTTTAGATAGTTTAATAACGAACTCACGATATTTAGATAATTTAGCTGAATGCCTCAAAAAAAATCAATTCCTGAAGAAAAAGATAATTTTCATCCTCGAAACAGGCATAGGCACCGATATAATTTTCCGGAGCTGATCAAAGCTTGCCCTGAACTGGCAGATTATGTTTCGCCCAATCCATTTGAGGATCTTTCTATTGATTTTGCCGATCCAAATGCAGTCAAATCATTGAATAAAGCCCTTCTAAAGCAGTTTTATACTATTGGTTTATGGGATATTCCCGAAGGGTTTCTATGTCCGCCAATACCCGCTAGAGCTGATTACATTCATTACGCTGCAGATTTGCTTATTGGAGATGATGGCAAACTTCCTAAAGGCAAACATATTAAAGTACTGGACATTGGAGTTGGAGCAAATTGTATTTATCCATTGATTGGGCAATATGAATATGGCTGGACCTTTG
>JAURKO010000200.1 GCA_030831705.1 Daejeonella sp. | reverse complement strand
CGACCTTTATAAATAATGGCACAAAAAGACAACCCTATCAAAGAAACCCCGAAAGAAGGTTTCGTTTTCAGTAAAAACAATTACAGATTGATCGTACTGAGTATCATTGTAGTTTTTTTTGGCTTCATGCTCATGATTGGTGACACCAATATATACGAATTCAGAAAGATTGTGCTTGCCCCAATTGTTGTGTTAATAGGATTTGCAATTGGCTTTGTTGCTATTCTTAAAAAATAATGACTGTATTTCAGGCTATTCTTCTGGCATTAATTGAAGGTCTCACTGAATTTCTACCGGTTTCTTCCACAGGACATATGATTCTCGGATCTTCTTTGATGGGAATTCAGTCTGATAACTTTGTCAAGCTGTTTACAGTTGCAATTCAACTCGGTGCAATCCTATCCGTTATTGTACTTTACTTCAAACGATTTTTCCAAAGCATTGGTTTCTATTTTAAACTTCTTGTTGCATTTCTCCCAGCTGTATTCTTTGGTTTGTTACTTAGTGATAAAATTGACCAGTTATTAGAAAGTCCACTTGCTGTAGCCATTTCTTTGCTTATTGGGGGACTAATTCTTCTATTCGTAGATCAGTGGTTTAATCATGGAGATATCAACAATACGGATGATATTACTTATGGAACTGCCTTTAAAATCGGACTATTTCAGTGTATATCAATGATTCCCGGAGTGTCCAGATCTGCTTCAACAATTGTTGGCGGCATGTCGCAAAAGCTTTCCAGAAAAACTGCTGCAGAATTTTCGTTCTTTCTTGCAGTGCCTACAATGTTCGGAGCAACTGCCAAGAAACTCTTTGATTTCTACCAGAATGGATTTGCAATCAACCAGGAACAGGTAAATTTATTGATTATTGGAAATTTGGTTGCTTTCATAGTTGCCATGCTTGCTATAAGATATTTCATCACTTTTCTGCAAAGCAGGGGATTCAGGATTTTCGGCTGGTACCGCATCATTGTTGGAGGTATTATTCTGATCCTTCTGCTTTCAGGCTATGATCTTAAGGTGATCTGATGGGCGAAAAAACAGAAAAAGTATTTCCTGAATTTAATTTTACCGACGGTGAATTACTACTCATTAACAAACCCTATAAATGGACCAGTTTTGATGTTGTAGGAAAGATTCGTAATTCATTTAAGCCTCTGAAGCTAAAAGTAGGACATGCAGGCACACTAGATCCGCTAGCAACCGGATTATTGATTATCTGCACAGGTAAGATGACTAAGAAGATTGATGGCTTTCAAGCTCAGCAGAAAGAATATACCGGCACGATGATACTAGGAGCTAGTACTCCCTCTTATGACCTTGAAACTGAAATTGACGAGATATTCGATATTGGTGAGCTTAACGAAGAGAAAATCAGAGCCAATACAAAACAATTTATCGGAGATATAGATCAATACCCTCCTCCACATTCGGCAGTCAAAATTGATGGTGAACGACTTTATATGAAAGCACGGAGAGGGGAAACCATAGAATTAAAAACACGAAAAATAAGCATCAGCCAGTTTGAAATAACTAGGATTGAACTTCCGGAAGTTGATTTCAAAGTAGTTTGTAGTAAAGGCACCTACATCCGGTCTCTGGTGCATGATTTTGGAAAAACCCTGAATAATGCTGCACACCTGCAGTCACTTCGCCGGACTAAAAGCGGAGATTATGATGTCGAAAATGCTTTTGAAGTTATGGAGCTGGTTAACCACATCAGGCAGATTAAAGAATTGGGTAATTTAAAATAATAATTATTCTTAGTTTTGACCTCCTCTATTAAATGATGAAGATTTACAATCACATTGACGAGTTCAAAAAAATCCATAATGCTGTTGTTACTATCGGGACTTTTGACGGAGTTCATATCGGACATCAGAAAATAATTAGCCGTTTACAGGAAGTCGCAAAAAAGAAAGCAGGAGAAACTGTGATTCTTACTTTTTTCCCTCATCCACGAATGATCCTTCACCCTGATGATCTGCATATCAAGCTGATTAGCTCAATGAATGAAAAAGCTGAAAAACTTGCTGCACTTGGCATAGATCATCTTATTATCACACCCTTCACCCGGGATTTTTCCAACCTATCACCTCAGGATTATATTAAAGAAATATTGGTTGATAAAATTGGTACCCGCCATATTATTATTGGCTATGATCACCGTTTTGGAAAAGATCGTAAAGGGGGACTGACAGAATTACAAAACTTTGCTTCAGCGTTTGATTTTGATGTAGAGGAAATTCCAGAACAGGATATCAATGATGTTGCCGTAAGTTCAACCAAAATCAGAAATGCTATTTTAGGTGGTGATGTTAAAACTGCAAGTGAATTTCTCGGATATGCCTTCCAATTGAGTGGAAAAGTAATCAAAGGTGATCAGCTTGGCCGTGTACTTGGCTTTCCAACTGCAAACTTATTTATTGAAGAAAACTATAAGCTCATTCCCTCGGATGGTATTTATGCTGTGAGTGTAGAATTGAAGTCTACTGAATCGGATTTAAAATCTGCTTTTGGAATGGCCTATATTGGCCATCGCCCTACGATAAATGGAATGAGTCGCAATATCGAAGTAAACATTTTTGATTTTAATGAAGATATTTATGGGAAAACCATTCGTATTAATTTTTTGGATTACCTGCGTGGAGATGAAAAATTCAATTCGCTGGAAGATCTCAAAAAACAACTAGAAAAAGACGAAAAAGCTGCCCGAAAAATACTACTGAACCCAAAACAATAACAATGCTTATTGGCTTATTGGAATTAAATCAAAAAAAAAGGCTGCCATTCTGAGGAGGCAGCCTTTAACAGAAATATACTTGGTTATGCTTGTTTTGCGAATTGAATGTTAATCTGAAGTTTGATTTCATCACCAACAACTATCGCACCTGCTTCGGTAATACCATCCCATGTTAATCCAAACTCTTTACGACTGATCTTTCCTGAAACTTCAAAACCTGCTTTATCATTTCCATAGAAATCAGTTGCTCTACCACCAAACTCTACGTTTAATTTTATTGGCTTACTTACATTTTTTATTGTCAAATCTCCGGACAATTCATAATCATCGCCCACTTTTTTAAACGAGGCTGACTTGAATAATATTTTCGGGAATTGCGCTGCATCAAAAAAATCTGCCGACTTAAGGTGGCCATCACGCTGCTCCTGATTGGTATCAATACTATCTACATCCAGTGCAAATTCAATTGATGCATTTTGGAAATCTTCGCTCTCTGATTCCATACTGCCTGCAAAAGATTTAAATGTACCTGTAACGGTAGAAATTACCAGATGCTTAACTTTAAAATGCACTTCTGAGTGCGTTGAATCAATAATCCAGTTGGTTTTTACTGCTGCTTCCATTTTGTTTTGTTTTTTCTTAAGGTAAAATTACAATATTATATGTTTAAACATGTTATTTAAAAGTCATAAGACAGTTGACAATTGACAGTTGACAATTGACAATTGAGACCAGATAGTTATCGGGTCTCTCATCGATAAATTTATTTACTGATTTCCAAAGAATAGCTAATCTCTACTCCCCCTGCAGCCAGCATATCATGCACAGAACAGTATTTTTTTACTGCAAGCTCAGCAGCTCTTTCTGCTTTAACTGGGTCAATATCCCCCTTGAGGTGAAATAATAAATGAATCTTAGTGAAAATATTCGGAATCTGTTCCCTACGTTCTGCTTCTACATCAACCGAGAAATCAGTAATGACTTGTTTTTGTTTTTTAAGAATTAAAACCAAATCCAAAGAACTACAAGAGGCCAGGGCCATAAGTACCATTTCCATTGGTCGTACACCTAAAGCTTGTCCACCAATATCCGGAGAACCATCGATGTGTACTTTTACTGTCGAGGAAGGGGCTGATGCTTCGAAATGAACCGCGTCATTTACTCTTTTTAAGGATACTTTCACTACTTTATATTTTTATCAAAGTTAGGAATTTTGAAATGCATATCCTATCTGAAAGAACCCGTGTAAACTTAGCGATCAATAGACGGATAAAATTTCATTGATTTCAACAACGGTCATAGAAATTATTTGACCTCGGGTTCAGTCCGATTGATATTCCTGATTATTAATTATTCTTTTCAAGCTCTAGCGCTGAAGCACCAGAATATGTTCCGTTATGTAGCTTAGGTTTTGGGCTAAAGCCCGACTGAAAACATGATATTCACTCACCCTGAGCTAAAGCATAGGGCTATTCGGATCCCTGGTTTTAATTAACTTTGTTTTTATAGCATAAACCTAATACCCTGCATTAGCGCGAAACATCAAAGCTCCAACAGTCAGGTTTGTACGAGGGTCTATTAAAATTGCTCCTCCATTGAGTTTGTTGTTCTGATAAAAATCAAAAGCAAGTGGTTCAGCTGTTTTAAGGACGATCCGGCCAATATCATTTAATTGAAAAGTATCAGTTTGAATTTTTTCAAGCGTATTGATGTTAACCTTGTGAAGAATCTCGCGGATCTTACACTTGGTAACTTTGCTATTATGCTGGATCAGGTACATGATAGAAGAATCCAACGGGCGGGTATCCATCCAGCATAAATCAGCTTCAATCTCCTGAGAAACCAATGGCTCATGAGAAGAGTTGACTAAAATATCGCCACGACCAATATCTATATTGTCTTTGAGATGAAGGGTAACAGACATTCCAGACTGTGCTTCGTCTTGTTCTATGAAGTTGGTTTCGATTTTACTGATCTCTGAATGAATTCCTGAAGGTAAAACAGTAATCTTATCATTTACGTGAAAACTACCACTTAGAACTCGGCCTGCATAACCGCGGTAATCATGAAGTTCATCCGTTTGAGGTCTGATAACCCATTGTACAGGCATCCTAGCCTGATGTGACAAAACCGCCTCATTGACCTCGATAGTTTCGAGATGATCAAGCAGAGATTTTCCACTATACCATGAAATTTTATCTGATTTATTTACAATATTATCTCCCTTGAGAGCACTTACCGGAATAAAAGTTACCTCCTTCAGGTTAAGTTTAACAGCGATTTCCGAATAGGCTTCTTTTATTGAATTAAATACATCTTCGCTATAAGCTACCATATCCATCTTATTGATACAGACAACTACATGCTTAAGCTCAAGAAGTGAAACAAGAAAAGAATGTCTGATTGTTTGTTCCACAACACCATTGCGGGCATCAACCAGAATAATTGCCAGATCAGAATTAGACGCTCCGGTAACCATATTACGGGTGTACTGGATATGACCTGGAGTATCAGCAATAATAAATTTTCTTCTGTCGGTCTGGAAATATTTGTAGGCTACATCAATGGTGATACCCTGCTCGCGTTCTGCCTTCAGTCCATCTGTTAAAATAGCCAGATCAATCGTTCCGTCATCATTTTTACGATTCGATTGTTGTAAAGCCTCAAGCTGGTCGGCGAGTATTGACCCACTATCATAAAGAAGACGTCCTATTAAGGTACTTTTCCCATCGTCTACACTACCAGCTGTAAAAAATTTAAGTAAATCCATATTAAAAATAGCCCCCCTTCTTACGGTCTTCCATTGCAGCTTCAGATACTTTATCATCCATTCTGGCACCCCGTTCACTTATTTTTGAAATTCTTATTTCTTCAATGATGTCATCAATTTGATCTGCATGTGATTCTACAGCTGCAGTACAGGTCATATCTCCAACCGTTCTGAAACGAACTTTCTTACGCTCAATATGATCCTCATGATCAATATTCAAGAACTCAGCTGCAGCCATTAGCTGTCCGTTTCGGGTAATTACTTCCCGCTCATGTGCAAAATAAATAGATGGCAATTCAATTTTTTCACGGCGGATATAATTCCAAACATCCAGTTCAGTCCAGTTACTGATTGGAAAAACCCTCACATTTTCTCCCTTATGAATCCTGCCGTTATATATATTCCATAATTCAGGTCGCTGACGCTTAGGATCCCATTGTCCAAATTCATCCCTGACTGAAAATATTCTTTCTTTTGCACGCGCTTTTTCCTCATCCCTACGGGCACCACCTATACAGGCATCAAACTTATTTTCAGTGATGGTATCGAGTAAAGTAACTGTTTGCAGTGCATTTCGGCTCGCATTTTTACCTGTCTGTTCAATTACCTTTCCCTGATCGATCGAATCCTGGACATAGCCTACAATCAATTTTTCACCAATCCTTGAGATCATTTCGTCGCGATACGTAATTGTTTCAGGAAAATTATGTCCTGTATCTATATGTACCAAGGGGAAAGGAAATTTTCCGGGTCTGAATGCTTTTTCAGCAAGTCTGACTAGTGTTATCGAGTCCTTCCCACCGGAAAATAACAAAGCAGGTTTTTCAAACTGCCCGGCAACCTCACGCAGTATATATATCGCTTCTGCTTCCAGCTGGTCTAAATAAGTTGTGTCTTGTTTATTCATGTTAAAATTTACAATCGCATTGTGTTGCGTAAAAAATCAATTCACATTATCAGGAAGAATGTAATCCACATTCCTTTTTATCCTGATCTTCCCACCACCATCTGCCGGCTCTGAAATCTTCACCCTCCATGACTGCCCGCGTACAAGGAGCACATCCGATACTCGGAAAACCCTTGTCATGCAATGGATTATAAGGGATATTGTTATCACGGATAAATGCCTTAACCTGATCAAGTGTCCAATCGAAAATAGGATGAAATTTAAGGATTTGGTTACCCTCATCCCATTCAATCGGATCCATATGTTCCCTATTTTGCGATTGCTCCGCGCGGATACCTGTAATCCAGCAAGAATTTCCGGACAATGCACGTTTCAAAGGTTGAATCTTCCTGATTCCGCAACATTCCTTACGGTTCTCTACAGAATCAAAAAAACTACTGGGGCCTTTTGAACTAACTAACGTTTCAACTGCTGTGGTATCCGGATAATAAGCATGAATAGACTTGCCATACATCTCGAGTGTGCGGTTCCAGACATAATACGTTTCCGGAAATAATCTTCCTGTTTCGAGTGTAAATACTTTAATCGGTAGATTATTTTTAAATATGATGTGTGAAATAACCTGATCTTCCCATCCAAAACTCGTAGAAAAAATTACTTGACCAGGAAAAGTATTCACCAGATATTCTAGCGATTGTTCAATCCCTAGACCTTTGATTTCCTCAAGTATTTTTTGCGGGCTATTCATTGTTTAATTTTTTGAATTATCGAGTGCCTGTGTCAAATCTTCCAGAATATCATCGATATCCTCCAAACCGACAGATATCCTGATACTACCCGGAGATATTCCAATCTGCGCCCGTTCTGCATCATTTAATTTGGAATGTGTTGTTGAGGCCGGATGGGTTGCAATGGAACGGGTATCTCCTAGATTTGGTGATAACAAAATCATCTTCAATGCATCCATAAAACGTTTTCCGCGCTCAAATCCACCTTTTACAACGAATGTAACTATGCCACCACCCTGTTTCATCTGACGCTTTGCAAGTTCATATTGCGGATGAGAAGGTAAATGAGGATATCTCACCACTTCTACTTCAGGATTTTGTTCAAGAATCTCTGCCACTTTCAGGGCATTGCTGCAATGTCTGTCCATTCGTACAGTAAGTGTTTCAAGACTTTTGGAAATGGTCCATGCATTGAAGGCCGACATTGCCGGACCAGTATGACGGATAAAGAACATCAGCTCTTTTAATAGGTCTTTGCGGCCTACAACAACTCCTCCTAGTACTCTCCCCTGTCCGTCCATGTACTTAGTTGCAGAATGACTAACCAAATCTGCACCATATTCAATGGGCTTTTGTAAATAAGGAGTAGCGAAACAATTATCAACGTTCAAAATGAAATTATATTTCTTTTTTAATTCCCCAAGCCACTCCAAATCAACCAACTCAAGTCCGGGATTGGATGGGGTTTCAAGAAATACCATTTTGGTTTCCGGGCGCAAAGCAGGTTCAAAATCTTCTGGCCTCGAAGCATCAACATAAGTTGTGGTGATTCCCCAGCGGGGTAGTAATTGAGTAAATAACTGATGGGTAGATCCAAAAATTGATCTGAAGGCTACGATATGATCACCACTGCGTAGTAAACCTGCAATCGAAGCAAATACTGCCGCCATGCCAGATGAAAAAGCTAATCCAGCTTCAGCTCCTTCAAAATCGCGGACTTTATCTATAAATTCTGTTGTATTTGGATTTGAATACCGCGAATAAATATTTCCTTCAATTTCATCCGCAAACATAGCTCTTCCATGCTCTGCATTATCAAAAACAAAACTGGATGTGAGATAAAGGGGCACAGAATGCTCTCTGTTTGATGAGCGTGCTGCCTGGGTTCGTATGAGCTTGGATTTTTCTTTCATTATTCTGTAGTATTTCGGCAAAAATACTTAATTAAATAAATTAATTAGGGTGGTAATAATTGTTTTAAGACTCACGACAATAACAATTATACTAACCGCAAACATGATTGCTTTAACCGAAATTTTATTAGATAAACGCGCTGCAATTGGCGAAGCAATTGCACTGCCGATAACCAAGCCCATTACAGCATCCCAGTAAACATTATTCAGCATAGTAATGAATGCCAGAGAACTCATCAATGCAATAAAGAACCTCGAAAGTTTTACCGTTCCCAAGGAATAACGAGGATTACGTCCACCTGCAATAAGAGATGACAATACTATTGATCCCCAGCCACCACCACCAACCGCATCAATAAATCCACCTCCAAAACCCAAAAAACGAATGTTTTTAATCTTTGCTCCGACCTTCTTCCGATTCAAATTAATCGCTTTAAGCAGAATTACCACTCCAAGAATCAAGGTATAAAATGAAACGATTGGCTTGGTAATGTAGGTGTAATGTTCAAGTGACGAAAGCAATACTGCACCGATTACAGCGCCAATTACACCCGGAACAAGCAATAACCAGAACAAACGCATATTCACATTTTTCATCCTGAAATGCATCCATCCTGCAATGCCATTACTCAATATCTCTGACACATGTACTGCGGTACTTGCTGAGGCCGGCGGAATTCCCATCGACAAAGAAAAGGTTGTGGAAGTAACTCCATAAGACATTCCTATTGCTCCATCAATCATCGCGAAAATAAATCCAGCTATCAGGAAATAATAAAAAGTAGGATGAATTCCCTCTAAATAATTCCTGAATAATGGATTATTAAACCAGAACAGACCCAAAACCAACAGAATACTAAAAAATCCGACACTCCATAAAGCCCAGCGCATTCTGCGGCTGGCCACCTGCTCAACTGCAGGAGTGACAAGAATGGCCGTTGCCTTGTTTAACTCTTTCACTTTATGTGCAAAATCGCCATTGAGTGTATTTCTGAATGCATTCATTTGCTGCAAGGAAAGATCCAGTTCATCAGGCAGGTTATCCTGAAAAAGTTCTTTCAAACGTTTGGCCACTGTTGGCGATTTACCATTCGTAGAAATACCGATTTTAAGATCTCCTTTTTTAACAATTGAACCCAGGTAAAAATCGCAAAGCTCAGGCTTATCTGCCACATTAATCAATAAATTCAGCTCACGTGCCTGTGTTCTGATTTCTGCATTCACTATATTATCTCCGGTTGCAAGAATAACAAGATCATGTCCAGGCAGGTCATTTGGTTCAAACTTTCTGTGAAAAAGTTTCACTTGAGGATACGTTGCAACAAAATCCAGAACTGCCGGTAGAAAGGTGTCAGAAACAAGAGTAATTTTAGCTTCAGGGCTATTGATTAATACTGCCTGTAGTTTTTCAAGTCCGATATTACCCCCACCAACCAGTAAAACCTTAAGCTGATTTAGCTTAAGGAACACCGGGAAAAGTTGATTTCCCTCATTTACACCTTCCTTATTATTCCCCTTCTGAAAGCTCATAAAAAGCCTTAATTGGTTGAAATTTTGAATGTAAGCTAACTACCTCACCGAATATAATTAAAGCCGGGGAGTCAATTTTTTGATCCTGGGCAGTTTCAAAAATTGTTGCAGCGGTAGCCACAACTACTTTCTCATTTTCCATTGATCCGTTTTGAATAACCGCAGCCGGAAGTCTGCCTTTGCCCTCATTAATAAATATTTCAGCAATCTCCTTTAATTTTTTCACTCCCATCAGAACTACGATTGTAGCATTTGTCTTTGCCGCAGTGTAAAGATCTTTGGAAATTTCTCCTGAACTAGTCGTTCCGGTAACAACCCAAAAACTTTCGCTTGCTCCACGATGAGTCAGCGGAATACCTTGAAGCGCGGGCACAGAAATACTACTTGAGATTCCTGGAACCACTTCAGTTTGAATACTGTAAGAGGCAGCCATTTCCAATTCCTCAAAACCACGTCCAAACACAAAGGAATCTCCACCTTTGAGACGAACGACATGACCATAATTCAAGGCATAATCAATCATCAGCTTGTTTACAGCTTCCTGCGAATAGGAATGATCCCCCGAACGTTTACCTACATAAACTTTTATGGCATTTTCTGGTGCAAAGTCAAGTAATTCATTGTTTACCAAAGCATCGTACAAAACTACATCTGCCGATTTAAGAACACGCACTCCTTTTAAACTAATTAGTTCTGCATCACCCGGACCAGCACCAACCAGTGTAATTCTTGGCTCCTTAATTATAGTTTTTATCTGGGTTTGTATCATGATTGATTCACCTCCTTTACTTTCTTAATTCTATTGATAAAATCAACTGTAGTACCCACATAATGTTGAGCAAAGTCAGCCGATGGCTCATGTTTATTTATTTGCAATACCAGATCGCTAAAACTTCCTAGTCCTGCAAGGATACTGCTCTCTCCATATTGTTCATCAAAATCGCGAATGATTCCTGTTTGAGTACTACTGTTGATGCCTTTATCCAGAAGCATGGCTTTTGCGCTACTTATAAATACACTGTAGGCATGGTATATTGAATCAGCGTATGCTTTCGATTCGTACGATTCAACAGACCACTGAAGTTTCTCTTCAGCTTCGAGCAATAAAGTTGAAACCAGATCAATCATTACTCCCGCACATTCTCCAACACCAATGGCCGTTTCGAAGGTCTCTTCATGACCCCAGTCGACAAACTCATCAGGTTTAAGTGTAGTTAAATCAGCAAGTGGTTTTAATAACTGATAAAAATGATCTTTGCCGGTTCGGTCATAATATTCGTTGAAAAGTTCATTTTCATGCTTGTTTTGTTTGTAATTATCCAGCACCATCCTAACCACATCTTTTGTTCTCTTCGATGGAACTTTAATCACTTTATCTGCCGCACGACCCAATCCATCACCCAAAGTTCCACCACCCAATAAAACCTGTGCTGCCGGAACCACTTTTCCAGCAGCCTTCAATGAACTACCATGGAAACCTATTTGAGCAAGCCCGTGCTGACCACAACTGTTCATGCAACCGCTTATTTTTATTTTAACATCCTGATTTTCTAATAACTCATCATACTCATCAGAAATAAGATCTTCCAAAACCCTTGCTAATTCGGTGCTATTGGAAATTCCAAGATTACAGGTATCTGTACCTGGGCAGGTCGTTACATCCCCAACACTATCAAATCCCGGCTTAACAAAATCCAGTTCTTTTAAACGTTCAAAAAGTAGCGGCAGGGTCTGCTTTGTTGCAAACTTCAACAGCAAACCCTGATTAATGGTGATTCTTATTTCATCTGCCACTAATCCTCTGATAGCTGATATAAACTTTCTCGCTTTTGCTGTGGGAATATCTCCGGTTGTTACCTTGATATAGACACCATAGAATCCTTCCTGCTTTTGCTCAAATACATTGGTGTCAAGCCAGCGCTGATATTCAAACTGGTCTGTGATTTGTGCTTCTGGAAGTGTATTTACTTGAGGAATTTCCGGTTGGGAAATCGTGTTTCGATCAATTGTGAATTTCTTAAATGGTATTGCCAGTTTCTCGGCTTCAATTAATGCTAAAACTTCTTCAAGCCCTAATTTCGCTACCAGAAATTTCATTCTCGCTTTATTCCTATTAATACGCTCCCCATGTCTGTCGAACACGCGAAGTGTAGCTTCGATATATGGAATTAGTTCATCCTCAGGAAGAAAATCATTAACGGCATGAGCTATTGAAGGCTGAGCTCCAAGTCCGCCACCAAACAATACCTTAAAGCCACGCAGTTCTTTCCCATCTTTATTTTGAACCTTCGGAATAAAACCCAGATCATGAATATAGGTAAAGGCTGTATCGGCTTCGGTTGCCGAGAATGCCATTTTGAATTTTCGCCCCATTTCCTGACATATTGGGTTCCGCAAAAAATACTTAAAGGTTGCATGGGCGTAAGGTGAAACATCGAAAGGCTCATTCGGATCAATACCGGCTGTTGAGGAAGCAGTTACATTTCTAACGGTATTTCCACAGGCCTCTCTGAGGGTGATATCATCCCGCTCAAGTTTTGCCCAAAGTTCAGGGGTACGATCCAGACTAACATAATGTATCTGAATATCCTGACGCGTGGTTAAATGAAGATTACTGCTGGCATACTCATCAGAGATATCGGCAATACGGAGAATTTGCTTAAAGCTTATTTTCCCAAAAGGGAGTTTAATCCTGATCATTTGTACTCCCGGCTGTCGCTGCCCGTAAATGCCTCGCGCCAGACGAAGGCTACGAAATTTCTCGTCGTGGATCTTGCCTTCACGAAACTCTCGAATCTTCTTTTCGAGATCGAGGATATCCTTTTGTACAATCGGATCTTCTAATTCTGTTCTGAAACTATTCATTTAAAATTCAAAAAAAACCTCTTCATATGGTGAAGAGATTCAGGCAAATAAAAATTAATTTATGTCAGGTCTTCTTCAATGATTAATTAGTCTGTCAACAACAATTCAGAGCTGTGGCATGGGAACTACGCAGGACTAATTTTTTCATTGTCCAAATATAATACAATGTATATAGATTAAGTAGACTTTTTTAGAAAAAAAATATCTAACCAAACGAAGAGATTAAATTTTTCTCTCTTTGTATTAGATCTGCAATACTTGTTTCACTCAAAATCTTGACTGTTGCATCTCTAACCTCAACAAAAACATCCCTCACTCCGCAGGTCGCTTCATTGACGCACTCATCACATTTTTGGTAAAAATTCAGGCTAACACATGGAAGCAGAGCAACCGGACCGCCAGTAAGACGTAATATCTGAACCACGGATATGTCTGCAGGATCCTTTACAAGACCATATCCACCCCCTGAACCTTTTTTGCTGAATAAGAGCCCTGCATTTCTTAGATCAAGTAGAATTTGCTCCAGAAATTTTTTTGGTATATGTTCCTCTGTGGCAATTTTGGAAATTTGAATTGGTGTTCCTCCAAAATTTTTACCCAGAACTACAAGGGCCTTTAAAGCATAACGTGTCTTTTTAGAAAGCATATCTGTTAAAGGTTAGTTTGATCATACAAATAAACATAATTTCTTTTTGAATCCAATTACTGTTAGTTAGTTGTTGGTTGGTATAGAATCTTGGTTCTTGTCTCTTGGCTCTTGGCTCTTGATTATTGGTTCTTGTCTCTTGTTTCTTGGTTCTTGATTCTTGGTTCTTGGTTCTTG
>JAURKO010000199.1 GCA_030831705.1 Daejeonella sp. | reverse complement strand
GAAAGTCCGCTACCATCATAAATATTCATTGAAGAGGGGTCGACTCCGATTTTTTTACTCCAGAATTCCTTCATCAGCTTCACCCCCTGATTTATAGTAATATCTTTCCCTTCTTTCCAGGCAATGGTTTTTACAAGATGTTCGCCAAACAGATTGATACTTTTCTGATTGAAATGATAAACTATTTGATCTAATGCAGGGGATTTATGTACAGAAATAACCTTAGTTAACGGCATCAATGGCTTTGAACGTATAGAAAGCTCTCTTGAAGTTACTATCCCATTTTCAACCGGAATATCAGACTGCTTTAATTTATTCTGAAGACGATATGCCAAATCATAAGCCGGATCGGGAACCGAGGCGGCAATTGCCTTTTTCAGATCAATTCCATAAGTACCCCTTAAATAAATTATTGTAGAAAATGGAGCAGAATACGCATAAACATTATCTCCTGTTCCTGCAGCGCCAGTCTTAACTTCGTTAACAATTTTAAGATATGACATTTCAGGATCAGTCCGTAATAACTCGGCAGCTTCTCCGATTTTACCGGGTTTAAAAAACATTTCAAATTGATTTTCACGCCAAGTGAGCGAAGATAAGCCGGCACCATAATAATTGCCCATGTCTTGCCATGTCCAGCCACCCGGCATAGTTTCAGTTCCAAACAAAAGATCATCAGCAATAATTCGTCCCTTGATTGATTTTATTCCGGCTTTGGTCAAATCATCCGTCCATTTTTTTAGAAGCAGTTCAGATTGGCTGTTATCATACCGATCGCTTCCTAATGATGGATCTCCTCCACCGGTAATAATTACATCTCCGTTCAGAATACCATTTGATGAAATTGAACCGGAATAGCCAAGAGTTGTTTCCCAGGTAAAGTCTTTACCCAGGATATGATAGGCTGTCGCAGAAGTGATTGTTTTAAGGGTTGAAGCACTTGCCAGACCTAGATTTCCATTTTTTGAAAAAATCAAAGTTCCATTTTCTCCATTTAATACTGTCAAAGAACTACTGGCAAATCTCAACTGAGGATCAGATTCAAAACTTTTGTATGCATTTTCGATCTTTTGATTCAAACTTTGAGCATGAACAAAAGAATTAAAGAATACAATGAACAGAAAAAGGGAATTTTTCATGATTTTTTGTTGGTCATATCTGGAGATAAAAAATAAGCTAAATGAAAATATTTTAAATACTTTTCGATATTAACAGAAATCTCCCAATTGCTATTGAAGTACGGATAAGGTTAGAGGAGGTATTTTTCATGGCGGTTTTAAGATCAGTTGGCTGATTGCCAATAGCTAGCAGTAAATCGAAAAATTTACTCATCTCCGAATGATCCTCAATAGGTACTTTTCCGGCAAGACCGATCACCGGAATTCCTTTTTGTTTTGCATATTTAGCTACTGCAAAAGGACCCTTTCCCTGCAAAGTTTGCTCATCTAAACTTCCTTCACCAGTGATCAGCAGATCCGCATTACTCAAACTTTTTTCAAAATCAGTGATTTGTAAAAAATGTTCTCCTCCATTCACTAATTCCGCATTTAAAAATGTTCGCATAGTAGCAGCAATACCCCCCGCAGCCCCACCATGTAGGATCTCATTCATATTGATTCCCGTGAGTTTGTGAGCAAGTTCAGAGAAATTGGTCAAGGCATGTTCCAAAAGTTTAACATCTGCAGAGCTTGCTCCTTTTTGCGGACCAAAAACAGCTGCTGATCCCTGTTCACCCAAAAGAGTATTATCTACATCACACAAGACTGTAATACGACAATTTAAAATCCGTTTATCAAAAGATGAGGTGTCAATGTGATGAAAACGTGACATATTAATTGGTAAAGCTGCCAGCTCAAGCCCATCCGCATCTCTAAATTTAATACCCAGAGCACTTAAGATGCCTATTCCCCCGTCTACAGTTGCTGATCCGCCAAGACCGATGATGATGTTTTCAACCTGCCTGTCCAATGCAAAACTGATCAATTCACCTGTTCCTGAAGAATTGGCTATTAAAGGTGACATTTCTTCGGGATGTAACAAGCGAATACCAGATGCATCTGCCATCTCAATGACAGCAGTTTTGCCTTGATCGATTATACCCAGCGAAGCTTTAATCAATCGCCCCAAAGGATCATGAACATCATACTCATGCCATACACCGCCGCATTTCTCAACGATTAAATGACCCGTTCCATCTCCTCCATCAGCAATTGGAAAGCACTCAGAAGTAAAAATTAACCCACTGCGCTTCAAACCTTCCCTGATAGCGACAGCTGTCTCACTAGCCGTAAGGCTGTGCTTAAAGGCGTTGGGAGCAATCAGGATTTGCATAATTCATATTTTAGTACATTCTAATCTTCAACCTCAACAACCATTTCAATTTCTGTGGCCCAATTTGCAGGCAGTGCCGTCATTCCAACTGCAGAGCGGGCATGCTTACCCTTCTCTCCAAATACTGCAACCATCAGATCTGAAAAAGCATTCATCACCTTTGGCTGATCTTTGAATTCGGGAGTAGATTGCACCATTCCCAAAACCTTAACAATTCGCTTCACTTTATTCAGGTCCCCAAGTTCAGCCTTTAAGCTCGAAAGCAGCGAAATGGCAGTTAATCGTGCAGCTTCCTGCCCTTGCTCCAGAGTCAGATCGTCACCCAACCTTCCGGTTACACGGCTGCCATCTGGCTTATCAGGACCATGACCTGCAGTGTAAATGAGATTGCCAACACGAACAATCTTAACATAACTGGCTAATGGTGCACTTGGCTTTACCAAAACGATATTCAACTCCTTGAGGCGCGCATCAAAATCTACAGCTCCAGTTTTAGAATCCGCTTTTACTTGGGCCGTGGATACAGAATTCCATGAAATAAGAATAATGGCGATCATGGGTAATAAGAAATACTTCTTCATAATTCTTTTTTTAATATTTAATTAAGCAGATTATCGAAAAAAAATAATGCTGATTTACTAAATCTTAAAGAAAAGTAAATCAGCAAAAAATCAAAATGTATATATTTTGGGATTATTAATCCTCCACTTCCACAATCATCTCAATTTCTATGGCAATGTTTCCTGGTAATGCGCTAAACCCTACTGCAGAACGTGCATGCTTGCCTTTTTCTCCAAAGATACTAACCATCATATCAGAAAATGCATTCATTACTTTAGGTTGATCCTTGAATTCTGGAGTACATTGAACCATACCTAAAACTTTAACCACGCGCTTAACCTTACTTAGGTCGCCAATCTCTGCTTTTAAACTTGAGAGTAATGCGATACCGGTTAAACGTGCAGCTTCCTGACCTTGCTCCAGTGTTAAATCATCACCAACTCTACCTGTCATTGGGCCACCTTCTGCACGATCAGGACCATGACCTGAAGTATAAACAAAATTACCCACACGAACAGTTTTTACGAAATTTGCTGTTGGTGGCTTTGGAGTTGTAAGTTCAATATTCAATTCCTTTAACCGAGCTTCGATATTTACTGTATCAGCAGTAGTTGTTTCCTGCTTTGCAGCATCTTCCTGCTTTGGGTTACAACTTAATAATGCAGCCGAAATAAGAAATAATAGGGAGTACTTTTTCATAATAATTTAATTTTGGGTTTTATTTATTTACAATATTAATAGGTTTTTGATTAAGAAATGAAGATAAATTATTTTCTGCAATTCCCATCAATCTGGAGCGGGCTTCTTTCGTAGCCCATGCAATATGCGGGGTAATTAAACAGTTTTTTGCCTTAAAGAGTGGATTGTTTGCCGAAGGAGGTTCTACCGACAACACATCGATTCCTGCTCCGGCTATGATTCCCTCGTTTAATGCGTCGGCCAAATCCTGGTCTACCATTAGTGGACCTCTGGAAGTATTCAAAAAGAAGGCGGTACGTTTCATTAACCTAAGGCTATCCTTATTTATAATACCCTGTGTTTCAGGGAAAAGCGGACAGTGAACACTGACTACATCTGATTCCTTTAACAAATCATCAAGCTCTGCCCATTTGAAATTTTTTCGATGCGACTGATCTGATCTTGTTCTTGAAAATCCAATAATATTCATCCCAAAAGCTGTCGCAATATCCGCCACTTTCTGTCCGATGCTACCGAATCCAATAATTCCTATTGATTTACCTTCGAGCTCGATCAAAGGGTAATTCCAATAACAAAAATCAGGTGAAGATGCCCAGTCGCCCTGCCTTACCGAATCACTATGGCTTTGTACGTGCTGGCATAATTCCAGTAATAAAGCAAAAGTCATTTGAACTACCGATGCAGTTCCATATCCTGGTACATTAGCAACTGCTATGCCTCTGGTTTTCGCATAATCTACATCAACTACATTGTATCCTGTTGCCAGAACACCGATATATTTAAGATCAGGTAGCTGAGAAAGTACCGATTCCCGGAGTGGGGTCTTATTTGTAAATATAATCTCTGCTCCCTTGCATCGTTCCACGATCAGGCTTTCTGCCGTGCGGTCATACACCTCCAAATTTCCGAATTTTTTTATACCATCCCAGTTCAAATCCCCAGGGTTAAGGGTATAACCGTCTAAAACAACTAACTTCATACTTATTTATATTCTAATATTCTCTATTAACTTTAGCTTTGGCTTTAAGCTTTCTAAACTCGTGCCCAAGCAAGATTTAACACTCGTTTGGCATTTGCAATAACCACATCAGCATCTTCATCTCCAAATGGTTTGATCTCAAAACTCACTACAGGTGGTGTTTGTGTGTTCAGGAAACCTATATCCAGTAAGACTTTCAGATACTCCACGACTTCATCCACATCATTTTCGCCATTAGGGAAACCGAACCTTGGGTGTACATCTCCGTAAGCAGGCATATCCGGACTTTTAACCACGCAGTTTCCGATATGAGCATGTACAATATAGTCCTTTACAGGAAGTAATGATTCTTCAATAGTTTCATGAATCAAAGGGATGTGACTAAGATCTACCATTAATCCGAAATGATCGTGGGCTTTGCGGATTTCTTTAGCATATCTTAAGGCCAGATCTGCAGGGCCAATCAGACTCCTTTTATCTACATCATAATCAAAAACCTCAAGTGCAATTTTCATATCCCCTTTGCTTTTTGCATAAGCGCAAATCTCATTGGTTGATTTTACCAGAGCCTGAAAAGCTTCTTCCTTTTTATTTTCTTCATAGTTTCCGCTTAGAAAAGCAAAACTGGATGCACCAATTTCATAGGCCTCATCGATCCCTTGCATTAAATTATCCAGCGCTTTCTGTCGTTCTTCTTCAACCAAACTATTAATATTCATACCTGTGGTCAGCAGCCTTGGCTGTGCTCCATAAGCTACAGTCATGTGTGAAGTTTCGAGCATTTTCTTTACGGCCAGACGAGTTTCAGGATCCTTAATAGTAGTAATTTCTATTGCGCTAAAATAATCATCAACCGCAATCTTGCGAATAGTTTCATATACCGGACCTTCACCTTTGATCGTTGCAGGGAAAGCCATAAAGTGGACCAAACCCACACGCATGTATTTATATAGTGATTCGTTCATTTTGTTGTTTTGTATTAAAATTTGAATTCAATTTGTTTTAATTTCCCTGAGCTATAAACTCTCCCGAATCTTTTTTATCAGGTTCAGTGCACGCTTACATTCTTCACTCAAGTCAGCGTATAACTTATTTTCAATCACTGTTTTAGTAATCATCTTACTTCCACCAACGGCAGAAACACCAACTTTAAACCAGCCCCTAAGATTATCTTCATTCAGTTCAATCCCCCCGGTAGGTAAAAAGGTCATATCTGTAAACAATGCCTGAACTGCCTCAATGTAAGATGGACCCAAAGTATTTGCAGGAAAAAGTTTCACCAAGTTCACTCCACAGCTTTCAGCTCGGATGATCTCACTGGGAGTCATACATCCTGGAACACAGAGTAAATTATGATCATCTGAAAGTTCTATTACAGTTTCAAGTATACCCGGGCATACCAAAAATTCTGCTCCTTCACCGATATATTCTTTTGCAGCTTCTAAATTTTTAATCGTACCTATACCCAGACGCATCCCTGGCATTTCAGCATCACAAGCCTTTCGCATCTCTTTAAAGTTTTTCATAGCCTGCTCTCCACGATTGGCATACTCGGTAGTCCGTATTCCACCCTCATACATTGCACGCATCAACTCAATACTTACACCGGTATCAGCGGCATAATATAAGGGGACTATCCCCTGCTCCTTTATAAGAGACTTAAGTTCTGTTTTCTTATCCATCATATTTTATATCCCGATCAAATGCCATTACAAGGCATTTCACCCATTTGCATCTTATTTAAGCATATTATAGTTTAAATCCTTGCCGTGCCAGCAATCTCCAGTTACCATGCTTTTTGTAAAAAACCATAACATTCCCAAATCGCAAGGCTACCGGAGAACCTTCACGAGTAGCGTTGGCAACCACAACATGTCTAACAATAGCATGCCTGCCATTAATTTTAATGGTTTGGTCTTCAGGTTCAATCGATTTAAAAAAGGTTGGCCCAATCAAAACGGATTTAATAAAGGTTGTCTTATCCTGAAAATGACCTGCCGAATGACCATAGGTCAATTCATCCAAACTTATTTCGGCAAGAACCGAACTGTCTCTGGCTATTATGGCATTATTAAAGTCCTTAACTAACTTTGCAACACGGATTTCGTCGGTCACCTGAGCCTGAGATGTGGTGCTTAGGATGATTAAGACAAGAAATGTAAGTAATGATCTACGCATATTTTTAATTTTTAATTGAGGGGTGTTCTTCTTCATTTATAGGTTTATTTTTCCAGAAGGATGCTAGTATAGACCCGCTTATATTCATCATCGGTCCGTAAATCATTGGCGCCAATCCAACAGTACCCAGTTTGCCCATACCATGGGCCAGACCTTTTGAAAGACCAGCATTCTGCATTCCTACATTAATGGCTATTGTACGGCAATCCTTTTCACTCATTCCAAACAACCTTGCAGACCAGTAGCCTAATGTGTATCCCAATAAATTATGAACCAATACCAGCAAAATTAAGAGCGGTCCGACAGTAAGCAGACTTTCTCTACCTACCGCTGTTACAATAATGATTATGAAGGCAATTCCAAACATTGAGACCATTGGCATGATTGAGTTAAGCCATTTGATCTTATCTTTAAGTAACTCATTTAGCACAATAGCCAGCGTGATCGG
Organism: Daejeonella sp.; assembly: GCA_030831705.1. GTDB lineage: Bacteria > Bacteroidota > Bacteroidia > Sphingobacteriales > Sphingobacteriaceae > Daejeonella. The sequence goes on along the minus strand of JAURKO010000199.1, from coordinate 33 downwards.
TAAGATGACCATTTTCATGATATCCCACATCAT
>JAURKO010000198.1 GCA_030831705.1 Daejeonella sp. | reverse complement strand
TTCGGCCTGGGTTGGAGCAAATGGCTTCTCAACCAGAATATCTTTTCCAGCCAACAATGCCCTTCTAGAGTAATCTACATGAGTATTACTAGGGGTATTAACAATGACTAGTTCAATTTCAGGGTCATTCAGTACTTCGTCCAGAGAATTATAACTGATAACATCCGGATAATCAGCAATAACTTTTTTAGTGTTATGCTCCAGCACCCCCTTAAAATGAAAACCCGGGTGAACATGTACAAATGGTCCGTGAAATAGCTTTCCCGACATTCCGTAAGACAGTAAAGCAGTAACGATTGGTTTTTGCATAAACAAATATAGTATTTGAAGTGAAATTTTAGAGTTGAGATCATTAGGTGGTCGGTGATAACAACAACCAGGTGGTAATCTTGCGTCTTTGCGAGAATTCTTTTAACATTCCCTCTGGCCAATTATTCCAATTTTTTGTAGACTTTTGTACATGACCCCAGCAGAAATAAACGCTAAATGGAAAGCACTACAAGTACAGTTAGCTAAAGATTTTGATACCGACCTTCCTGACATGAAAGTCATGCTCTTTTTGATCGGTGTTCAGGAACTTGGCAAGGGTCCGGCAAAATTCAGTAAACGACAAAAAGAAGAGTTAATGCATATTGCAAACTGCCGCTTATTTAGTGAACTGGGTTTTTATGAACTCGAGGGCCTCGATCAGGACGGTTGGCCCCATTGGAAACTAATCAAACCTATACCAGCTTATACCCTTTTAGAACAGGAAATGATTATGCGTTCATTGATAATCACCTATTTTGATAGTATCTAAGCCCTGAAAAATGAAGAAACTATCTGTTTTCTTATTGATATTTTGCGCCGGTTCAGTTTTGGCTAAACCCAAACATGATTTTATAAAGATCAAAACCAGCAAAGGCGAGTGCATCATTATGCTATACAACCAAACTCCTAAGCACCGTGATAATTTTCTGAAGCTAAGCAGAGAAGGTTTTTATAATGGTACCCTTTTTCATCGGGTGATCAAAGAATTTATGATTCAGGGTGGTGACCCAGATTCAAAAATAGCAAAACCGGGTCAGGCATTAGGTGAAGGTAAGTTGAAATACCGGGTGGAAGCCGAGTTCAGAGATAGTCTTTTTCATAAAAAAGGGGTCCTGGCAGCGGCCAGAGATAATAATCCACAAAAAGAATCCAGTGCAAGTCAGTTTTATATCGTTCAGGGTAAGAAATGGACCGATGCAACACTTGATGAAGTGCAAATGAAAAGAATGAATGGCCGTATCATTCCCGAATCACAGCGCAAGATTTATAAAGAGCTTGGGGGAACTCCACATCTAGACCAGAACTATACAGTTTATGGCGAGGTAATCAGCGGAATCGAAATGATCGATTCTATCGCAGACCTTAAAACAGGGGCCTCTGACCGACCTGTGGAAAGTGTTTCTATGATGGTAAGTGTACTAAAAAAGGGAGAAGCAAGAAAAATCGAAAAGAAAATGAACTTAAAAAACAATACACTTTAATTTCTATGAAGATTATTACCTATAATGTTAACGGAATTCGATCGGCATTAAGCAAGAACTGGCTGGAATGGTTAAAAGCCGCGAATCCTGATGTAGTTTGTTTGCAGGAAATAAAAGCCACTCCAGATCAACTTACCGATCTGCTACTGCTCGAGCAAATGGGCTATGAACATTACTGGAATCCGGCGGAAAAAAAAGGGTACAGCGGTACAGCCATTTTTACTAAAATTAGTCCGAAGCATGTTGAATACAGCTCCGGAATGGACGATTACGATCGTGAGGGCAGGATTCTGCGTGCAGATTTTGAGGGTGTTTCTGTGATGAGCACCTATTTCCCTTCAGGTTCGAGTGGCGAGGAGCGTCAGGATTTCAAATACCGGTTTCTGGAAGATTTCAGGGAATATTCCGATAAAATTAAACTTGATTATCCCAACCTCGTGATTTCAGGAGATTATAATATTTGCCACAGACCCATAGATATTCATAATCCAAAATCTAATGTAAATTCTTCAGGCTTTCTGCCAGCAGAACGTGAATGGATGGAAGATTTCATCAATTCGGGTTACATTGACTCATTCAGGCATTTCAACAATGAACCACATAACTATACTTGGTGGAGTTTCAGAGCAAATGCCAGGGCTAAAAATCTGGGCTGGCGAATCGATTATAATCTGGTTTCAGAAAAACTAAGGGATAAACTTAAACGGGCAGCTATTTTGCCTGAAGCAAGACACTCTGATCATTGTCCGGTGCTTTTGGAATTGGATATATAATGTTTAACAGTTGATGTTGTTTGGGAACCTATCATAGTTTAAATTGCTTTCTGGTAAGCTTAAATTCGATTCCAGCGAAGGCTGGAATCTCCTCACTCCCAATCAGCACTTGTCATTCTCGCGAAAGCGAGAACCTCCTAATCAAAAAAACAACGCTTTTCAACCGTTAAATGCCGATTAACACGAAGGCCGTAACCTGCTAATCCTTAAATGAAAATATTAGATTAAAGCCTGCGGAGTATAAGTTGAAATCGGGGTATGCTTTAAAAAGCTCCACTTCAGTAGATTTCCAAATAAAAAGCCCGCAATATCTGCAATAAAATAAATTCAAAATTTAAATTTAATAGTATTAAAATCAGGTATTTATCGAATCAAAACTCCCAAATATTATCCGGACAAATACAGGCATCCATTTTTATATCAAACTTATTCAAATCATAAATCTCTTCAACGGGATCGAAGTAAGATAAACCAACCTTCTTAACATCGGGTCTACAATTCGTGAGAAAACGATCATAAAAACCCTTTCCATATCCTACACGATTACCCTTTTTGTCAAATGCCAGAAGCGGAACAAATACAAGATCTATCTGCTCAGCAGAGATAATCTTGCCCTGAATAGGTTCCGGAATATCAAATTTATTTAAACCTAAAGTAGTGGATTCATGATCATATTGAACATTTTCCATGAGTAGATTCTTAAAATCGGTTCTCGGTATTACAATCTTTAAATCAGGGAAGTTTTCTTTGAAAAAATTCAGAATGGAAAAGGTATCAACCTCATTTTTATTTCTGATAGGAAGAAAAACGTGAACAACACGATACTCTGACCAGTTAAAAGATTTTATCTGATCCAACAAACCCTTTGTCAAAGTCCCGTATTTTGAACGCGATAGATTCTGACGCTTTTCCAGGTATAATTTCCGTAATGTAGCTTTATCCACAATACGAATGTAAAAACAATTCCATCGAAATTTGGTTCAAAAAAAATGGACTTACATAAAGAAAGGACTTTTCGATAAACTATCTAAAATTTAACTTAATCTGAGTTCGATATAAGGAAGGATAAAAGGTGCCGTTTTATTTCTTCTCATGAGGCCCTGGAGCCACATTATTTGATTTTTGAAACCAATACCTGTGTTTCATAGCTTAGTTCAGCCCTTTCCTACGGAGTATTTCCGGCAAGAAATCCCCCTTTGGTCGGTGTTCTCACCGTACCAAGAACCATCTATTAAATGGTTGGTGAAAACACCAACCACAGGGAAATGCATTGTCATTCTGGCAAAGGCCAGAACCTCCTTCGGCAAGGTT
>JAURKO010000197.1 GCA_030831705.1 Daejeonella sp. | reverse complement strand
TATGCCGATCTAAAAGGGAGTAGCGCACTAAGCCAAAAGGATCAGTACGCTACACAGACTAGTTCTTGACCGTCTTAAAGAATAAAGATAAAAACAATTTTATTTGGAAATCAACACAGAATCTTTGCGAGACCATTTTTTCCCTCTGGTAGTTGTTATCACCGACCAGAGGAGCGATTATTTCAATTCCGGTGGCAGGTTACCATATGCCCAAGGAGCCTTAAACGGTGGCGGTGGTGGTGGTAAAGGAATTTTTCCAGGTACCATTTGATTCGCAAGTTCTATCCCCGTATTGGCAAATTGTCTTCCTGCCGAAACCTCCAGATTGCTATAGGATGTAAGACGAGTTTCATAGCCACCGCCATTCGGCCCCATAGCCTCTTCAGTAGGCACATAACCTGTTATTCCATTCGCTAGTTCTACTACAAAGGTGAAAGGAAATTTACTCCCAGCCTTGATATCTAATTGGTACTGAACAAAATATTCTGCAGGATTTGACACAAACACCATCGGACCAACCTGGATGGCCTGAACCTCAACTTCTACTAATGGCCTAGCTTTTATGATTGCATCCAGCACAAGAATTTCTTTTGCAAAAGTCCACTCGGTGGTCCCCGATTTTTCAGGGCCTGCCTTTACAAGTTCTAGTGACTTTTGAACTTTTTCAGGTGTTGGAATGCGTCGCTTAACCGTCCAAACCCGTTGCCTGCTGTCTAGCGGAATATCACTTCCTGCACCCCGCCGAATTAAAAGAAGAGTCTTATAGGCCTCGGCACCAACGCGACCTCCAACAATATCCCACCATTCTTCTGCTCCGGGATTTTGAAATTTGGTTAGGTTATCAACCTGGGTGATATCACCACAAGCACCCTGCATGAAAACGACAGGCAGAGCTGCATTTCCCGTAGCACCACGTATAGTTCTTTCCATGGATCCAATCCAGCTTGCTGAAATACCTCCCGGACTGGTAGTGGCATGACATGCAAAATTCACAACAGTTCCCAATAAATTACCTTTTAAATCCCATACTCCTACAGTGCCTACCTGTGGGTCAATTGGGCCAGCATAATCAATAATATCAGGATTGCCTGCGCCGGGATGCGAATAGCTCAATCCATTCTTCATCCGCAAACGACGGTTGTACGAAACTTTATCTTCATGCCCATTTCCCACAGCTAATTTCGCATCCACCCGATTTTCATTTGCCAGTACGACAGCATCGACAATCTGCTTCTTAAGTACCTGAGTATATCCGGGATCAGAAACTATTGAATTATTGTTCACAAGATCTTTCACCAAAGGTGAGGCCTGATCAAAATCTCCTGGTTCTCCCATGCCGATTGGGCCGGAAGAATGTGAATGAGATGCACCAATCATTATATCCTCAGGTAGAATACCGCATCTTTTCTGGATCTCCTTACGTACTTCCAGAACCAGATGCCGGGTAACAAAAAGCAGATCGATTCCAACCAGCGCTACACGCTTCTGTCCGTCATCAAATACTACCGCGCGGACTTTACACGGATCATGAAATGATTTATGGTATGCCTTACCATAATTACCAGGAGATTCCATACCGATATCCGGAGTGATGTCCCTTTCAGCAAACCCAGCCTTAAAAACACTTGCTGGTTTAGGCTCTTCTGCTGCGATGCCTGAGAGGACAAACAGACAGGAAGTTAAGATTGATAAAAAATATTTCATTGTTTTACCTGATTAAAAAGTTTAAGGATTTCAGTTACAATTTTTCGGGATGCTTCTTTTTCAACTTTATTAGTACCCAGCCAGGTTTCATAACCACCAAGCTGATGTTGCTCAGGAGTAGGAAGGTATCCATAACTGCCATTTGCCAACTCAATGGTAAATGAAGATTTGAAAGGACTTTTAGTCTTTATTTCCAGACCAATTTCTGTAAAAACCTCAAAAGGAATAGCTGCAACACCCAATTCACCGATTCGGAAGGTTTGCATTAATACGTTAATATTATCCGGCCATTTATTCATTTGCATTGTTCGCTCAGCGTAGGTTTTTTCCAGGCGATGAACCGGTGTTTCTGTCTCAGGTTTTGCAAGAACTTTTTGGGCATAGTCAAGCATTTCCGAATCAGGCTTACGAACTTTCAAATTAAGTTCTGACTGTGCTGCACGCAATGGCACCCAGTCCTTGTATTGAATGGTCTGGTATTTCTTTAGCACTTCGTTGGCAACATCATTGGCAACAATACGCATTTTAGCATAAGCCTCGTGCTTTTCTGCCGGAGCACCAAAATTGATATTATTGACATCCCCAGAAGTACCATTAGACATGATGCCAACAAATGGAGGATCCTGACGATCAGCTTTCAATAATTCTTGAATACGGTCGGCAAAGACTGCAAAATAATCTGCCGAGATATGATCCTTGGGAACGCCTCCAACGTAATGAAGAGAATAATTAGCTAGTATGCCAATCGGACGCCCTTTGAGAGATTGTACCGAGATGAAGGAAACCTGAGGATCTGTTGGCCCAGCAGGTTCTAGAAGATCTGGATTTCCGATTCCGGGATTCATTAGAACCTGATCTTTTTTACCAAATGGATTAATGACTTGATTTTTCATTTTCCACCGACGGTTGAAAAGGTGTTGAGGCACATTCCCTACACCCCAGCCTATGCGGGCAGGTTCCAGATTATTTAATGCCATTCGTACTCCATCTGCTATTCTTCTGATAAGAAAACGTTGATAATCATCCAGAGGCAAATCGGGGTTCCATCCACCTCTTAAGTTTCCAATTCCGCTGGCACTACTGGCAGAATGTGTATGATCAGATGACATCAGAATTTGAGCTGCTGGAATCTTAGTTTCTTCAAATATCAATCGCTTGGCCTCATCGAAAACTTCCCGAATAATACCGACATTATCCACTACAACAAAAACCAGCTTTGTGGCACCGTCATCCAGCACCAAACTCCGGGCATGCAACTCGTCATGCACATAATTTGCAGGCGGTGGAATTCCAAAATTACCAACTATGCCAGAACCCAAGGGTGGGGTAATGTTAGCAGTTGAGGCACCTGCCCTGAAAGTAGCATTCTGTGCATAAAGCGGGGAATTAAAACTGAAAATCAGAATAAAAATGGAAAGTAGTGTTAGAATTCCCTGATTAGGACCAAAAGTGGAAAGCTTAATAATTCTTTGCATCGTTTTCATTGTTATGCTTTGTTTAAATTTAAACAGGCGGTTGAAAAATTATATAATTCAGATTTCGATATCACTCATTGCTATATCTAATTGAAAAGTTTAAGAATTTCAGACACAATCTTTCTGGATGCTTCTTTCTCGACCTTATTGACGCTCATCCAGGTCTCATAGCCTCCCATTGCTGAATAAACTACTCAGCGGGATTAAACAAACCCTAATTTCATGAAAGATCAATGCTCTTTTCATCTGTGTTTTTTAAATAAATCTATCACCTAAATGCGAAACAGAATCATTTAAGATCTATGCGAGGATTAGTAGTATTCCCAGCAAGCTGATTACATATTTAGCCTCTGTTAGATTGAGATCGATTCAATCCAGGATCAATTCTTTCATTCGAAAAATGCATTTTATCCCGAGTTAACTCTTCCTGAGCCTCGGCTGCATTTCATACGAAATCTTAGATCTCATATCAAATATACCCTCAGACTTCTTGCTCCATGCGCCCCAATCACCAGGTTCTGCTCAATATCTGCTGTCTTTGATGGCCCAGCGATGAAAACCCCAAAACCTTCAGCCGAAACGTTTAGTTGTTGGTAGGCTTCATGCATATTATTTACAATCACTGCAGGGTTTAGAACAATTACTAAATGCTGACAGATGAAGGGTATTAGCCTATTAGCCATGCGTGTTTCAGAAATCCACATGGCACCATTCTCGGCTACCGCCAAGTCTGCACGAAGGTAGCAAGTGTCAAGAGTTTCTAATTCCAATGCATTCAAGGCTGCCCAATCCTGAGCAGGATTTTCCTCCAACAGATTAATTATAAATTTACCCTCTGCTTTAACCGATGCCAAATCGTTTTGTAATTCCTGATTACCATTCTTATAAAATGCCTGTCCGCCAGCAGCATGGACCATTTTAATAAACTGATCTAGCAGATCAGGGTATTGAATAGTGAGCGAAAAATCCATATCAGGCAAAGCGAGAAGATCAGGTTTATTCGAAGCCACTGCTTGTAATATTGTTTCTCTATTTCCCATTATTGATTTTCTTTATACCAGTCTCTAAAGCTTTTTTGTGGTGCTTGTGGCATTTCCCGCTGCTTATACCATGGGTTCAATTTATTATTTAGTATAAAAGGGAAAGTTCTCATCACCCATCGGCCAATTCTTCCTACAGTACGATAAATCTTAGGATTGGTTAGAACCCAGGCCATTCCATGCATCCCAACTTTTTTACCATTGCCAACATACCCATTGGCAACAATCTCTTGCCGCCATTTCCAAAGTTGATCATGGATATCAATTTTAACCGGACATACATTGCTGCATGATCCACAAAGCGTTGAGGCGAACGGTAAATCTGAATTAGCCTTCATATCCAAATTTGGATTTAGGATAGAACCGATTGGTCCAGCGACTGTAGAATGGTAACTATGTCCACCACTCCTTCTGTATACCGGACAGGTATTAAAACAAGCAGCACAACGAATGCATTTCAGGGAATTCCTGAAATCAGGTCTCCCTAATTGTCTGCTTCTTCCATTGTCTACAATTACCAAATGCATTTGCTGCCCGGAACGGGGTTTATTGAAATGGCTGGAAAAAGTAGTGATTGGCTGGCCGGTTGCACTTCTCGTCAAAAGGCGCAGAAATACCCCAAGATGTTCAGCTTTTGGAATAATTTTCTCGATACCCATGCAGGCAATATGAATATTGGCAGAATGCACACCCATGTCGGCATTACCCTCATTTGTACAAACCACAAAGCCTCCAGATTCGGCTATGGCAAAATTCACTCCTGTGATAGCTAATTCTGCCTCGATAAAACGATCTCGTAAATAATGACGGGCTGTTCCTGCTAGGTATTGAGGATCATAATTTCCCTTTTCTGTATTTAAATGTTCATGAAAAGTTTCACTAACATCCTGGCGTTTCAAGTGAATTGCCGGTAACACGATATGACTTGGTGTTTCTTTTCGTAACTGCACGATATATTCACCAAGATCTGAATCTAATATCTGTATGCCCTTATTCTGTAAATAATCATTCAAATGACATTCTTCAGTAAGCATACTTTTGCTTTTAACAATCTTGTCAATTTTGTTATCAGCAATAATTTTATGAATTATACGGTTATGATCCTCGGCCGTGGCAGCCCAATGAACATGTATTCCGTTTTCTACAGCCTTTTCTTCAAAACTTTTTAAATAGTGATCAAGATTGGAAAGGGTATGATCTTTTATATGGGATGCCCATTCACGAAGAATTTCCCACTCAGGAAGGGTATTAACCGCTTTATCTCTTTTATTTCTGACAAACCAAAGAGTCTCATCATGCCAATCGGTACGTGCTTCGTCTTTGATAAATTCCTGAGCAGCATCTGCGTGTTGTTTTACAATCATAGCGCACTATTTAATATTTCGGCCAGGTGTATAGTTTTCACTTTACTCCCTTGCCTCTTTAAAATACCTTCAAAATGCATCAGGCAACTGGTATCTCCGCCACAAATAAATTCAACACCATTAACCAGGTGCTCTTTGATCCGATCCTCACCCATTTTCACACTTACAGCCTCTTCAAAAACACAAAATGTACCACCAAAACCGCAGCATTCATCTAATCTCTCGGGCTTTAGAAGTTCCAGTCCTTTAACCATACTGAGCAAGTGTTCTGTTTTAGAAAATGCAGGAGAAACGCGTTCAGACATTGATGAAAGATGCAAGCCTCTTTGTCCGTGGCAGCTGATATGCATCCCCACTTTATGTGGAAAGGAGGCATTCAATTGATCAATTTTAAGAATATCTACAAGAAATTCAGAAAGTTCAAAGACACTTTGCCTGATCTTCTCAAGTTCGGCAGGAGTTCCACCATCCTTTAAATGCTCTTTAATATGCAAAACACAACTACCTGAAGGACAAACGATGTAATCAAAACCTTTGAAATTCTTAACAAAATTTACATCACAACCTTTCGTAAGATTCGAAAAACCACTGTTTGCCATAGGTTGTCCGCAGCAGGTTTGGTTTATTGGATACGTTAGCTCACAGCCTAATTTTTTTAGAAGCTGATAGGTTGCTTTAGCAACGTCAGGATAAAACTGATCAATATAACAGGGAATAAACAAGCCTACTTTCATAATTCTATCAGGCATTATTAATAATTAACATCATTTGTAATTTAACGCCTATTTCACTGAAATTATCCATAGCAAAAAAATAAAAACTGTAACCTATTAATAGGTATCAAGCAAAATTAATCAATATTATAATTGAATTCTTCGCCCAATTTCAAACACTCCTGCCAGGGTAAAATGCTCTCAGAGGCACTTGCATCCATCAAACTTGCGGCGGCAACATTTACACCTAACAGCAAGCATTTTGACATGTTCCAATCTTCGTGCATTCCAGCCAATACGCCTGCAGCAAATGCATCTCCTGCACCCACTGAGCCTTTGATTTTATCAATAGGCATTTTAACGCTTGGCTGAAATATTTTCTCTCCACTTTTATTAAGTGCAATTGCTCCCTTTGGGAAATGAATAATTACCCATTGCCGAACCCCTTTATTTAAAATATCATCAGCTGCCTGATATGCCATTTCAAGAGAGCATGTTCCATCTTCATCACAAATATCAATACCCGTTAACTTACCTGCTTCAAATTCATTGACAAAAAGTATATCCAGGTATTGCAAAGCCATTGGAATTATAGTTTTAAATCGTTCAGATTGCTCACTAACTAGATCCGAAGATGTGATCATTCCATGTTTTCGGGCTTCTCTCAGGACTTTTGCAGCACCTGTCAGGCCATCAGTACCAATAGCATCTATTCCATCGAGAAGCAATAAATACCCCAAATGAAATATCTTAGATTTAGATTCAGAAAAGTTAAAATACGATTCATCCAAAAAAGCATTTGCTCCTCTTGAATGAAAAAAAGTACGTCTTCCAGTCCCAAATACAGTCATTACATCAGTATATGATGTATTTGTATCCTGCACTTTGACAATTTGACTCGAGTCAATATTGAGCTTATCACATTCTTTCAAAATGTAATCACCTCTTTCATCGTCACCAATTGCTCCGATTCCTGTTAATGGAAACTGGAATCCCATCTTGCTGATCGCTTTTAAAACACTATATGGGGCACCACCGTTACTGTTGCTCTCTTTAAGGATGTTTGCCAGTTTATCTTCCTTTGGATAGACATCTATTATCTTGACATTGTCAATGATCCAGTTGCCCCCAGCTAAAATTCCTTCTCTGGTTATTTCTTTCATGTCAAATAAATTTCCTCTCACAAGGCATTAACAGCAAAAAATGTGTGTTATAAATGCATATTCTTTCAACCTACATCTACAACAGATTTTGTCTCATGAGATTTTAATGCAGCATCAAATAATTTATGGCTCATAACAGCTTCTTCAGGAGTTACACAACCCAGGCGGCCATTCAAAAATCCTTCCCGCTCAGCAAAATATGCTGCCAGCATTTGTAAAAAACAATCAGAAAAGCCAGGTTCGAAAATACCACCGGTGCTTACTGGAAAGGGAACCTGGAATCCAAGATCTACCCGTTGCCATACCTGCTCCTTTTCACGCCTAAATGTCCATAATGCCTTGGTATCCTTAGTATTATAGCGTACTCCACCCTCAGTTCCCAAAATTTCAATATACCAGGAATTTGTTTCCCCAGGCTTTAATCGCTTCATTTCAAGGGACATTGGGATATCATTATTCGCAATTTTCACAGAAGTAGACAAGGTTGCATTGTTCCAGGTATCGCCTTCAGTCCAGCCACCTTTTCCATCTGGCCTTGTGGTAATGATCTTTTGCAGGTGGGCATATACTTTATCAGGCATCCAGCCCATTCTGATTGGGATATGCATTACATGCATACCCAAATCTCCCATTACCCCAATTTCACCACAAAATTTTGACTGTCTTTTCCAGTTAATTGGTTTAAGAGGATCTAAATCACTTGAATGACAAAAGCCTGCATTGATTTCGATGATCTCACCAATTCTTCCGGAAAGGGCTTCACTGATCACTCGCTGAGGACCCGGGAAAAAAGGCATCTCAGAGCAGCATCTTACAAAGCTCTTGGAACTGGCGATTTTCTCATTGATCTTTTTCGCAGCTTCCAGATTCATTCCAAACGGCTTTTCAGCCAATAGATCTTTACCTGCAGCAATTACTTCAATATAATATTGCTCATGAAGAAAATGAGGAAGGGCAACATAAACTACATCAACCTTAGATGAAGCCAGTAATTCCTTGTAATCTGTGGTCAATAACTCAACCGAAGGAATCTGCTCATACCATTTTAAAGTATTTGCATCTAGATCACAGACAGCCTTTAATTCTACTTTAACCGGATAATCAGTTAATGAAAACCAGCGCCCAAAAGCGCTGGCAACTTCCTTACCCATTAAACCACCGCCAATAATACCAACGTTGATAACTTTCATTCTTGTTTTATTTTTTAAAATGATAATAAACCGGCTTGCCGGTATTATCCTGCACATATATTTTTTTATTTGGAGGTTCCCGCTTTCGCGGGAATGACAAAAATTTTAGGGAAGAGGGAGATTCCAGCCTTCGCTGGAATCGCAATCTGGTTCTTTTTTCTCCGATCCCAGCGAAGGCTGGGATCTCCCAATTAACAACAAAACTGTGTCATTCCAGCGAAAGCTGGAACCTCCTTTAATACTAAAATACACTCTTATTCCGGCGAAAGCAGGAATCACTCTAATGTTTTCAATTAACTATCATTTCAGCGAAAGCTTGTCATCCAATAGCTATCGAATCCCGCGAAAGCCGGAATAGGTTTTATTTATTACCCTTAACCCAGCCGATTACATCTTCAGGTTTTGCACCATCATGCACAATTGCCATTAATGCCCTGGTCATACCCCCGGAATTAGTATGTTGAACTACATTTCTGCCATACACTATACCTTTAACACCTTGTTTCATTAATTTATAAGTACGGTCCAATAACTCTTCATCTTCAGCACGTCCACCACCTCTTACTAGAATTGGAATAGACCCGGCTACCTCAACCACCTTATGGTATTCCTCCACGTTCTCGCATGGATCAGCCTTGATAATATCTGCCCCTAATTCAACTGCCTGCCTTACCAGAGGTAGGATAATATCAATATTTCCATCAACCATATAACCTCCTGCCTGACTGTTTGGACGGAATACCAATGGCTCAATCATTAATGGCATAGAATAGTAGTCGCACATTGGCTTTAACTTCAAAATATTCTGAATACACTGATCGGTTACCTCAGGGGCGCCGGGAATACGAAACAAATTAACAACCACACAAGTTGCATCTAGTCTAATTGCCTGAAGAACAGGCTCTTCAATCATTCTGCTATACAATACAGACTGAAGTTCAAGACCATAAACATTCGCAACATCTGTTCTTAAAACTAAAGCAGGCTTTTTCTTTCCAGGTATAGACTGTAAATGATGCGCCTGCCCAACAGTTAACTGAATCGCATCGGGATCTGCCTCAATCAGTATTTTAACAGACTTTTCAATATTCTCTATCCCACCCAAAAAGGTTAACTCATTAAAAAAACCATGGTCAAGGGCAACATCAAAACATTTACCTGATTTTTCATTGAATAATCTATTTAATCTACTCACTTTCATCTTTCTAATTTTACTTGTTTAATAAATAATTTACTTTAAGTTAAAAAACTACTCTCTATTAAAAGCCGGAGATAAACTCCGAAACTTTAGAATTACAAATACAGTAATGTGCCAGCAATCCTACACATGTATTTAACCCTATATCTATATATAATATTTAATTGTAAAGCCACTATGTGAATTTATCTATGATATGAGATCAAGATAAAACCAACACAATTTACATTTTACTTACCCGCGATAATATCTCGGACAGGTTAACCGGAACTCCACCAAGTTTCTTGCTTTCGTCAGCCGCCTCCATAAATGAATAAATTTCTTTTGTTTCTTCGTCACTAACCGGTGCTATACCTGAACGAAAAAAAGCTACAATGGCAACCACCAAGGGCCGGTAGCCACCAAATACACCAATGGAAGCAATACCTTTTTCTCCAAAAGCTGTACCTCCAAAGCCGCTTTTCCCTTTACGTATTCCACGAAAAACACCAATGCGCCCATTTTCCCAGTTTCCAACAACGACATCGGCATCATCTGTTGATGAACGGCTAACGGTTTTGCATCCTACCCCACCCATCACGGTGTAAAGGGATTCAACAGCATGAATACCATCCCAAAATAGATCAGAATGAGCCGCTTGAATAGGTGCAGGTCCGTAGGTACTTGCACCCAACACCTTCCCAACTACCTTTCCCTCACGGATTTCCAGAGCTTCCTTGACATATCGGAGTGGTGAGCAAGAAAACATTGGTACATTATACTTTTTAGAAACTTTAAATATGGAAAATACATCCTGCAAGTTTGCAGCAAGTGGTTTATCCACATATACCGGTTTACCTGCTTTTAATACAGGTAAAATCTCTTTCAAATGAGGTCGTCCATCGTTGGTTAATAACATAACTGCATCCACCTTCTTCAGCAATTCCTTTATAGAACCTACAAACTCAACACCCTGTCCTTTGATGGTGTCAGTGAAGCTTTGCAATTGCTTTTCAGTGAACTCAACATCCGGATTGCCTTTAGGATGAAAAATCGCAACAACCCTGCAGCCACTAAAATCAGGACTTGAGGATCCGGAATTAATAATTTCTGTATAAGCTGCACTATGAACTGAAAGCCCGATAACTCCAACTTTAATATCCTCCCGGGGAATGGCCTCAGCAACTACTGAAGCGTGTATTCCAATACCTGCCCCTACTCCCATAGATTTCTTAAGAGGATCATGTGAATTAATTTTGTTCATTATTAAATTCGATTTCTTTAATTCAGAAGCCCTGAAATAACTTGAATTTTAATACCCAATCCTCTGGCCCATAATTATTTTACCACCTTCATAATGCCACGCATTGTAAACGAGTGACCCGGAAATGTACAAACGAAAGGATAATCGCCCGCAACAGCAGGAGCTGTAAATTTAATGATCTCCTTGCCACCACCCATTAACAGCTTAGTTGCAAAAAGTACCATATCACCTTCAGGAACATAACTCTTTGCAGCACCATTTTCTCCAAGTTCAATTGCCTTTTGTGAGACAATATCAACAGCTCCCGGTTTGGTTATTAAAAGGTTATGAGGCATCAAACCAAGATTCTCAACGCTAAGTTCTACCGGCTGACCTTCTTTTACAGTAAATTGTGACAATAATTTGCCCTTAACCTTGAAACGTAACTCATCTGTAGCTTCGATGGTTAGAACCGCAACCTTATCATTTTGTAATTCAGGTCCCTTGCTATCGACAGGTGCTGTACTTACCGGTGCTGCTGGCTTCGGAGCTTCAGTTTTATGTCCTTGATGACTTACATCAGTATATCCCGGTACTTTCCAGAATTTTTCATATCCGGTTCTGAATTGCATTCCTGATACACTTGACTCTGACTTAGCCGGTTTAAAAGTATCCTTACCACTCCAAAAGAAATTTACCTTTTGAGCTGCCAGTCTTGCCTGATATTCCGGCGAACTAAGAACCTTTACAAGCAGAGGTCTGTTGATAACATTATGCTGTTGATGTAACCAAAGAATTTCAAGCATAGGCAAGGCATCTTCCTTTTTCTTAGGATCCAATTTGGCTACCCATTCCTGTGCTTTCTGAATCACTTCATCGGTATTTCTGGCACTAAGCTCAACTCGAACTGCATGACGTATGCCATCAATAGGATGTCTAAACAATTCAAAAAGATTTTCAAGGGATTCACCATAAATCGAAACCGGCTTTTGTAATGGCCGATCTACAGCCACCATTCGGTAAATACGTCCATGCTCATGATCGCGATTTATATCTCTCAAGTTATAAGGAGAGTGTGTAATTATTGCCTGATGCCAGTCTCCAAAGTACAGTGCTCCATCAAATCCCACTACCCCATCACTCGGACGGAAATTAGGGTCTCCGGTATAATCTTTCCCTACTACACGTGGTGTTGCTTCTGAACTCGGAGCAAATGCAGGATTGTTTCCCGTAAAAACTAGGTTCCCGGCTTCTTCACCCTCTATAACACCCTCATCCAGGTAGTTTAGTTTATACCTTTTTATACCCTGAAATCCAATTACATTATAAACCAGGAAATTATTCTGGTACTCTTCAGGAAAATTTCCGCTGGATAAGATTTGGCTTGAAGTATAAGGTCTGATCGTCTGTTTAAACAACGGACGTTTGTCAAAATCACCTTTATCAGTAGTTGATGTTACAGTACGCTTAAAATATACCTGAAAAGCCTTGCCTGTGGTTCCATCAGTTATGAATTGATTTCCCCATTTGTCAAAACTAATCCCATGTGGATTAGGATTGTTATCAACTACGAGTGAAAAATCAAAGGTGCGCGGATTAAATCGATATAAGCCTGATTCACCTGATTCAGCACTCTTGCGCCATGGAGTTTCAATATTTTCTAGGATAAAAATACCCCGCTGGTAGTAAATATTGCCATCCGGACCATAAATCAAGTTATTGGCAGTATGATGAGTATCATCAGATCCCAATCCACCCAACATACGATACCTTACATCAGCAACACCATCTCCGTTAGTATCCTTAAGGAACAAAATATCAGGAGCAGAAACTACAATTACACCCCCATTCCATAATTCAAAACCTGTAGGATTTGTAACATAAGCAAAGGTTGTGGCTTTATCTGCTACCCCATCCCCATCCTCATCTTTCAGGGTAACAATTCGGTCCTTCATTGGTTTCATTGGCTCCCATTTCGGATAATCAGTCCATGCAGCAACCCATATCTGACCTTTAGTATCAATCTGTAGGGCTACAGGATTAGCGATCTCAGGAAACTTTTCTTCAGAAGCGAATACAGTAACTTTAAAATCTTTGGGTATGGACATACGCTTGATCGCATCCTCAGCACTTATATACTCAATGTTTCGAGTGATGTGCGTACCAACAGGGTAAGGCTCAGGAACATTACTGTCATCAACCTTAATATCTTTACCCTGTGCTCTGGCCCAAACACGTTTATCACGGTTGGCAGTCATCACTTCAAACATTTTCAATTCGTTCTGCAGCGTTACATGGTTTCCATCCTGTATGGTACGGGTACCCCATACATCATTTCCGCTGGTTGAACGGTAACGATTAAACCAATGCCAGTTTTTATCTACCACGGAGCTTCTGAGGGAATCCAAACCAATCTTGGCCATACTTACCTTTTTACCGAATAAATTTTCAGTGATATAAAGTCCAACTCTCCGGTTACCTTCATTATTCAAGTGAACTCCATTGATCGTTAAAGGTTCATTTGTACTGTCATACATTTTCTGTGTAGCGTTGAACAGATCCAGAAAAGGAACACCCTTCTCTTTAGCTACCTGGGACATAGCTAACGTGTAGGCGGCTAATCGGCGATTATTATCTTTACCATCAGGTAAATTTTTAGAATTCAGGTTTTCATGAGCAATAGGTGAGAATAGCACTAAACGCGGCGCAGCCTTCTTATCATACTTTTGCTTCCGAGAATAATCTATAAAAGCAATTAACTGCTTTTTAAACTCTGCAGGTTTATCTTCAAATGACTCATTATAACCAAAAAAGGCGAAGATAACGTTAGCGCCCACATTGGTTAAATGCG
>JAURKO010000196.1 GCA_030831705.1 Daejeonella sp. | reverse complement strand
TTGCCGCTGATTGGTTCATTAAAGTATTCAATAAACTAAACCGATTCCAGCGGAGGCTGGAATCTCCTGAGCCTAACCAACCTTTGTCATTCCCACGAAAGTGGGAACCTCCAAATCCTTAAATAATGAAATTGGGCTTTCGCCACGATGACGAGTTTATGTTTAACTTCGGCTCTGAGGCTGGAATCTCTCCCCACTTTACTCAGATTTGTCATCCGATAATTATCGGATTCTGCGAAGGCGGGAACCTTGTGATCTCAATTCCTGCGTCTTAAGCAAACAACCCCAACTCCGCTTTCCCTAAACCATCAGGCGTGGTATAGAATGGTCTTTTTTCAACGAGGTAACTGGTGTCTTCAGCAATTCCAAGAGCATGATAAATCGTTTGATGAATCTCTTCAATCCGGATAGGTTTTTCGACGGTTTTGCATGGACGTTCATCTGAAGTTTTACCATAAACATTTCCTTTTTTAATTCCTCCACCAAACATTAAGATCGAACATCCATCAGTAAAGTGCCTGTGCATACCATAATTTTTGATGTCATGAATAATATCTGGTTGTTCCACCTGTTCCTGTACCTTTAAATCAGGACGACCTTCAACCATCATATCCCTGCTGAATTCACTTGCCAAAATGATTAATGTTCTATCCAGATGTCCGGATTTTTCAAGGTCCTTTACTAACTGGGCTATTGGGCCATCAATTTGTTTCTTCATTTCAACGAGTCGGGTATGTCCATTGTCATGGGTGTCCCAGCTTTTGAAAGGTTCATATTCTGTAGTCACGCTGATAAAACGGGCGCCCTGTTCTGTCAGGCGGCGTGCCATTAAACAGCCCAGGCCGAACTTCCCGGTATTGTAGATGTCATAGCTTTCCTTAGGTTCTTTATTCAGATCAAATGCAGCAGCTTCAGGAGATTTTAAGAGCATATAAGCCTGTTCCATTGATCTCTTTAATGATTCCTTTTGATAATCACTTCCAAATTCACCCATCGCACCTTTACTGATCAGGTCATTATAAAGCTGATTTCTGGTTTCAAACCTGGCAGATGACATACCCACCGGAGGTCTTACACTTTCAAGTCCTGCCGAAGGATCCGGAATCAGAAATGGACCATATTCACTCCCGAGGAATCCCGCGGTATGAAAAGCTTTCAATTCCTCTCCTTCACCCAGCGTAAAACGCTGACCTATGTCAATAAAGGCAGGGATAACCGGATTTACTGTTCCCAGTTCTTTTGCAATCCAAGAGCCGATATGAGGAGCGGAAACCGATTGAGGTGGTTTATAGCAAGTATGCCAGTGATATTGATGTCGTGAGTGTAAAATATGACCCATATCACCAGCTACGTATGAACGGATTACTGTACCTCTATCCATAACCTTCCCGATTGATTCAAGTCCCTCGGAAAATGAAACCCCATCAAGTATTGTGGGAACTGATTTAAAGGTACTCAATACATCATTTGCATTCATACCTTTACTAAAAGGGGTATATCGTTTGGGATCAAAGGTGTCAGTATGGGCCATGCCTCCTGCCATCCACAATAAAATTACGGTGTCAGCTTTGGCATTTCTTCTATTATTACAGGAAGATAAAAAACTTGCTAGTGGGGCACCTGCAGCCAGTGCCCCCAAGGTTGCGGCACTAGTGCTTTTTAAAAAGTCCCTTCTATTCCATTGATTATTCATGCTTGAAACTTATAAATTAATAGATAATTTGAAATTCGGGAAGCAGCATAATAGCCCAAAAAAGATCCTGAACAGTATCTGCCTGAGGTTTATCTCCCAAAATTTTTATTGCAATTTTGTATTCATCAGATCGAACCTCCCGCCCTAAGGCCTGCCTGTATATTTCTTTAATAATCTGATCTCCGCTTTTGTATTTTGTCGTCCAGATTTCAGCCCCTTTTTTGAGCATCGAATTAAAACGTTCGCCATTGGTTAACTCCAGAGCCTGCAAAAGATTTGCCTGCGATTCACGACTTGTAGAAACTGTTTCCCTATTCGGCCGACCCAATGCTGTAAGAAATGGGTTATTCACTACTTGTGAAGCACGTGCGAATATTTGAATATTCTGATTCTTTAAAATTTTAATAACTGGTTTATACCTGACCATTGAATCTGGAAATATAGGTCCGAATAAGGCAGATCCTGCATCTGCAAATTGTTCGGCAGACATTCTTTTTCTCAACCTGCCCGAAAATTTGTATTCCTGGGAAACAATTTCATTCGGATCTTTAAATCCTGCTGAGGGTAACTGATAGGTTTTCGAACTAGTGATGAGGTATATTAAGTCTTTAATATTGGAGTTATTCTGCTGAAAATTGAAAGCCATCCAGTCCAGCATATCCTGACTCCATGGATCATTGTCCATCATGTCTACTGGCTCAATAAACCCCCGACCCATAATCTGTGCCCAAATCCTATTTACCAGTGTTCGGTATAAACGACCATTTTGAGGCTTAACCATATTATTGGCCAGTTGAGACCTTTTTACGGGTACACTTGCATTGTTGTCAATACTTCCGAGTTCTTTCCAAAGCATTCTTGCGTCTGTGAATTTGCCTGTAGGTTTATCGCAGCGATTAATTTCAAGTGTGGTATCTGCAAAAATATTGGCAAAGGCATAAGCATCTTCCAATTTCCAGTCGCTTATAAAACTATTATGGCAGGAGGCACATTTTAGATTCAGCCCTAAAAACACCTGCGAAACATTCTGTGCGGCCTGCATTTCTGTCCGCTGACTTGAGTTGACAACGCCCCGCCATTTTATGCCTTCGATAAACCCTTTTGAATTTTCATCTGGATTGACAAGTTCTTTGACAAACAAATCATAAGATTTATTAGATTTAATTGATTGATAAAGCCAGTCTGTTATAGCATATCGCCCCTTGGTAATATATCCAGTACCAGTATAGTCATTTCTTAATGCATCATTCCAGAAAGTAAGCCAGTGCAATGCATAATCATCCTCGCGATCCAATAATTTCTTGCCCCATATTGCCCGTTTATCAGGTCTTTTATCCTTTTTGAATTCATCGATTTCCTGTTGGCTGGGTAACAAACCGATAAGATCCATGTACAACCGTCTTAAAAAAGTTCTGTCATCAACTAATTTGGGCCATGCTATTTTATTCTCGATAAAGTATTGATTTGTCCAGCGGTCTACAGGGTTGGTATAAATACCCGAAGCCGAAGGTAATACCGGATTTCTGGGGGCAAGTTCAGCTACTTTAAAAACCTCATCTTTATCAGATCCTTCGGGCCATGGAGCCCCTTTTTTAATCCAAAAATCAATGATAGCAATGTCATTCGCAGTGAGTTTTTTACCCTTGGAAGGCATCACATCTTCATGATTTGAAGGCAGGCTAATCCGTCTGAATAGTTCACTTTCTTCGGGCTTCCCCGGAACAATTACTTCCCCGTTTTCTCCGCCTTTGAAAACAAAATCCTTACTATCGAGTCTTAATTCGCCTTTAACTTTTTCATCTCCATGACATTTATAGCAATTATGAGCAAAAATTGCTCTGACTTTAAGATTAAGTTCCTTTTCCTGAGCTTTCGTCAGGGTATCTTGATCAGGGTTGTTAGAGTTGATATCAAAGCTGATCGTTTCGGTATTCTCAAAATTGTCTGTCCAGGGAAAGGTGCTCGACAGATAATCATCTCCATGAGTTAATGAAGCCCCTAAATGACCAGCTATGATGACACCGAGAGCAGTTATAAATAATGTGAATCGGTAGGTTTTGATGTGCTGTGTTTGATTTTTTATCAAAATTCTCTGGTGCAGAAACCAAACCAGAATTCCCGAAAAAGCGGTACTGATTCCGAGCCATTGGTGCAGTATCAGATTTTCACCGTATTCAGCACTTCCTGAAAGGAGAATGCCGAAAATTGCAGAAATTAATGAAGAAATAATTCCGGCAACCAATAGTATTTTAATGCCTGGCCTTAAGGTAGAATTGAAATTTTTTATTGTGCCAAACTCGAGTAAAGCAGTAAAAAGGAGCAGAGCTACCGGGAAATGAACTGCTAATGGGTGCAGTCGTCCGAATAATTTTAGAAACCAAAAATTTTCTGGATTGAAACTCAGTATGGATTTAGAAGAAGCAAAATCATTATAAATAAGCTGAAGCAGAAAGATTGAAAGGAGTATAATGAAAAGTGCAATCAGCTTATTGTTTCCGAAAAAATTATTTTTTGCATTATTACTCATTGGCTCCTGAAAATGAATGATTAAATAAATCTAATATTTATTCAGGAAACAATATAGTAAATAGCTTGTCCGTAAGAAAGCAAATTATAAATCTCTGGCTAATACTTTAATACGTAATCAAATATGTAAATCCTTTAATTTATTTCAAATATTGATCAACATCCGCCTTTGTAAGCAATTTGAAGGGAATCAATACTTCCTTATCAACTTTTTGCCTCTGAGCAAGTTTGACCGCTGCTTCAATAGCTCCGGCGC
>JAURKO010000195.1 GCA_030831705.1 Daejeonella sp. | reverse complement strand
TTTTCTCAGTTAACCTGAATGGCTATATTAGTATTATGAATTTTAATCAATTATGGTCTTAATTATTCTGAATTTAGTTTTTTGTCTTTCCTTCCTGGTTTTTGCCTGGTTTAATCTGAATGACAAGGATTCATGGCTATGGGTTCCGATATACCTTGCGGCTTCTGTTTTCTGCGGTCTTGCAGGTTTTGGTAAGTTTTTCCCAATCACTTATTTATTTTTGATTGGGTTTTATCTGATTTATGCCATGATTTTATTTTTCAGAAAGGATGGGGTCAGGGACTGGATTGTGAAGTATAAACAGCCAAGCATCACAGAAAGTATGCAGGCAACGAAGCCTTATATTGAAATGACCAGGGAGTTTTTTGGATTACTGATTATTTCTTCTGCACTTGCTTTAAATTATTTTTTGTCTGGAGGGATTTGAGATATTTCCAAGCACTTCCAAATTCATATTTATTTTTTAAAATTATTTGCAATATTTGGTCTTCCCTACTCATAAAAAATTCAAATCTTTGGACATGTTCGATTACGATGCAGAAAGATTACGGGTACTGATTACAGAAGTAAGCCGTTTAAACCTTAGTCCGGAAGCATGGACCTGGTTAAGTGAGAATTTATCTTCGGATGATACAAAGGTAATCAATACCGCTTTTGCAGTAATGCCCAGAAAAACTGGAAAGTCTCCTGTTCAAATAAGTCCGGATTTGATCAGTAATATTGATCAGGTAAAGCCTGGATTTACTATTGAAAACTGGACTGTGGACAAACTTGGTCGTCTTTGCTTATTATTGCATCTGGACCCTTCAGGTCAGGATAAATATTTTAAAACAATCGAAAATCTTTTTCTTGCAGCAGAAGTTTCGGAGCTTGTTGCGCTTTATTCATTCCTTCCGGTATTTGCTTTTCCTGATCTTTGGAAGTTGAGATGCGCAGAAGGTATTCGCAGCAATATTGGCCCGGTACTTGAAGCGATTATGTATCATAATCCGTACCCTGAGAAATATCTGGACGAAAAAGCCTGGAATCAGTTGATTCTGAAAGCTTTTTTCACGGATAAAGATATTAATCAAATTTCGGGAATTGATGAAAGATCAAATAGCGAACTAGCTCTTACTCTCAAAGACTATGCCTACGAGCGATGGGCAGCCAAGAGAAAAATCAATCCATTTTTATGGAGATTTACCACCAAGTTTCTAGACGAAAGCCTGGTGGATGACCTTAAAAAAGTACTTTCTGAAGGAAGTTTGAGGGAAAAACAAGCTGCTGCATTAACTTTGGCACATTCAGGTTTTTCATCAGCTTCAGAGCTCATGAAAAGTTATCCGGAGTTTTTGCAGGCTATTAAAAGCAATGAAATCAACTGGGCTCGTTTAGCTCCTGATAATGAAAATTTTAATTAATATTTAGATTATGTGTTGCAGCCATTCATTTGAAGATAGAAGACCACAGGTGCCTTCTGAGCCCATGGATCTTTCGATCGTAAAGGGCATGAAATTTTTCGATCCTCATGTTCATATGAGTTCGAGAACAACCGATGATTATCAGGCGATGGCCGATGCAGGAATTGTGGCCTTGATTGAACCTGCATTTTGGCTAGGGCAACCCCGCACTGGAATTGACAGTTTCAGGGACTATTACAGTAGCCTTGTAGGCTGGGAGAGATTCAGGTCATCCCAGTTTGGGATTAAGCATTACTGTACAATCGGCTTAAATTCAAGAGAAGCTAATAACGAGAAGCTTGCTGCCGAGGTGATGGAGATTTTACCCTTATTTATTTACAAAGAAGGGGTAGTTGGAATCGGTGAGATTGGTTTTGATGATCAGACTGCAGCAGAAGATAAATATTACAGACTTCAGCTGGAGCTAGCCAAAGAGGCCGGACTACCTATTCAGGTTCATACTCCGCATCGCGATAAGAAAAGAGGAACTCAACGCAGCATGGATATTGCGCTTGAGCATGGTATTGATCCTTCTATGGTTATTATTGATCATAACAACGAGGAAACGGTTAAAGAGGTTCTGGACAGAGGTTTTTGGGCTGCTTTTACGATCTACCCATTTACTAAAATGGGTAATGAACGTATGGTTGAAGTCGCAAAAGAATATGGCCCAGAGCGTATTATGATTAATTCTGCTGCCGACTGGGGAATCAGTGATCCTTTGGCTATTCCCAAGACAGCTGCGTTGATGAAATTAAGAGGAATCAGTGATGAGGCTATCCGGCTGATCACCTATTCGAATGCAATCACTGCCTTTGCACAAAGCGGACAAATTGATGAGACTGACTTTACTAGTCCTAAGTCTATTGATCAGTCAGAAAAGTTTGAAGGTAATACAGTGTTAAGAGGCGGTCAACAGCCGAGAACGGATAAATCCTCTTTGATTATCAGTTAATATCTTGAAAAAAGCCCTGATTTTCCTACGTTTAATGCGGCCAGCCAATATCGTAACTTCTGTTGCCGATGTTTTGGCGGGTATTGCTATTTCGGGATATTTTCTTTTAGGAGATCAGGAGTTCTTACCGGTATTTTTACTTTGTTTATCGACAATAGGTTTGTATGGTGGAGGAATTGTGTTTAATGATGTATTCGATGCAGATCTTGATAGAATTGAAAGGCCTGAAAGAGCAATACCCAGCGGAGCAATAAGTAAAAAGGAAGCCACTTTGCTTGGTATTGTACTTCTATGCATAGGTATGTTTGCAGCATTTGCATTTTCGCTTCGATCCGGAATTATTGCATTTCTAATTCTTGTTTTTGCTTTGGTCTATAATAAGTTTAGCAAACATTATGCCTTCCTGGGGCCATTGAATATGGGCGTATGCCGTGGAATGAATTTATTACTCGGAGTAAGTATTGTTTCCATTTCACTTCAAAGTCTTTATTTACTGGGTTTGATTCCATTGATTTATATTTTTTCCATCACCATGATCAGTCAGGGGGAGGTTCATGGATCAAGCAAGAAGAAACTTTATGCCGGAGCATTTTTATACGAGATTGTGATTGGAGCCATTCTATATGCCGCTTTTTTACAGCAAAATATTTTTTATTCCGCCCTGTTTGTTGTGCTATTTGCATGGATGATTTTTAAGCCCTTGTTTGCTGCAATTAAGGATCCTATTGGTAAGAATATAGGAAAGGCTGTTAAGGCTGGCGTGATTTCACTGATACTTATGGATGCTGCCTGGGCTGCAGCTTACGGACAAATCTTTTTTGCTATGCTAATAGCAATGCTTCTTCCACTATCTTTATGGCTCGCAAAACGTTTTGCAGTTACTTAATTGAAAATTATCTTTATCGAAAAAATAAGCTCTAATGCTTTCTTGAAAGCTGAATGAGCAACTATCTATATGAATTATTTGCAGCAGTCATTTAACATTAAATTCGAATACAAGGTTTTTTTTACATCAGGTTTATTTAGTCTGGCTAATCCCCTGTTCAATAATTTTTTAGAAGGTATTGCACATGGTAGTAATACCCGTAAAATATTATTCGTAATTGATCAGGGATTTATGGATGCCGGAAATGATATAATTACTGAAATAAGAGAATATTTCAAAGTGAATCAAGCTGTACAATTGGTACCGGAAATTATTATGATTCCTGGAGGAGAACTGGTGAAAAATGATATCATCTATTTTGACAGGATACTGGAAGCAGTCAACACCTGCAAAATAGACAGGCACTCTTTTATAGCTGCAATTGGCGGTGGATCACTTCTTGATCTTGTTGGTTATGCAGCGGCTGTTTCCCACCGGGGCATAAGGCATATTCGTATACCAACTACTGTATTATCTCAAAATGATTCAGGAATTGGTGTGAAGAATGGCATCAACTATTTTGGCAAGAAAAACTTTTTGGGAACATTTGCACCTCCATTGGCTGTTTTCAATGATGATTTTTATCTAAGGACACTGAATGAACGACACTGGCGCTCGGGTATTTCGGAAGCCGTTAAGGTTGCTTTAATAAAGGATCCTGAATTTTTCTTTTGGATTGAAAAAAATGCTGCTGCGCTGGTTGAAAGGGATATGGAAGCAATGAACTATCTGATTAAGAGATGTGCAGAGCTTCATATGCAGCATATAGCAGGTAAAGATCCATTTGAAAGCGGTTCATCACGTCCGCTGGATTTTGGTCATTGGAGTGCACATAAACTTGAACAACTTTCTGGTTTTGAAGTACTTCATGGAGAGGCTGTAGCAATGGGAATGGCTCTTGATACAGTTTATTCAAACCTGTCAGGCCATTTGACCGATACTGAAAGCAATAGAATTCTGGATTTATTAATAAAACTGGGTTTTGAACTTTCACACCCCATTATGCAGATATCTGCAAGTAATTCAGCGATTTTATTGGGGCTTGAAGAGTTCAGGGAACATTTAGGTGGCGAACTTACAATCATGTTGCTCGATGGAATAGGAAGTGGATTTGAAGTTCATCAAATAGATAATGAGATACTGATTAATGCTTCAGAAAACCTAAAAGCCTATTATCGTTAAATTAGTAAAGCCTGATCTGAATCTCTTTTAATTTATGAAACTCGCATCCGGACATTTAAGTTATTGCACCAATATTCATTCGGGGGAGAGCTGGAAGGATCATTTTGCAGCATTGAAAGAGCATTTTCCGGCTATCAGGAAACAAGTCTGCAGTAATCAGGCGATGGGCATTGGATTAAGACTTTCTAATTCTGCAAGTTTGGATATTCAGGATGCTGAAGAACTAACGGAATTTAAAGAATGGCTGGAAAGTAACAATGCCTATGTTTTTACGATGAACGGATTTCCTTATGGAGATTTTCATCATGCGGTGGTAAAGGATAATGTTCATGCTCCAGACTGGACCAGCAAGGATAGAGTAAATTACACCGTTAGGCTTTTCAAAACACTTGCCAGGCTCTTGCCTGAAGGAATGGAAGGGGGTATTTCTACATCACCACTCAGTTATCGCTTCTGGTTTCCGGAAGAGAAAGCACTTCAGGCTGCAACGTTGTTGGCTACAGAAAATATCTTGGTCATAGCAGAGGAGCTGATTAGAATCAGGCAAGAATCTGGCGTTAAAATGCATTTGGATATTGAACCTGAGCCCGATGGCATTCTGGAATCGGCAGCAGAATTTATTGATTGGTTTGAAAATGTACTTCTACCACTTTCCAAACAGACTTTGCCAGATCGGCTGAATATCAGTCCGGAAGAAGCGGAAGTTTTCATCAAAGAACATATCTGTCTTTGCTATGATGTTTGTCATTTTGCAATTGGTTATGAATCGCATACTCAGGTTATTGAACTCCTTGAAAATAAGGGAATCCGGGTAGGTAAAATTCAGATCAGCGCAGCCTTGAAGGCAGATCTTCCGATCAATCAGGATCTCAGAGCGGAAATCGCTGATGCATTTGCCAAATATGATGAACCAACCTATCTACACCAGGTTGTGGCAAGAAACGAAGATGAGTTTTTGCTGAGGTATCGTGATCTGCCCCAAGCGATGGGTGATTATACCAATCCAATAGTCAGGGAATGGCGCGCACATTTCCATGTACCAGTTTTCATCAGAGATCTTGGCTTACTTCAATCCACTCAGGAAGATATCGTTGAAGTGTTGAAAATTCAAGTTGCCAAGCCCTTTACCGATCATTTGGAGGTAGAAACTTATACCTGGGAAGTGTTGCCTGAAGCATTGAAAGCACCGATAGGTGAAAGTATTGTCAGGGAATTGAACTGGGTGAAAGAATTATTGCTTAAGAAAGAGGCTCATGAATAAAACAGTAGTTATTGATGTTGTCGGTTTGTCTACCTCTGTGATGGGGGAGCACATGCCCTTTTTAAGAGAATATACTCAAAGGAAAAACTTGATACGGATTGAGCCTGTATTGCCTGCAGTAACTACCTCAGCCCAATCTACTTACTTGACAGGAAAATGGCCATCTGAGACCGGGATTGTTGGAAATGGATGGTATGACCGGATTGATTCGGAGGTTAAATTCTGGAAACAATCCAATAAGCTCGTGCATGGTGAAAAAATCTGGGAGAGAGCAAAAAAGCTTGACCCTTCATTCACCTGTTCAAAAATGTTCTGGTGGTACAATATGTATTCAACGGCTGATTATGCAGTGACTCCGCGTCCTAACTATCTCGCAGATGGTCGAAAAATGCCGGATTGTTATTCCCATCCTGCGGGTCTGCGTGATGTTCTTCAGGAAAAGCTCGGCGTTTTTCCACTTTTTCAATTTTGGGGGCCGGGTGCAAATATTGAATCTTCAAAATGGATTGCAGAAGCATCTATGCTAACAGATGAACTTTACGATCCTACACTGAGCCTGATCTACCTGCCACATCTGGATTATTGTCTTCAAAAATTCGGACCTGATTTCTCACTGATTGGCAAAGAGTTAAACGAGATTGATGATCTGCTCAGGAAGCTGGTAACATTTTATGAACAGCGCAATGCTGAGATCATTATTCTTTCTGAATATGGCATTGCTCCAGTCAGAAATCCTTTGCATTTGAACCGGATCTTCCGTGAGCATGGTCTGCTCGCTATCCGCGAAGAAAGAGGGCTGGAGCTGCTTGATCCGGGAGCATCAAAGGCTTTTGTTGTAGCAGATCATCAGATTGCCCATGTTTATATCAATGACCCTTCATGTACTGATAAAGTACATTCAATTTTGAAGCAGGTTGAGGGGGTAGAATTAATTCTGGACAGGAAGCAGCAATCTGAGTATAAAATAGACCATGAACGTTCAGGTGATCTGGTATTGATGGCAGATGAAGACAGCTGGTTTACCTATTATTTTTGGCTTGATGATGAGAAGGCTCCCGATTACGCCCGTTGTGTTGATATTCATAAAAAACCAGGTTATGACCCGGTAGAGATGTTCATGAGTTCCAAATTGCGTGCGGGCTATAAACTGTTAAGAAAGAAAGCTGGGTTCAGGTATGTAATGGATGTTATTCCTCTGGATGCAGGATTAGTAAGAGGATCGCATGGCAGAACAGGAGTGTCTCCTGAATATCAGCCGATATTGATTTCGGATAGAAAAAATTCGGGGGATAAGTTTATCGCCACTCAGGTTTATGATCTGATATGGGAGATGTTAATTAAAAATAAGGGATAAATTTTTCGTGTTAGTTTAAATTTACTTTAAATTCTGACCGAAAACGCGAGGTTAATATCGTTTTGAGCTTAAAATACCTACCTTAATCATAATTTATTTACAATGGCAGGGCGTAAACAATTCTTACAGCAAATAGGCTTAATGGCCGGAGCTTTCTCAGCAAACAGTTTGTTTAATCAATTGCATGCTGAAGAAATTTCATCAGCCAATTCCAGAGTTAATCATCTTTCACCAATTTCTGTTGCTTCTGATGAAGACTATTGGAGTGTTATTCAGCAAGCTTATACAGTTAGTCCGCAAATTATTAATTTGAATAACGGCGGCGTTAGTCCTTCGCCAAGAGTAGTCCAGGAAGCAGTTGAACGTTACAATAAATTGTCCAATGAAGGGCCTTCTTACTTTATGTGGCGAATTCTCGATCAGGGCAGGGAACCGCTTCGTGAGAAACTGGCAGAACTGGGTGGTTGCGATAAGGAAGAAATTGTGATCAATCGCAACGCAACAGAGTCTTTAAATACTGTAATTTTTGGCCTTGATCTTAAGGCGGGGGATGAGGTGATTGGTTGTAAACTGGATTATCCGAACCATATGAGTGCATGGAAACAGAGAGAAATGCGTGATGGAATAGTTTATAAACAGCTTGGTTTTAATTTCCCGATAGAGAATGATGAAGAAATTGTAGCTGCATTCGAGAATGCAATTACACCCAAAACTAAGGTTATACATATTACTCATGTTATTAACTGGGTCGGACAAATTTTACCGGTAAGGAAGATCAGTGATATGGCACATCGTCATGGACTGGAAGTATTATGTGATGGCGCACATTCATTCGGTTTGTTAGACTTTAAAATCCCTGATCTGGGTTGTGATTATTTCGCTACCTCACTTCATAAATTCCTGAGTGCTCCAATCGGAAGCGGTATGATGTGGATTAAACGAGATAAAATCTCTAAGATTTGGCCATTGCTGGCAAATGGAGATCCCCGCGGTACAGATATCAGAAAATTTGAATCCCTTGGAACCCGGAGCTTTCCTATTGAACAGGGTATAGGTGAAGCAATTAATTTTCATTTGGCCATAGGTAAAAAGCGCAAAGAAGAACGTATAAGATATCTGAAAAATTACTGGGCAGAGCAGGTTATAAATGTTCCTAAAGTAAGGATCAAAACATCCCTTAAATCTGCCTATTCATGTGCAATTTGTGGGGTAAGTATTGATGGAATTACACCAAGAGAGCTGGATGGAATATTATTTGCGAAGTATAAAATTCACACGGTAGCAATTGAGTATGATAATGTGAGTTGTGTGCGGGTCACTCCTCATGTTTATACCCGTTTAACAGAATTGGATAAATTTATCAGAGCCATAAAGGAAATTGCGGTTGCCGGAAAGTAATCTTATTGTTTCTTATTAACATTAAATCTATAATTCAATGAAAATTTTGCATTGTCTGCTCTTATTACTTTGGTTTTTAGGAATTCAACTTGAGTCCAATGCCCAAACCTATTATGTATCACCAAACGGAAATGATCTGAATTCCGGATCTCAACCCGAAAAACCTTTTGCAAACATCCAAAAGGCTGTGGACGAGATCCGAAAAAGCGGAAAACAATCCAAGCCTGGGGAAATGGCAACCATTTTATTGATGGGAGGAACCTATGAACTAAATAAACCCCTGATAATAAAACCTTTAGCTGAAGGCTCACCAAAACAAGAGATGCTAATTGACCGGTATCAGAATCAACCCGTTATACTTAGCGGCGGACGGGAAATAAAAGGCTGGAAGAAGCAGAAAAATGGATGGTGGATCACCACGATTCCTGAAGTTGCTGCCGGACAATGGAAATTTAATCAACTTTTTGTTAATGGTGTTTCGCGACCCCGGGCACGGAAGCCCAACAACGGTTTTCTACGAGTAAAAGGAATGCCAGATGGAACACCAAAAACTACGGGTTATAATAAAGCAAGTCAGAAGTTTGAATTTTTTAAGGGAGATATAAACCCAAAATGGACTAATTTGGGTGATGCTGAAGTGATAGTTTACCATTTCTGGACAGATACCCACCTTTCTATTGAATCGATTGATGAAAAGAATAATCTTGTCTCGTTTAAACATGCTTCAAAAAAAGTATTTGCTGATGATTTTAATGAAGAAGGAGCCCGTTATGTAGTCGAAAATGTGATGGAAGAGTTGGATGCTCCCGGCGAATGGTACCTCGATCGAAAAACCGGAAAACTGAGCTATTTTCCATTCCCGGAAGAAAAACCTGAAGTGGTTTCATTCTTTGCTCCAGTCATAAAAGAATTAGTTCGTTTGGAAGGTGACCCAGAAAAACAGCAATTTGTTGAGAATATTACTTTCAGGAATATTGAATTTCGGCATACCAATTTCCAGCTTCCTGAAGGTGATACAAATAATGGACAAGGCTCGTCAACCGTTTCTGCATCAGTTACTTTGAAAGGAGCTCGCAATTGCGAATTCAGCAATTGTAAATTTACTCAGCTGGGAAACTGGGCTTTTGATCTGCAAGCAGGATGCGTTGGTAATCGTTTTAAAAACAATCAGATAAGCCAAATTGCCGCCGGCGGATTCAAGGTAAATGGCGGAACTTTTGCAGATTCTCCTTTTTTGAGAACGGCCAAAAATGAATTTACGGATAATGAAATTGGTTATTTCGGTCAGAAGTATCCATCGGCTGTGGGAATTCTTTTACAACAAACAGAAGCGAATTATGTGTCTCATAACCTGATCCATAACGGTTTTTATACCGGGATTTCCGTTGGCTGGGTATGGAGCTACAAACGAAGCATTAGCCGCGACAATGTCATCGAATTCAATCACATTCATCATATCGGTCAGGGATTACTTTCGGATATGGGTGGGATTTATACCCTCGGAGTTTCGCCAGGTACTGTTTTACGAAATAACCTCATCCATGATGTAGATGCCAATCGTTACGGAGGATGGGGAATTTACAACGATGAAGGCTCAACTCATATTTTAATCGAAAACAATATCGTTTACAATACCAAATTCGCAGGATACAACATCCATTTCGCAAAAGAACTTACCGTCAGGAATAATATTTTTGCCTTTGGAAGATTACAGCAGCTAAGCCGCAGCCGCATTGAACCACATCAAAGTGTTTATTTCGAAAACAACATTATTTTCTGGAAGGAAGGAATATTGTTAGATAATAAATGGAATGACGAACCCTACACGTTTTATTACCATCCCATTCATAAAGGAGAAGAGAAGCTAACTTCAACATTTGAAATGGATCGAAACCTTTATTTCAATCCATCAAAAAGCCTTTCGGAAATTGACTTTAACGGTAAAAGCTGGATTGAATGGCAAAAGGCTGGAAAGGATATTCATTCTCAATATGCCGACCCAATGTTTGTAGATGCTGCCAATTACAATTTTTCACTAAAATCAGGTTCGCCCGCTTTGAAACTGGGGTTCAATGCCATCGATATGAGCTCTGTTGGACCTCGAGGATTAACAGGTCCAAAAAAGTAAGCGTCTTGTCCTGACATAGGTTTAAACAAATAATTAAAATAAAACACTTTGATCGTTTTATTGGAAGTGATATGGCACTATCGTATCATCACTTCCCAATACCGGGTGCGTTTTGAGCTGCCTTCGGGCCCTTCAACCTTTAACGTAATAACTTTACGCACCCCTTTTTGCTTAAAAGAATGAATCGGATTTTGTTCCGTTGAGGTTTCACCATTACCGAAATCCCATGTCCATTTTTCTATCTTACCAATTGATTCATCTTTGAAAGCAACTATCCCATTCTTTTCGTCGATAAATTTGAACGTCCATGCTGCCTTAATGGGCTCCAAAAATTCTTTTTCCAAAGGCATCAGTTGAAATGAACAAAGATAAGAGGCATTACTTACCATTTTGACATTATGGGAGAGATTGAAATGGCCTTTCCTTTCACCCCCATCAAAATCTAATATTGACCAAGAGAGCCCGATGACTTTATTTTCTTTTAGTTCAGATTCTACGGCTCTTTGCGGCCCTTCGTTCGGAGCATAGTCATATGGAGTAATCCATCCCTCCAAAATCAAAGTGCCGCTCTCGCCATGTTTAAAATTGTAAGAATAGGCTTGATTTGCGTACGGAAACTCGGAAATCCAAGGTTGGCTACCCCAAACCAATACCCATGCATTGTTTACAGGGGGTGTAAAAATATGGTAGTTCTGTGCATGTATACCACTAAAATTAAAATGATTTTCGATGTATGAAGGGCTTTGAGGTTGCCATTTTAGTTTGGCAGGATCTATTGAGGGATTTTGAATAAAAGGACCACCGGACAAATCACCGTCCACTACCAATTCAAAAATATCATTCATATAACCTTCGGGATTAAAACGTTCAAAATCCCAAAAATTATCATAGACCTCATAAAGAAAATAGATACGATTCATGCCCTTTACCCAGCCGATTTTCACTTTTACGTCGAGATCTTTTGGGTCGATATTGGTGCCTATTCCATCTTCAGTATCATTTAAAAGATCTGTTCCATAAGTATAGTTTTTAGGCACTAATTCCCAATCACTTTTATCTCCGTCGATTCTTGGCATTTGATTTCTGGGAAATTGAAAGATTTGGAATATTTTACCATTTCTTGCCGTATTGTAGGTTGTTGTAGACTGGCCATTCGTATCTAATATATTTCCTGTCAGAAGCAAAAGGATAATCAACCAAGCCATGTTATTTATCTGGAAGTTCAAGTCGATTTTATTTTTCATGTTCTATAGATTAAAACTGCATTGTTGTGGTATCGGCTTTTTAGTTCTTGTTCGAAAAAGTGTGCTGTATTTTTAAAAAGGGGATTGATCAATTTATGTTGGAACCAGCTCATAGTACTGCTGACCAATGTTTGGCGAAGACCAAACGGTAAATCCGAATATTTTGATAAAATTAGGGTTGAGTTTGGGCGCATTTTGTGTGCAACTAAATTATGAATTTTTCAAATCGAACAAATCTAATGTGGATCAGTTTTAGATATTTTATCTAATTGACCTTTCTTTTTTTTCGGAAGTTTACTTTAGGTCAGGAATACATTGCATTTCTGTTGCAACATCAAGAATTTTTACAGAGAATATTATTCTGTTCATGTAAAAGGAGCCAATTGCACGCTTGCAACTGATCACCTTCGCCAAATTAGTACTAAGAAGAAGGTTTTTTGTACTTTCTTTCATTATTTTATTACCTTCACTAATAGAGCTTTAATTAAATTTCGGGTATAGAAAAGGGCATTTTAAGGCTGGTATGAGCAGGGATATAGATGATCGGATAGTTTCTTGTAGAAATTTTTTGCTGTTTTAATATTTTAATTCATTTACATTTTTCAAATTTTAAACAAATTATACTCTAATGAAAAGTAAATTAATTTTCTTTTTGGCGCTTAATATATGCCTTTATGGTGTTGTAAATAGTTCATTTGCACAAAATCCGGAAGCTAAATTAGGCTGGAAACTAGGTGCACAAGCATATACCTTTAACCGCTTTACATTTTTTGAGGCTATTGATAAAATTGATAGTTGTGGGTTAAAATATGTTGAAGCTTATCCAGGTCAGACCATTGGCGGAGGTATTGAAGGTAAAATGGATTACCATATGGATGCTGCAAAAAGGACTAAAATTTTACAGAGATTGAAGGAAAAAGGAATTAAAATGGTTTCCTATGGCGTAGTTAATGCTAAAAGCGATGAAGACTGGTTACAGCTATTCGAATTTGGTAAAGCGATGGGTTTGGAAAACTTTACATCTGAACCTGATATAAAATATATTCCCTTAATATCAAAATTGTGTGATCAGTTCAAAATTAATCTAGCCATTCACAATCATCCCCAGCCGTCACCTTACTGGAATCCTGACATTGTTATTGCAGCAATTAAAGGACAAAGTAAACGTCTTGGTTCTTGTGCAGATATTGGGCATTGGGTGCGTTCAGGCCTTGATCCGGTCGAATCTCTGAAAAAATTAGAAGGTCATGTTATCCAGTTACATGTAAAAGATTTAAATGAAAAAAATAAAAAAGAGGCACATGATGTTCATTGGGGAACGGGTGTCTCAAATATCGACGGAGTAATCAAGGAGTTAAAGCGGCAGCGTTTTAAGGGTTTATTGTCAGTTGAATATGAGCATAACTGGTATAATAATGTTCCGGATGTAACTGCAAGTGTTAAATATTTTAGAACTGCTTTAAAATAGATGCATTTTTATTGCAGATAATTTCTCGCTTGTATGTATTAGCATTGGCTCTATAAGGCTGATTTAATTGGGTGGGGATTGGCTGAGATAAGTTTACTAAAAATATAAAATCAATAAGATAGATATGGCAAAGTCTGGAACAACTGATCGCAGATCATTCATTAAATCAACAGGAGCAGTCGTTATTGGTAGTTCGATCGGCCTTAATCTTGCATTTCCCTTGCAGGGATTCCCGAAAAGTAATGATGTTTTAAAGGTTGGGTTGATTGGATGCGGAGGAAGAGGAACTGGTGCTGCCAGTCAGGCATTAAAAGCAGATCCTAATGTAATATTGACTGCTATGGCAGATGTATTTCAGGATCGTCTGGATCAATCCTATGACATCCTGCTAAAGTCAGTCCCTGATAAAGTTAAGGTTCCAAAAGAGAACAGATTTGTAGGTTTTGATGCCTACCAGCGACTGATTGATTCGGGTGTTGATGTTGTGCTGTTGACTACACCTCCGGCATTCAGACCTGAACAATTAACTGCCGCGGTAAATGCCGGCAAACATATATTCTGTGAAAAACCTGTTGCAGTAGATGCTCCTGGAGTAAGAAAGGTGCTGGCAGCAGCCAAGAAAGCAAAAGAGAAAGGCTTGTCATTGGTCTCAGGATTTACTTTTCGCTATGATCTGCCCAAAAGGGAATTGTTTGGAAGGGTGCAGAATGGGGAGATCGGTGATGTGAAAATGGTCAATTCGACTCGTAATGGCGGCGGACTTTGGAATTTCGAGCGTAAACCCGAATGGACTGATATGGAATATCAGATGCGTAACTGGTATTATTACGACTGGCTTTCAGGAGATTTTATTGTGGAAATGGTGGTCCATAATCTGGATATGATGACCTGGGCAATTGGGAGTCAGATGCCTATAAAAGCATTTGGAACCGGAGGAAGACAGTCGAGGGTTGATCCAAAGTTTGGTAATATCTATGATCATTTTGCGATAGAATTTGATTTTGCTAATGGTGTTAAGGGCTATAATTTCTGCCGACAGCAGGATGGATGTGCATCCAAAAATTCGGTTGAGATCATAGGTTCTGAAGGCACTGCTTTTTATCAGGGCAATGTGCATAAGATCAGCGGGAAAAATAACTGGGAATATCAGGGCGAAAAGAAAGATATGTACCAGACACAGCATAATGAGCTTTTTGCTTCCATCAGAGCCGGCAAACCGATGAACGATGGAGAAATGATGGCTAACAGTACATTGCTGGGAATATTGGGAAGAATGGTGGCATACAGTGGACAGTCAATTACCTGGGAACAGGCAATGAATTCTAATCAGGTCCTCGGGCCTGACTTCCATAAGTATGATTGGGATTTGAAGTGGGAAGTTCCACCACCTGCAATACCCGGAGTGACGAAGGTAATTTAAAGTTATCTCGCAGAGACGCTAAGACGCAGGGCGAATGACAGAAAACGAAATTTCCCTGTTGTCGGTGTTATTTCCGTGCCATAATCAATGATTTTAGAACTGAAAAAAATAAAATATGAATAACCTAATTAAAAAAGGACTGACGTTCCTTAGTATTCTGCTAATTAGCAGCAAATTATCTTACTCTCAGGAAACTTTGTTTGAGTTTGGTACATTAACCAATATGGATGCTGTACTTTCCAAATCAAAAACAAAGGAAAGCAAGCTGAAATGGGTAAATGTAAACACAACAAAAGAAACCTGGAAACTAATGAAGGACGGAACACTTTCAAATACCGGACTACCTATCGGAGTCATTCGTTCTGAAAAGCAATATGAAAATTTCATTTTACATGTGGAGTGGAAGCACATGGAGGCAGGAGGTAATTCAGGTGTATTTGCTTGGAGTGGTGCCAAACCTGTAGGTAAAAATCCTCTTCCTGATGGAGTAGAAATTCAAATGCTTGATCTGGAGTGGGTTGACCTGAACATTCGAAATGGTGTAAAACCACCTATAGCTTATGTTCATGGCGAACTTTTTGGTGTACAGGGTGTGAAAACAGTTGCAGACAATCCACGAGGCGACAGAAGCAAGTCGATTGAAAACCGTGTGAAAGGCAAGGGTGAATGGAATACCTATGATGTTATTTGTGTTGACGGGGTGATCAAGCTCTCTGTGAACGGGAAATTTGTTAATGGTATCAGCAAATCCACCCAAAAGAAAGGATATCTCTGCCTGGAATCTGAAGGTGCTCAAATTTTCTACCGCAATCTTAAGGTTATTGAGCTTGCTCCTGGAGTAACCTCGGCAGAGCAAACTGCAGCCTTGATTCCTTAATTTGTTAGGTTAAATATTTTTTATTGTTAAGAAGCATTTAAATTTTAAATGCTTCTTAATTTTTTAATGGAATTTCAATTCTGATTATAATTTTGTGTTCTGTTGTCTGCGGCCCTTGATTAATTAATTATTTATGAGAAAGTCTACCCTTTTGTTTTCTACCCTTTTTTTTATGGTGTCCTGTATTGTGGGAATGAGAGCAGCAGGATTTATAAATTTTTCAAATAAGAATACCGATTTGACTAAAGAAAATCCGGTTATTTCATTTATCAGAGATAAGCCTGCAATCGTATCATTACCTATTCCTGATAGCAGCCGTTTTACCCGAATTGTGCTGGCTCAGGGTTTCGATGAACCACTCGGTATGGCAATCCTTCCCAATAATGATGTTTTACTTGCAGAGCGTAAGGGTAGTGTAAAAATCTACAACAGAATAACAAAGCAGGTAAAAACAATTACCAACTTCGATGTGTTCAGTGGTATAGAGGATGGTCTTCTGGGTATTGCCATAGATCCGAATTTTAGCAAAAACCGATGGGTCTACTTTTATTATGCTTTAGCAGGCGATCGGTCAGTAAATCGTTTGTCGAGATTTGAATTGCAAGGCGATGCGTTGGTTCAAACCTCAGAAAAGGTTCTGCTCGAGATCCCAACCCAAAGAAAATATTGCTGCCATTCGGGAGGATATATTTCCTTTGATTCGAACGGATTACTTTATTTATCGACCGGGGATAATACAAATGCCGAAGAAACTGAGGGTTATACCCCAGTTGATGAACGACCAGGGCGCGCTTTAGCAGACGACCAGGCTACTGCAGCAAATACAAATGATTTAAGAGGTAAAATTTTACGAATCAGACCTTTGGATAATGGGACTTATGCTATTCCTGATGGGAATTTATTTCCACCGGGAAATCCTAAAAGCCGTCCTGAGATTTATGTTATGGGATCCCGTAATCCTTACCGTTTTAGTGTCGATAAAAAAAATAATTATCTGTATTGGGGAGATGTTGGGCCCGACACAAAAGTTATGGGTACTGAAGGAGAATTAATGAGTTATGATGAGATAAATCAGGCACGAAAGTCTGGCTTTTATGGCTGGCCTTACTTTCTTGGGAACAATCAGGCTTTTCCAAAGTATGATTTTGAAACTAAAACCTTGGGTCCTAAAAAAGATCCTGCAAATCCGATAAACGATTCTCCGAATAATACTGGAGAACGGGTGCTGCCACCTGCACAGCCTGCAATGATCTGGTATGGGAAAAAGAATTCACAGAATTTTCCTTTACTTGGAAATGGAGGAGCTTCTGCTATGGCAGGACCTGTATATTATGCTGATCTTTTTCCGAATGCTCCGTATAAATTGCCCAATTATTATCATGGCAAATTATTTATTTATGAATGGATCAGGGGATGGATAATGGCTGTAAGTTTCGATAAAAATGGAGATTATCTCAGTATGGAGCCTTTTTTGGAGCATCAAAAATTTAAGGCTCCGGTAGATATGCAGTTTGGTCATGATGGCGCTTTATATGTATTGGAATATGGCACAAACTGGTTCTCCAAGAACATGGATGCAAAACTGGTGCGTATTGAATATCAGGAAGGAAACAGAAACCCGATAGCAGAAATACTAACCGATAAGCAGTATGGTGCAAGTCCTTTTTCTGTACAGTTTTCAGGTAAAAAATCCATCGACCATGACCGGAATGATAAATTATTGTATACCTGGAACATAGATAATAAAGAATTTAAGGGGCAGCTTGTTAATTACACATTTACAAAAGTTGGGGCTCATACTGTGACATTAACCGTCACTGATGATAAAGGTGGCCGGGGTATAGCCAGTACACAAGTCTTTGCCGGAAACACGCCGCCTGTAGTTAAGATAGAAAGCTCATCCAACCGTAGCTTTTATTG
The DNA here is from genome assembly GCA_030831705.1 of Daejeonella sp. Taxonomy (GTDB): domain Bacteria; phylum Bacteroidota; class Bacteroidia; order Sphingobacteriales; family Sphingobacteriaceae; genus Daejeonella. Next base: position 1,958 of record JAURKO010000195.1, on the reverse strand, counting down.
GGATAATTCCTTCCTTGATTATAAGGTTTTGGTTTATGATAAAGAGGAAACTGCCGTTAATCCAGAAAAAATAAGTGTTAATTTTGGTTATTTGCCTCGTGGAAAAGATCTTGCAGTTATTTTAACTCAGAATCAGAACGGCACTGATTTTAACTTTTTGAAGGGTCAACAACTGACTGCTAACCTGGATTGTAAATCCTGCCATGCTGTGGACAGAGCTTCCGTCGGACCAACTTATTTGGCTATTTCTGAGCGTTATTCCGGAAAAAAGGATGCATTGAACTATCTCAGTACTAAAATTATCCAGGGAGGAAGCGGAGTTTGGGGCGAACGTGCAATGACACCTCATCCAGAACTTTCCAAATCTGATTCTGAGGAAATAGTAAATTACATATTATCATTGACTGAAAAATCTGATAAAAAACGCCCATTAAAAGATAATATCTCTTTAAAGGAGCATGTTGGCAAGGGAATAGATGGGCTTTATTTTTTAAATGCAAGCTATACCGACCAGGGGGCTAATGGAATTGAACCTTTACAAAGTCGGGATTATATTACTTTGAGAAATCCATTTGTTCAGGCGGAAGATTTTGATGAAGGTAATGTCAGATTGGGTACTATCACTACAGACGTTCTTACCTATGCAACAAGTATCAACCATAACAGTTTTATACGCTTCAATTCGGTTGATCTTATGAATGTTAAGCAATTGAGATTTAGGGTTCGGGCTAATAATGGAGGATTAATTGAAGTTCATCATGGCAATAGAAATAGTCCTGTGATAAGTTCTGTAACCGTTCCTGGCAGAATCGCAGGCGCTCAAGCAAAATGGATAGAAATTGTATCAGAAATGAAAGAAACGAATGGAATTCAGGATTTGTTTTTTGTATTTGTTGACGAAAATGGAAAGAAGAATTTATTTGATCTCGACTGGATCTATTTTGGTAATTCTAAATTATAACCGGAGTTCGATATAAAATTTTGCAGGGCTGTTCGTCCCAATGAAATACAGCATCGGGTAAAATAAACCTTACCGAAGGAAGTATATTTCGGCTATAGGTAATTTGAATTGGAAAGTGATTTTTTGCCGGAAATACTCCGGAGGAAAGGACTGAGCTAACCCATGAAATACAGGCATTGATTTTCAAAAACAAATTAATTGCATCAAGATATTTTCTCAACAATTAGTAGCCTTTATTCGTTTTTGTTATCCAGGTACTAATGGTCTAATCGTTCCTTTTCGGCATATTTCTGTTATGCTTGTCAGAACGAGTCCAACAGGGCGGACTACATAAAAATAATCAAAAGGCTTCCCAATATTCAAATGGGATTCAAGATCTATTTAAAAATTACACAACCAATCTTAAAATGCCACTATTTTTCATAATATTTACTTGTTTGTTTAGAAACGATCAACTAAATCACCAATAGAACATTCACGATGCAAAAATTATTTTTCATATTTTTTTCAATTTTAAGTTTACAGGCTATGGCTCAACAGGCAGATCCGGTGCATGCTATTATTATTAAAGGGGGTCATGTTATTGACCCAAAGAATAATGTAAATGAGGTGATGGATGTCGCAATAGATAAGGCTGGTAAAATTGCAGCTGTATCTAAAAATATTGATCCTAAATCAGCTGCCAGAGTAGTTGATGCAAGGGGTTTAATGGTTACCCCGGGTATCATTGATATGCATACCCATAATTTTGCAGGAACGGAACCTGATAAGTATTTAAGAAATAGTTATTATGCCAATCAGCCCGACGGATTCACTTTTCGTGTGGGTGTAACTACCGTTGTGGATGCAGGCAGTGCGGGCTGGCGCACCTTTGAAAAGTTTAAAGACCAAACGATTGACAGAGCGAGAACTCGTGTTTTGTCATTCCTGAATATTGTTGGTGAAGGTATGGCTGGTGGAGTTACCGAGCAAGACAACAGTGATATGGATGCCCGTA
>JAURKO010000194.1 GCA_030831705.1 Daejeonella sp. | reverse complement strand
CGGTAAGATGACCATTTTCATGATATCCCACATCATATCGAGCACATTGATTTCAATAAACGACCCTCCTAAAAGCTTCATCAGCAAAGGAGTTAAAAATGGAGCCAACAATGTTGCTATTGAGGTTAAGGTAATAGACAAAGCAAGATTGGCTTTGGCCAGATAAGAAATTACATTGGCAGCAACTGCATTTGGGGCACAGCCAATCAAAATCATTCCGGCAGCAATTTCCGGTTCAAAACTACTCATGCTTGCCAAGGCAAAGCCTAGCAGGGGCATGATTGTAAAATGGCTCAGAATACCAACAAAAACTCCTTTTGGAGCCTTAAAAACGCCAAGAAAATCCTTGTAGCTCATAGTAATACCCATTCCGAACATGATTAGCTGAATCAGAGGGGTAATTAATCCTGAAAGTTTAGAACCATTGATTTCCACAAAATACTGCGGAAAAATAAGAGCTGTAGAAACCACACCAACAATCATGATCGGATAGGCAAACCCTTTTAAGGCAGATACTCCTCTGACACCGAGCGCAATACCAACTATTCCTGCAATTAAAAAAGGTTCTGCTGCTTTTGGACTATTAATCAGATAAAGGATCAGTGCTGCCAGCAGGCAGATTGCTCCCAAACCCATCACAATTTTAAATACTGGCTTCATAATTTATAATTAATATGTCCTTTTCGACATGAACTGATCTAGCTGAGTACGGCTAATCTTCTTTTCTGCCGGATTACGATCTAGCCACTTGAGATATTCAAGCTTTATTGAATCAGTCCACTGAGTATCGACCTCAGTTGCCTTATAAGTCCCACTCTTAATCATTTCATGTCCAAAACGATCTTTGGATGCAATAAATTCTGCAGTAGAAACAACCAGTTCAGCCATGTGAGCTGGTATAAAAACAACTCCTGCTCTTCCTGCAATGACCAGATCACCCGGAAGCACAATTGCTGCACCTATTGTAATTGGTGCATTCAAACCCATTAGCACAACACCTTGTAAAAACTGAGGAGCAAAGTCTCTGACATGAGCATTAAAGCCTTTGATATCTGCAAGACCATCAACATCACGGGCAAAGCCATCGAAAACAACACCATTTCCTGAGTTTTTATAAATCACATTGCCAAGGTTATCACCCATCAGTGATCCTACACGCCCCTTATTATCAGCCACATATACATCCCCCTGAGTAAGCATATTGATTGGCCAATGTAAATGTCTTCCAACACGTCCCTCTTTTGCTGCACGATCTACAATATTTTTTTCTACATCCGGACGAATCGGCATAAACTGAGCCGTTAATGCCCGACCTACAACTTTAACTTCTTCATGAAGAATTTTCCAATTGCGCTCGTATTGATATAGATAGCCTTCGTTATTAAGAATCTGCCATGCTTCTTCGATGCCAATTTCACGTGCCCGTTTAATCAGATCATCCGAAATTCTTGGGCGACCGTCAGCAAAGCGTACACCTTTCCATGCTGAAGTCAGAAAAATCAATTCATCTTTAGGTATAGCCTGCGCAGATACGTCTGAGTTTGAACCTAAAAAACAAACAAGAACAATTGATAGATAATATCTATAACTTTTTAAAAACATATAGTTAATATTGATAGTGTAAAAACATAATAAAAAAAGTTTGAAAACTAAGGTACCCTATGCTTTCTTTGGAAATTTCCAAATTTCAAGAGCATTTTTACCCATAATTAAATCCAGATCATTTTCGGTGTAGAAATCACAGTATTTGTACATAAACTCTAATTCCTTATCCATTGGAAGTTCCCATCTTGGAAATGGATAGCCTGTACCCCAAATGATCTGCTTAGCACCAAACTCTTCATAAATAGCTTTATAGAATGGCAGTGTATCTTCATACGGATACTTCTTGATTTCTGACATTTCATATGGCTCAGAATTGCTGATCCAGACATTTTTAAAACGACTGAGTTTAAACATTTTTTTAAATTCAGGCCAGCAATCAGCAGCTTTCAAATCCGGTTTACCAGCGTGGTCAACAACTATTTTCACACCAGGAAAACGTTCTGCCATGTCTTCGAGCATCGGCATCTGATGAGGCACTATATAATAATTGAAACAAAGTCCCAGTTTCTCGGCTTCCTTCCACAAAGGATAATGGGCTGGAGAATTTAACCAGGTTTCTTTAGGACTATATATCGGACTGAAACGCATGCCCTGGAAACCATGCTCATTGACCCAATACCTTAGGTTATCGACAATTTTAGGATCATGCGGATTTAGCAAGCCATGAGCCACAAAATGTTTCGGATAGGTTTTCACGCAATTTGCTTTATACGAATTATCCCAACCATAATATCGCGGATTAATTAAAACACCATAAGTAATATCAAAATCCTTCATTTGCTTAACCTGGTTTTCAATTGGTGCTTCAATTGCTACTTTAAGGTTCGGATTTTCAGGATGCTTAAATGGAAAACGTGAATCAAAATTCCAGGTTTCAACATGGGTATCGATAACCAGCCGCTTTTTCTTAAACTTCTCTGGCATGGATGCAAATACCGAATCTAATGGATTAATTAACCCTAATAATGGCAATGATGCCATGCCTTTAATGATGTCTCTGCGTTTCATATTATAATGCTTTTTAAATGTTAAAAATCATTTTATCAGGTTGCTAATGGTTGACCACCCGGTATCATTACCTTTTGTTTTGGAAGTTTAGTTGTATTTCGTTTGGCAGTAAATTTAGCCGTCAGGTATTCTCCCATATGAATATCCCCGGCAATAACATCACCATCAACTTTCCCTGAAAAAAGATAAATAATGATATTGCCAACAATTGGAATTGTACTTCTGATCTTTACCTCACTTCCATCTATTGTACCAACCATATTCTTTGTGTCATGATCTCCTTTGTGAGTTCCCTGAATCCAGTTTCCATCCTGTTCAAGAACAAAGGAATGCTGACTCGTGCTTAAAGCATATTGTACTTCCACATCCCAGCGTCCGCTAAGATTAGCGGCAGGTGCAGCCATTTCAGATTTAGAATTTCGCTTTTTTGACAACACTTCATAAAGACGATCAGCAACTATTTTCTCTTCCCCAGGTTGCATATGGCCCGGAGTAATCTGTATGGAAGTAGTTCCGTCGGTCTCATCACGATTCCCTAATGCAATCCTCGGCTTATTCCTTCCTACCTCTTCAGCGATCTCATAACTTGTAACGGGATATTTTGTAGGATCCCAGATAATATGAAGCACTGGATATTTATTATTCAGATTGACAGGCTCAATGATTTTTGTGCTGATTCCACTTATACCCGATACTTTGGCTGAGATAAAGTTCAACCAGTTCAGCCATCTTTTCCATTCCGCTTCATGATCACGAACGAGCCAATCCTCAACTGCAGCTACCATACCAACTATCTCATCGCGGTCGAGTTTATTATCTCTTCCCGGGCCATGGTGCGGTGCGCTTGCCTGCCAGGCTGCCATTAAAATGTTTTTATTCCCGAGCATTAAGCCCGCCGATTGCGGTCCGCGAATAGTTTTACCCCCGCTATAAGCCACAATGTCGGCCCCTCTTTTCAAATGTACTGGCGGAATTGTAAGGCTTTCTGCTGCAGCATCCATCAATATTGGAACATTTTTGGGTTTCGCAATTGCCGCGATTACCTCCAATGATAGAGGCTGACCTGTATCTGAGGCAGCTCCGGGAGTACCGGAAGTCAGATAAATCATTGCAGTTTTTGAATTGATCGCTTTTTCAAGCTCGGCAGCTGTCGAAACAGTTATAATTTTAACTCCAATATTTCTTACCGCATGGTCATAATGTTGACGTGAATATCTTGGTATAATTACTTCAGTTTTCTCAAAGCCGGTCAGGTCAGGAATACGGATAAGCCTCTCCGGACTTCCGCCAGTAACGCAAGCTGCAGTTATGTGTTTTACACCTGCAGCACATCCTGATGAAACCATTCCCCATTCGGTCTTGGTAAGCTCAGCAAGTCGTTTTCCAACTGCTTCAGCAAGCTCATCAAGCTGGACAAAATTATTACTAGCAGCATCAAGGGCCTCCTTTACTTTTGGAAGTTTGATGGACCCTCCAATGATCGTAAATGAACCCCGGCAATTTATAATTGGTTCAACACCCATGGAGCGATATATATTCTTCTCATCCATAAATGAACCTAATGTAACTTCATTCAAATTTTCTAAAGTTCCATTTTCTAAAACAGATTCTGCCCCTTCAACAGATAGCACATTTCCAACTACCGGCAATAAGGCAAGACCTTTGATTAAACTTCTGCGTTTCATCTATAATTATTCTATTTTTTGTAGGTACTTGCGGCCAGTCCATTTAGGTCCCAAACAATTCTACCGGCACGTACTGTTAATTCTGCTTCAAATTTACGATTCCCTTCGATCCTGTTTTGGCCTGAATCTACAAAACCAAATTTGCCATTGACTATACTAAGTACTGCAATATCTGCGACTGATCCTTCAGATAAATTACCAAGATCTTCACGCTTAATCGATTTAGCAGCATTCCAGCTTCCACGGGCAATTATCTCAGGAACACTCATCCCAATGTTCATATATTTTGACATCAAATTCAACATATTTTTCATTCCTGAATTCATACTCGTACGATGTTCATCGGTTCCAAAAGAATTTGGCCAGAGCCCCTGATTGAATGCTGGAATTGCCTGATTAAACCAGAATCCAACGCCCCCATGACCCACATCAAAAAGCACTCCTCTTTTCTGTGCCTCTAAAACAAAAGGCCTGACCTTTCCTTGTTCGTCTACTACGGTCATACGTTCTGAGACATTTTCAAAAGCATGTGTGATAATATCACCGGGACGCATATGATCCAGCTGTTCTTGAAGTGTGTATTGAGGCATATGACATTCAACAAAAAGGGGGGTATTAGAAATTTTTGCAGCTTCAGAAGCACGCTCAAAAGGAATCCAGCTTTTTCCGGTATAATGACCAACCCTGGTACCTACAATATAATCCTTGTATTTTTGAACAGCTTCGCTAGTTTTTTGAACGCTTACTGTCCCCATATCAGGTTCAAAACCAGAGCCTGAGCTAAATCCAGTTTCAAAAATATTGATCCAGGCCAGAACCCGTGTTATGGAAGGATCAATGACTTTCGATTTAAATTCCGGGAAGGTTCTCCATCCGGTAGTTCCTGCATCAACAACTGTGGTGATTCCCGAACGTAAAGCAAAAGCATCCGGCAACTGACTGGATTGACCATCAGAAAAACCAGGATTACTGCCTGCAAAAACATGAGTATGGATGTTAATCAAACCCGGAGCAACTATAAGTCCGCTTACATCAAGCACCTTTTTTGCAGATGATTCAGGAATATTTATGGCCACTCTGAATATCTTACCATTCAGAATGGCAACATCCATTTTAGCATCGATATTGTTTTTAGGATCAATCAGATGACCGCCTTTCAAAAGAATATCTATTTCCTGTGCATTTATTGTTAGGGAAAACAAAAAAAGAGAAAAAATTAACGTTGTTTCTCTTTTCCAAAGTAAAACGCATTTATAAAGTTTTATCAGTTGCATCATTTTATTTGTGATATTTTAGCATCCCGAAGTACATTAAAACATATCTAGAGCTTAATCAATTCAGGAAAAAAGTCTATTGAAATTTTATAATCCCAAAGAACTGAGGTAAATGAAACTGTGGCTTATCGTTCTTCACTTCGTTCCATGTAATGTAATGCGGATTGGAATTAATTTCAGCGATCTTGTAGAAATTCGCTCTCCAGGACACACCCGGTTTAGGACGAACCACATTAGTATATTTTTCTAGCATATTCAGTGGAATTTTGAACGACATTGTCCATGTTACTGGCTCCGCAATCTCTGCATCAACTACTTTTGGTAAAGAAGCCTTGATCTGAATTTTCTGAATATCCTCGATCGTAGGCCTGTTCTTTTTATGATGAAACAACGGGGTTCCTCCGCAATTGATCTCAAGATTAAAGTAGTTAATTGGATTATCGGCTTCAGGCGAGAAAAAAAATTCCACTGCAGAGTCTCTCCAAACTGGTCCGTTTATTTTTTCAGTAACACTTTTTACATAACGATCTTTAACTCTGTATATAACATAGATATAATCATTGTCATAGGTCATTTTAACATCAGCCTCAGGCTTAAATGCCGGAATTTGACCCATATAATTCCTAATTTTGATAGATTTAATTCCCTTCCAGCCAGATTCATTCCATCCATCATTCACATCAACTGTTTTAGCTGATTGCTTAACATTATAAACAAGAAAATTTGATGAATTATCTACAGAACTTTGCTGAGCGCTTGACATGTTTACGAGAAGCAGAAAAACGATAGAAAAAATGTAAGTGATTTTTATTTTTTTCATTCAATTTGATATTAAATTATCATTAAAGGTTTAAAAGGAATTTTGAAAATTCATTTTATTCCACACATAAAATTATTTTAATAAAACTGCCGGTTTCTTACCATTGGTAATCGATCGGCAGAAAAAATGAGCTTATGTTTATGTTGCTAAAGGCGGACCAGCAGGGATTTGAATTCTTTTCCTGACAGATTTGCTTTTACTACGCTTTGCGGTAAATGTGGCAGTCCGGTATTCACCTAAATGAATGTCTCCAGACATAGTATCGTCATTTACCGTACCCTGAAACAGGTAATTAATATTGTCTGCAATAATCCTGATTGTACTTTCAAACCTCACCTTATTGCCATCAATTGTACCTGCAACAGTTCTGGTATCAAAATCTGCTTTATGAGTACCTGAAAGCCAGTTACCATCTTGCTCAATACTTAATGAGTGCATGCCGTTACTACTGAAAAACTTGATATTCAAATCCCAAAGTCCGGCAAGATTAGTTACCGGGGCTGACATTTCAGGGCGCGGACTGCGTTTTTTGGATAGTACCTCATAAAGTCTATCTGCAATAATTTTTTCCTCACCTGCTTGCATTTGACCGGTGGTAATACTTACGGTACTGATACCATCCGTTTCTCCACGACTTGCTAGTGCGATTCTTGGTTTATTTCTGCCTAATTCTTCAGCGAGCTCAAAACTATTAATATTGAGCTTGTCGGTATCCCATTTCACATATAACACAGGAGATTTATTTGATAAGCCCGCTGGTTCATAAACTTCTGCTTTAACTCCATCAACAGGTGTAATTTTCTTTGAGATCGTATCGAGCCAGCCTAACCACTTCTTCCAGTCGGCAGCATGGTCACGCTTAACCCAATCTTCAACCGCTGCCATCATACCGACCATCTCCTCGCGACCTACTTTATTATCTCTTCCTGGACCATGATGAGGCGAACTGGCCTGCCATGCAGACATCAATATTGATTTATCACCTAACATTAATCCAGCACACTGCGGACCGCAAATTGCTTTACCACCACTGTAAGCTACCAGAGTAGCTCCACGCTTAAGGTGTACCGGCGGAATAGTCAAATTTTGAGCGGCAACATCAATCAAAACCGGAACATTTTTAGGCTTAGCATAAGAGGATATTACCTCAAGTGACAATGGCTGTCCTGTTTCTGATGCTGCACTCGCAGTCAGGTAAATCATCGCGGTTTTCGGATTTATCGCCTTTTCAAGTTCTTCAGGAGTGTCAACATGAATAATCTTCACCCCTATATTTCTGATTCCATGATCATATGCATTTCTTGAATACCTTGGAATTATGACTTCATTCTTATCAAAACCAGTCAGATCTGGAATACGAATTAATTTTTCAGGATTACCTCCGGTAACGCATGCCGCTGTAATATGTTTGAGACCTGCTGCACAACCTGCCGAAACCATACCCCATTCGGCGCCAGTAAGGTCAGCCAGTCGCTGGCCAATTCCATCAGCTAGTTCATCATATTGTACAAAATTATGTGCGGCAGCCTCCATAGCTTCACGGACTGCCTGTCGCTCGATTGACCCTCCAATGATCGTGTAAGTTCCCATGCAGTTTATCACAGGTTCTACACCTATTCTGCGGAAGATATTGGTATCAGCCATGAACGAGGCTTCAGTTGTTTCTGGTCTTACCAAAGAGTTGTTTGCGCTACCTGTTGTCGAATTCCCTAAAACTGAATGTGCTGGAATAACTGCGCCTGCCACAGGCAACATCGCCAAACCTTTAATAACGTTTCTTCGTTTCATTTTATATTGATTTTTAAATTCTATTGTTTATATGGATTTGCTGCCAATCCATTAAGATCCCAAATAATTCGGCCTCCACGTATAGTAAGATCTGCTTCTAGCTTTTTATCCCCTTCAATCTTATTATTACCTGAATCTACAAATCCAAACTTTCCTTTAGTGAGGCTCAATACAGCAATATCTGCAACCGACCCCTCAGATAAATTTCCGAGATCTTCGCGCTTGATAGATTTGGCGGCATTCCAGCTTCCTCTGGCTATGATATCAGGCAAAGTCATTCCCATGTTCAAATATTTAGACATCACATTTAGCATCGTTTTCATTCCTGAATTCATACTGGTACGATGCTCGTCTGTTCCAAAAGAATTTGGTAATAACCCTTGTTTAAACGAAGGAATACCCTGATTAAACCAAAATCCTCCTCCTCCGTGACCAACGTCAAAAAGCACCCCTCTTTTTTGAGCCGCCAGAACAAAAGGTCTCACTTTACCCTGATCATCGACCACGGTCATCCTTTCCGAAACATTTTCGAAGGCATGGGTCATTATATCACCTGCACGCATCCGACTCAACTGATCTTCGAGAGAATACATTGGCAGATGGCATTCTACAAAAAGTGGCTTGTTAACTAATTTAGCAGCTTCAGATGCACGATCAAAAGGTGTCCATTCTGTTCCATCATATCTTCCAATACGAACACCAACCAAATTATCTGCATACTTGTTGATAGTTTCTACAGTTTTCTGGACATCCATTTCTGCTATATTCTCCTGAGCTTTGTCTACCGAATAACCTCCTGCTGCAATACTCAAAAAGGCAAGTACGCGAGTCATTGAATTATCAATTATTTTAGCTTTAAAGTCTGGAAAAGTACGCCAGCCGGTAGTACCTGCATCTACCACCGTTGTAATCCCAGAACGAGGAGCAAAGGCATCAGGCAACTGACTCGAAGTACCGTCAGTGAATCCAGGATTAGACCCGGCGTACACGTGAGTATGCATATTGATAAGTCCCGGTGCCACAATCAAACCGCTTACATCCAGAACTTTTTTTGCTGAACTCGCCGGAATATCAGCTGCGACACGAAAAATTTTGCCTGCTTTAATGGCAACATCCATTTTTCGGTCAATATTGTTTTTTGCATCAATTAGATGCCCTCCTTTCAAAAGAAGATCAATGTCTTGAGCCTTTGCTATGTTGCTTCCAGCAAAGAAAATAAATAGAATCATGAATGGCATTACAACAAAGAATGACATTGAACTTTTGAATTTAAATAGCTTATCCATATTATTTCAATTTTATGATTTCATTTAATAAAAATCAATTAGTAACTGCTGGCATTTGCCATTCAGAAACACTGATTCCATTTAAATCCCAGACTACGCGTCCGGCTCTGAGAGTCAATTCAGCTTCCAATTTTTCTGTACCCCTGATTTTTGTGCGCCGAACATCCATGAATCCAAAATTTCCCTTTTTAAGATTAAAAACAGCAATATCAGCTTCAGAGCCAACACTTAAATGGCCCAAATCCATGCGTTTAATAACTTGTGCAGGATTCCATGTTGATCTTAAAATAACGTCCTGAAGACTCATACCAATTGCAAGAAACTTAGACATCACGTTAGTCATGTCCTTCATTGCAGCATTCATACTCAAATTATACAAATCTGTACTAATTACATTTGGTAGAAATCCTTGTCTGAAAGCTGGAATTGCCTGACTAAAATTGAACGCACCCGCGCCATGTCCTACATCGAAAATAATACCTCTTTTTTGTGCTGCAAATACGAAAGGTTTCACCTTCCTTGACTTTTCATCCACGATAGATTCACGACCTCCGTTAACTTCTGAAAACGTGTGCGTAAAAATATCACCCGGCCTGAAATGTTCCATGAATAAAGATTCAATTGAATTGGTAGGTGTATGTTCTCCAAAATCAACGATAACCGGAACATTGGCAAGTTTACCCGATTCAACTGCTTTATCTACCGATGTGAAATCCCCCCAATAATGGGCAGACTTAATACCAACGATGATATTAGGATGTAATTTCTTAATCATGTATGCATTCATTTCTGGATTCATGTCTGTTACATCCTGCTGATCAAAACGGGAAAGCATTCCATGTCCTACAACATTCAGAAAGGCTAAAACCCGGGTCTGAGCACGATCGATAGTCTGAGTTTTAAACAGTGGAAAATTCCTCCATCCGGAAGAACCGGCATCAACAAGGGTTGTAACTCCTGCACGAAAAGAAAAGGCATCTGGCTGTAATCCACCATAAGAATTTGCTGTCATACTATTCGGATCGGTGCCATGAAATACATGTGCATGCATGTCAATAAGCCCCGGGGTAATATACATGCCACTTATGTCAACTGTCTTTTTTGAGGTATTTGCGGGAATATCTGAAGCAACTCGGAATATTTTATCAGCAACAATGGCAACATCCATTCTAGAGTTGATATTGTTCTTCGGATCTATCAGATGCCCTCCTTTCAGAAGAAGATCAATTTCTTGAGCATGGGTTACAAAAGCGATCAGCATGAGAATTAAACCAGCACTAATTCCTTTTACAATCCTGATGGACCGATACTTTATATGTTCCGAAATATTTACCGATTTAATTCTCATAATTAAAAATATTTAAACCATTAATTACTTTTTTGCTGCATCCCATTGTGGACCGCTAAGTCCATTTAAATCCCAAGCTACCTTGCCGGCACGAAGTGTTAATTCTGCCTCAATTTTTTTGGTTCCGTTAAAAACTGACCCACGTGCATCCATATAGCCAAACTTACCTTCCAAAATATTGAATACAGTCACATCTGCCTCTGCTCCAACACTTAGATGACCCAGTTCAGGATGTTGAATTACATTTGCTGGATTCCATGTCGAACGTAAAATAATATCCTGTATAGACATTCCCATAACCAGAAATTTAGACATTACATTTGCCATATCCTTCATGCCTGCATTTCTACTGTTTCTATATAAATCCGTGCTGATTGTGTTTGGAAGAAAGCCCTGTTTTAAGCTGTTAATCGCAGTGCTCCAGACAAATGCACCCCCGCCATGTCCAACATCAAAGATTCTGCCTTGCTTTTGAGCTTCAAAAATGAAGGGTTTAACTTTATTGTTTTCATCAATTACAGACTCACGACCTCCCGGATTTTTCTCAGACATATCGGATCCTGAAAAAGTATGAGTAAAAATATCTCCGGGTCTGAAATACTTCAAGAACAAATCCTTAATCGATAATTTAGGAGTACTAGATCCGAAATCCACAATGATTGGCTTTTTTGTGATATTACCTGCAGCAATGGCTCGTTTTACAGGAGTAAAATCATTGCCACGATAATGATGAGCCTTTATACCAACTATGATATCAGGATATTCATTCATAACAAAAGCGGTTGCCACAGGATTCATATCTGTTGTATCCTGAGCATGCACAGTTCCCAGCATTCCATTACCTGCAATACTGATAAATGCAAGCACACGGGTCTGAGAATTATCGATGGTCTGCTTTTTAAATTTATAAAAGTCTCTCCAGCCTGAAGAGCCCGCATCAACTACAGTAGTCACACCCGAACGGAAGGTAAAATCATCCGGAACGACACTGCCAAATCCATTGGTTATTCCAAATCCGGTAAATTTTTGTTCCTCGGTTCCTGCAAAAACATGGACATGCATATCAATAAAGCCTGGTGAAACATATAATCCTGCTGCATTAACAGTTTTCTTTGCACTACTCGCTGGAATATCTGCAGCAACACGGAAAATTTTACCATCCTTAATGGCAACATCCATTTTACCATCAATTTTATTCTTAGGATCAATCACATGACCACCTTTAATTAGCATGTCAATTTCCTGAGCCCAAACAGCTGAGTTAGCCATCAGACTAACTGTGATAAAGAATACGGCAGCATATATGCCCGCCTTTCTGATAAATTGTTTATTCATTTGATTTAGTTAAAAATTTTGGTTTTAAATTAAACATTTTGAACTTAACTGGAAAGCGGCGCTCCCGAGGGAACAAAAATCTTTTGTTTCGGACCAGCTTTTTTATCTCTAACCGCAGTGAACTGAGCACTTCTATATTCTCCCATAAAAATACTTCCAGTCATTTTATCACCTGTTACGGTTCCTGTAAAAGTATAAGGCACATGATCTCCAATAAGCTTCAAAGCACTTTGAAGTCTGATCTGATTACCTTCAATGCTTCCTGATAAATCACAGACTTCAAAGGTTGTTTGATGACCGCCTTTAATCCAGTTTCCATCCTGTTCAATAAAGAGTTTATGTTTGGCCGAGCTACTGGAGAACTTCACATCTACCTCCCAGCTTCCGGCAAGACTTTGTGAGGGAGCCTGCATTTCTGTTGATAAAGGAGGTCTTTTAGCTGTTAGTATTTTATAAATTTTATCAGCTGCTATTTTTTCTTCACCAGCCTGCATACCTATTGTTGTAACAGCAATCCCATTTACATTTGGGTCTTTACCTCTTCCACCACCTGCAGCCACTGCAATCCTTGGCTTTGTTCTGGCAAGCTCATCAGCCATTTCAAGTCCGGTAATATTCAACACATTCTTATCCCAGCTTATCACTACTTCCGGAGACACATTAGATAGTCCGGATTGGGTTGAAGGTACATGAACCATGGTTTGAACACTATTGATCCCTGATACTTTTTTGATAATATGATCGAGATAAGAATTCCATTGTTTCAATATCGCATCATGATCAATTTCCTTCCAGGCCCTGACAGCTGCAACCATACCAAACATTTCATCACGATCTACTTTATTATCCCTGCATGGGCCATGGTGCGGAGAACTCGCTTGCCAAGCCGACATTAAAATATCTTTTTTTCCAAGAATTAATCCGCAAGATTGCGGACCACAAATCGCTTTACCCCCACTGTAAGCCACGATAGTTGCTCCACGTTTGAGGTGCACCGGAGGGAATGTCAGAATTTCGTTTGCTGCATCAAAAAGTACCGGAATATTTCTGGGTTTAGCTACTGCAACAATATTTTCAAGTGACATTGGTGCACCTGTCCATGAACGGTCTCCATTGACTAGATATATCATGGCAGTTTTAGGATTTATGGCATTCTCAAGCTCCTCCATCGAGCCTACATTAATCATAGTTACCCCGATATTTCTGATAGCATGATCATACGAATTTCGTGAAGTACGAGGCACGATTATCTCAGTTTTTTCAAGACCCTCCAAGTTTGGAATACGAACAAGTTTCTCAGGATCACCTCCAGCTACCACTGCAGCAGTTACCAGCTTAAGTCCTGCAGCACAACCTGCCGAAACTACCCCCCATTCAGCGCCTGTCAGATTTGCAAGTTGCTGACCAATACCATCAGCCACTTCATCCATCTGGGCGAAATTTCTTGATGCTTCCTCCATCGCGGTTTTTACCTGTGGTCGTTTCAATGATCCCCCTATTATCGTGAAGATGCCCCTACAATTTATAACAGGTTCAATTCCATGCGTTCTGTATATATTTTTTTCTGACATGAAAGACTCAAGGGTGATTTCAACCCCCGCTGTAGCCGGATTAATTGGGCCTCTTAGTGCGCCACTAAAATTCTGGGTCGCAGATGCGGAGTTTCCCTGAATTGCTCCTCCTGCAAAAGGAATCAAGGTGAGCGTTTTTAAAACATTTCTACGTTTCATATTCGATTAGTTTTAGTTTATAAAGGCAATAAATACCTTGATCATAAATTATACATTAAAATAACAGTATCCCTATTTAAATTACTTAACCGAATCCCATTGCTGGCCACTAATTCCATTAAGATCCCATACAATTTTACCTGATCTTAAGGTTAGTTCAGCTTCAAATTTCTTATCTCCATTCATTGTTAAACCTCTTGCATCCATATATCCAAATTTCCCTTCCCTCACATTGAAAACGGCAAGGTCCGCTTCAGCACCTACGCTCAAATGTCCAAGCTCAGGTCTTTGAATTACTTTTGCAGGATTCCAGGTAGATCGAAGAATGATATCTTCAACGGAAAGTCCGAGAGCTAAAAATTTAGACATCACATTAGCCATATCCTTCATTCCAGCATTCCTGCTTGAACGATACAAATCAGTACTGATTGTATTTGGAATAAATCCCTGCTTGATAGAAGCATTAGCAACATGCCACCTAAAAGCCCCTCCTCCATGTCCAAGATCGAAGATTCTACCACTTTTCTGCGCCTCGAGTACAAAGGGCTTTAGTTTGCTATTTTCATCAACCACGGATTCTCTTCCCGGTAAGGAATAAGCATAAGTGTGTGTAAATATATCTCCGGGACGAAGATGCTTCATAAATAACTCCTCAATAGATAAACGGGGAGTACTGCCTCCGAAATCTACAATTACAGGCTTCTTTGTAATATTACCCGCAGCTACTGCACGATCCACAGGTGTAAAATCATGACCTCTGTAATGATGTGCTTTTATTCCTACAATATGATCCGGATATTCATTCATGATAAAGGCTGTAGCTACCGGATTCATATCAGTAATATCCTGAGCATGGACAGTTCCAAGCATCCCATAACCAGCAATACTGATAAATGCTAGAACCCTTGTTTCTGAATTATCTATTGTTTGCTTCTTAAATAAATTAAAATTTCTCCATCCAGATGAGCCGGCATCAACAATAGTAGTTACACCAGCACGAAATGTATAATCATCAGGTACCACACTTCCGAATCCATTAGTAATTTCGAATCCGGTAAAACCAGGATCTTGAGTACCTGCAAAAACATGGGCATGTATATCAATAATTCCTGGTGTTACATAGAGACCACTAACATTCACCGTCTTTTTTGAGCTGCTTACAGGAATATCAGGCGAAACACGAACGACCTTTCCATCTTTAATGCCCACATCCATCTTTGAATTTATACTGTTCTTTGGATCGATTAGATGTCCGCCCTTTAGCAATAAATCAATTTCCTGTGCCTTCAATAAACTCAATGGCATAATCAAGGCTGACAAAATAAATAATAACAGCACTCTTTGAACTTTTCTAATCATCATATTCAATTTTTAAATATCTATTTTAAATTTTCCGAGAAAAAAAATATCCTTTTGTTAATTATAAGCTTAAAATTAAACTAAATGGAATACATAGATAAGCATTCAATTCTTTTTCTCTGTAACATCTTTAATCACCCTCAGCCAGTTCAAACCCAGAATTTTTCTGATTCTAGATTCTGAATATCCTAGATTTTGCATTGCTTTAGTCATCTGAGGATAATCACTAACATCCTTTATTTCCCTGGGAAGCGGAGGGCCTCCATCAAAATCTGATCCGAGGGCAATATGATCTTCCCCCACAAGTTGAACCCCATAATCAATTACTTTTGCCAGCTGATCTGTTCCCATCCAATACTCGTCTGGGATTACTTCTTTATGAACGAAGGGAAGATCCTTTGAAACCATTTGATCTACTTCTTCTATTGTTAAAGTTTTTCTCTCTTTGAAAAAAGCTTTCGAAATTGCTTCCGGCTTAGGTTTTGATGCCACCCATTGTGCATATTTCGGATTATTAAAACTACTTCCGAATTGGATACCAATTACCCCTCCCTTAGAAGCCAAAGCTTTTGCACAGTCATCAGTTATACACCTTGGACTATTAACAATTCCACGGAATCCACCATGGCTGTAAATCACGGGTTGGCTGCTCACCTCAACAGTCTGCAGAATGGCATCATCAGATGCATGCGCCACATTAATCAGCATCCCAAGTTTATTCATCTCGGCTACAACCTTTCGACCATGAGCATTTAAACCACCCCAGCGCTTCTCTCCATAACAGGAGTCAATAAAGGCATTCGTTTCATTATGAGCTGTGAGCTGTACTGACCTAAGTCCTGAACGATAAAGTGCCCTTAATATATTTAGATCACCATCCAGATCAAACCCCCCTTCAAGATCCAGAAAAGCTGCCATTTTCCCTTTACGGTTTATTCTGACAATATCTGAAGCATTATATGCCAACTCGATCAAATGATTGTTTTTCTCTAACTGTGAAAGAGCCAGCTCGACAACGCGAAATGTGTTTTTTACTTCATGACGGTCGGGATAATAAGGTTCCGGCGTATAACAGGAAAAAAACATAGCATCAAGACCTCCATCTTTAGCTCTGGGCAGGTCTACATGCCCATCAGCATAACGAACTCCTATGTCTAATCCCTGCAGTAATTGTCTGCTCATCATATGGATATGCCCATCCATCACAAAGGCATTACTATGCAAATCAGAATCTGTGGATTTAAATAAAGTAGTACTTAATAAGCTCCCAAATTCATCAAAACTTAAATTTCCCTGGTATTTTAACAGAGAAAATTCAGCTATGGGCAGAATCGTTAAGCATTTTATCAAATCCCTACGTTTCATGTATTTTGTTGCTAATTAAACTCGAAATAGATTATCTGCTATTTGTTTTTGAAAACGAGTTTTTACTCAAGAGAAAGCTCTTCGAACATGCTCTTCCAGTGAAAGAAATACTTTGTCAATTTTCTGAAATAAAAACAGACATTGATTGACGTAATTAAATAAATCAGGTTAAAAAACTCCTTGAGTCTATTTGGATCTAATTATTGAAATCCTTCTGATTTATTTAATTAAGTGATACTGTGAAAAAAAATCACAGTATCACTTATTCATTTTAAAGGTTAAATTACTATTGAAGAAAGACTACCAGTTTAGATTTTGGGTCAGTTTAGGATTAATATCCATTTCAAGCTGAGGTATCGGAAACAAAGCATGCTTGGCAGTATATCCTAAAGGACCTAATTCCTTCTCTGCTAAACCCCATCTTCTCAAATCATTGAAACGAATAAATTCAAACATCAATTCCACTTGTCTTTCCTTATTAATTGCATTAAACATATCGGCTTTTGAACCCGTATTCGCAGCAGTTAATGCCGGCATATTGACAGATGGCCTAGCACGAACCTGATTAACAGCAGCTCTTGCCTCGGTTAATTTGTTCAGCTCATTTGCAGCTTCTGCATACATTAACAATACATCCGCATAACGGATAATCGGATAATTAATTCCGGAAGCATTAACATACATAATTGGCCACATACCCTTCTTTACTGCATAGCCTGTTGCTGACCAAACAGGACTAAAAATAGAAAGAGCAGCACTTACGTTTGGAGCGAAAGAATCACCAGCCTTGAAGATTGACATACCACGTCGTGGATCTGCAGGATCAAATGCATCAAATGCTCTTTTGGTTGCCAAACCTGAACCAGTTGCACCATTTACGGCAGGAAGGTAACTTCCATTACGACCATTGGTACCACTACCACCAATATCTGCGAACTGAACCTCAAAAATTGATTCCTTATTGTTTTCGAAACTACGATGCCAAACTTCCTGGAAATTATCCATCAAGCTATATCTTCCGGAATTCATAACCAGTAAAAAATACTTTTCAGCGTTCGCATAATCCTTATTGTACAAATAAACCTTTCCAAGCAAAGCCTGAGCGGCACCCTTTGTTACTCTTCCCAAATTATTGCCGCTATGAGATACAGGTAAACCTGTTTCTGCAGCAAGTAAATCAGCAATTATAATCTTGTACACATCAGCTGCAGGAGTTCTCGCAATAAGAGAAGCATCAGTATCAGGCAAAGGTTGCGTAATCAATGGAACTGCTCCGAATAAATTAACGAGATCAAAGTAAAAAAGAGCTCTTAAGAATTTAGCTTCCCCTACATATTGATTCTTTAATGACTCTGTCATATTAATTCCAGGAATATTCGCAATAGCAAGATTTGACCTATATACTCCTTCATATAACCCTCTCCAGGTGTCATGAATCTGATTCAGCGCCGGAAAGTAAGTGAAATTATTATACTCCAAAGGAACTGTATTAGAAAGTAAAACTTCCCCGGATGGCACATCATAAATTCGCTGAAGATTAATACTCCATGCGCTTTGAAGTGAAACATAAATTGCATTAACTCCCAATTGGGCGCGTTCAGCTGAGTTATAAAAACCTGCTTCAGTTAATGCATCCGGTGGTGACTTTTCTAAAAACTCCTTCTTACAACCTGCAAATAACAACAGCATTAACATGGTTGATATACCTAATTTTAGATTTTTCATTTTTTTATATTTTAAATTTCTTAATGACCTGTTTAACTAGATAATTCTACGATCTAAATAATTAGAAAGTCAAATTAACTCCGAATGAATAGACGCTAGGAATTGGAGTTGAACCAGTATCTACCCCAAAAGCTAGTGGACTCATTGAGTCATCATTGAAACCTACTCCACCCAAAGTATCCGCATTGTAGTTAGGATACTTAGTAATAGTAAATAAGTTTTGTCCGTTAAAATAAATTCTCGCATTCCTGGCACCAACTCTTTTAATCAGACTTTGAGGAAGTGTATATCCAATCTGGAAATTCTGCATCCGTAAGAAATCTGCATCCAAAACATAGTCAGACTGACTACGGTTGTTTTGATTGGTATCACCACGTACAGCACGTGGAAGCGTGTTAGAAGTACCAGGGCCTTTCCAGCGATTTAGAACAGTAGTTTTATTGTTCCACTCGCCCTGCATCGTTTCAAGATAAACACCCTGAGAATCATACAACTGCTTACCACTTGTTCCGTAAAAACTCATGTTAATATCAAATCCTCTCCAACTGGCATCAGCGGCAAAACCGTAATCGAAATCAGGCCATGGATCACCGATATTGGTTCTGTCATTGGCATCAACCTTACCATCACCATTAATATCCCTGAATCTTCTGTCGCCTGGCTTAGCCCCAACCTGAGTAGGATGTGCATTGATTTCTGCCTGAGTCTGGAAAATACCATCGTTGATATGACCATAGAAGTGAGACATTGCCGATCCTGGTAATGTACGGGTAAACGTTCCTGAGTAGTACACATTCTCAACTAAATTGATAATGCTGGTACCTGTTCCCAGAGAGATCACTTTATTTTGCACATTGGATAAGTTTCCTGAAATTCCATATTTTAATTCACCAGTTCCTCCTCTATACCCTAACAAGAATTCCATACCCTTATTCTGCAATTGAGCGGCATTCTGGAATGGTCCGGAATCACGTCCAAATCCGGTAACTGTTGATATTGGTGTACGGACCAAAATTCCGTCCGTGTCTTTAATCCAATAATCAGCAGTAAAGTATATTTTATTTTGAAGGAAGCTTAGATCGACCCCAATATTTGATTGAGTGGTTGTTTCCCAGCGAAGATTTGGATTACCTAGAGTGTTCACTACTGCCGCCGGTGCTAATTGGTCTGCACCAAAGAAATAACGAGAATCAGTAGAAACAACAGTTTGATTTACATAGTTTCCTATATCCTGATTACCCAATTGTCCCCAGCTTGCTCTAACTTTCAATCCACTGATCAACTTAGAATCCTTCAAGAAATTCTCCTGGTCAACGTTCCATCCAACAGCCACTGAAGGGAAATTTCCATAACGATTGCTGGCACCAAATCTGGAAGAACCATCACGACGAATAGTGGCAGTTATCAGATATCTGTCGAACAAAGTAATATTTGCTCTACCAAGGAATGATCTCAAAGCCCATTCATTTTCTGTTCCGGCAATAGTAAACACCCCGGTACCGGCATTCAATACCTGAATATCGTTACTAGGAAAATCTCTCCTTGTACCACTAATACCATTGCCAAAGAAATTCTGCTGAGTAAAACCACCAAGTAAATTAATCCTGTAGTTTTCTTTAATAACTTTATTATAAGTCAGGGTATTTTCTACCAGATACTCGTATGACTCACTTAAACTTGTATTTAGAGATCTAACATTACTACCGCGGTTATTCATCTGAAACTGTGGAACATAATTTTTAAATCTTGCGAGTCCCATGTTCAAACCACCATTGATCTTATACTCTAGATCCGGAAGAATCTTATAGGAAGCATATGCACTACCAATGAGCTTATTATTGAAGGTATATGCCCTGTTCATGTCACGACGGCCAAGAATATTATCCCTGTTATTAACACCTGTGGTTGCTGGTGAAGGACCTGCATAACCGCTATTATTTCTGGAATCGTATACCGGCATAGTCGTAGCTGCACCCATCATATAAGCTAAATCTAGGTTATTACCGAAGTTCAGGTTCAAACCTTCTTCTTTACTGGCGATTAATGATTGCCCGATGGTTAACTTTCCGATCTTAAACTCAGTTTTCACCCTTGAATAATAACGCTTGTAAGTACGAAATTT
>JAURKO010000193.1 GCA_030831705.1 Daejeonella sp. | reverse complement strand
CAAAGTTTCATAAAAACTAACATTTTTTGATTTTGCAATATCTCCAATCAATTGTGTGGTTACAATGGTAGAAACAATATATTCATTCCCTGTGAGTTTCCCTTTTTGCTCCCAGGCATTTAATAAGTAATATATCAAAAGGCTTCCTGTTTGATTACCATTCAGTAAGATAAACGCTCCTTCATTGTTCTTTACAGCAATACCTACACGGTCGGCGTCAGGGTCGGTTGCAAGTACCAGGTCAGCATCAATTTCTATGGCCTTGGAAATTGCCAGGGAAAGGGCCTCTTTCTCCTCCGGATTTGGATAAATCACGGTTGGAAAGTTTCCATCCGGAATTGCCTGCTCCTCTACTATGGTCACATTGCTAAAACCGAACCGTTTTAGTGCAGCTGGAACCAGGGTGATTCCTGTACCATGAATAGGAGAGAAGACTATTTTGAGATTTTGCTGCTTTTGGATAGCTTCTGGAGAAACGGAAAGTCCGGCAATCTTTTGAAGATAAAGCTCGTCTATCTCCTCAGAAATAAATTCAATATTTTGGTCAATTCGATTGAACCTGACTTCATTAATGTCACTTATTGCCGAAACTTCATCCATAACCATTTGATCATCAGGCGATTTAAATTGGCCTCCGTCTGAGCCATAAGCCTTATAGCCATTGTACTCCTTGGGATTATGAGATGCAGTTATCATCACTCCGCTCTTGCATCCCAAATGCCGGATAGCAAAGGAAAGCTCGGGTGTTGGTCTTAACTCTTTGAAAAAATAAACATGTATGCCATTGGCTGAGAATACCTCGGCGGTAATTTTTGCAAAGTAGTCAGATTTATTTCTGCTGTCATGGGCAATAGCAACGCTAATCTTTTCTCCGGCATATTTCTTGAGCAGGTAATTAGATAACCCCTGAGTAGCAGTCCCAATAGTGTATTTATTGATTCGATTAGAACCGATGCCCATAGTGCCACGAAGTCCGCCGGTTCCAAATTCAAGATCTTTATAGAAAGAATCAGTGAGTTCAGTGAAGGATTCTAGTTCAAGTAAATCATTTAATTGTTTTTTAGTCTCTTGATCATAGCTTCCCTGAAGCCAGTTGTTAATCTTATTTAAAATTGATATTTCCAGCTCTTTCATCTATTTTTTTATTTCAGGCTTTAAAGAATTCTTTCCTAAAGGAATTTCAGATGCCAAATTTTATTCAGTTTATACCTGTATTGACTTGATGCTATCCTTGCAATACGGTTTTACGTTCAGGCATTTCTAAACAGAGGGAATAAAAACAATTATATTCAATGTGAAAAATAAGATGCTTTTTCCTAATTTTAGAATCTCATTGCACAAGTATAAAAATCATTTGCTGCAATCTCAAATTCAAGATTAAATGAAGGTACTAAAGTTCGGAGGAACATCGGTTGGCAGTCCAGATCGAATCAAAAAATTATTAGACATTATAGACCCTAATGAAAGACAAATTGTTGTTCTTTCTGCGGTTTCAGGAACAACAAATAGCTTGCTGGAGATTTCTCAAGCCTATCTTGCAGCTGATAAAACTAAAGCAGCCGGACTTACAGCATCATTAAAAGCTAAATATGATTCCTTTGTAAAAGAACTTTTTTCTTCAGAAGAGGGTTTGGAAAATGGAAAGAATCTAATTGATTATCATTTCAATTTAATTTCTTCATTTGCCAATGCGCATTTCACAACAATCGAAGAAAAGATTATTCTGGCTCAGGGCGAACTTATTTCTACAACTTTATATCATTTTTATCTTACCGAGATTGGAGTGAAATCAAAATTACTTCCTGCTCTGGTCTTTATGAAAATTGATGAGGATAATGAACCTATCATTGATTTTATTAGTGAACATATTCAACCTTTACTTGACCCTGAAACTAACCTTTTCATAACTCAGGGGTATATTTGCCGTAATTCATTTGGTGAGATCGACAATTTAAGAAGGGGAGGTAGCGATTATACAGCCTCACTAGTTGGTGCAGCAATTCGGGCAGAAGAGGTTCAAATTTGGACCGATATTGATGGGATGCATAATAATGATCCGCGTATCGTAAAGGGTACTAAGCCTATTGCAAGATTATCATTTGACGAAGCTGCTGAGCTGGCTTATTTTGGAGCAAAAATTCTTCATCCTCAAAGTGTTTTTCCTGCCCAGAAATTTAAAGTACCTGTTCGATTATTAAACACAATGGAGCCTAAGGCTGCCGGAACTTTGATAACCAATGACAGTGAGCGTGGTAAAATTAAATCTATAGCTGCAAAGGACGGTATTACAGCTATAAAAATTCAATCCAGCAGAATGTTATTGGCTTATGGGTTTTTAAGAAGGGTATTCGAAATCTTCGAGCGCTATAAAACACCAATTGATATGATCACAACTTCAGAGGTAGCTGTTTCTGTTACCGTTGATGATATCAGCAATCTCGCAGAAATAATTAAGGAGCTTAATAGTTTCGGTACTGTTGAAGTTGATTATAATCAAACAATTGTTTGTGTAGTAGGTGATTTTGGAGCAGATAAACACGGTTTTGCTGCGCGGGTATTCGAAGCTCTAAAGCATATTCCAATTCGTATGATCTCATACGGTGGCAGCCACTTCAATATTTCATTGTTGATCAATGATGGAGATAAGGTTGAAGCACTTAGATCGTTACATAATCGTTTATTTGAATAGAATTAGTATCTGCCTTGGGTGGATTAGAAAATTTATATGTTTAACAGGGATATTGTTGCCCGTTTCAAAAAATTAGAAACGCCTTTTTATTATTATGATCTGAACCTATTAGATCAAACTTTAATGGCCTGCAAACTAGCTTCAGAAAAGTTTTCTTTTCATGTACATTATGCACTAAAGGCTAACTTCAATGATGAGGTTTTGAAAGCGATTCAAAAATCGGGTTTTGGGGCTGATTGCGTCAGTGGTAATGAGGTAAAAAAAGCGATTGAGATAGGCTTTGATCCCGGTAATATTGTTTTTGCTGGTGTTGGAAAATCAGACAAAGAGATCAATGAAGCTCTGAGAAATAATATTTATTGTTTTAATGTTGAATCAGTCCAAGAACTTGGAGTAATCAATGAACTTGCTTTAAAGCAGAGTAAACTTGCCAAAGTTGCTATTCGAATTAATCCAAATGTAGATGCTCATACACATCAGTATATCACTACCGGACTTGAAGAGAATAAGTTTGGAGTGAATCAATGGGAATTACCTGCATGTGTTGATGAGCTAAAGAGATCTTCAAATATCAAATTAATAGGAATTCATTTTCATGTTGGTTCTCAGATTACAAATCTTGATGTATTTAAAAGTCTGTGTTTAAAAGTGAATGAATTGAACACCTGGTTTCTAGAACGTGGTTTCGATCTTAAGGTTTTAAATGTTGGTGGAGGACTCGGAGTAGATTATCAGCATCCTGATGAAAATAGTATTAATGACTTTCCGGGTTTTTTTGAAATCTATGATAAGTTTCTTGAACGCAGGACTGGTCAGGAAGTCCATTTTGAACTTGGAAGGGCATTGGTGGCCCAATGTGGAAGCCTGGTTAGTCGCATACTCTATGTGAAGAATGGAATAAAAAAGAATTTTTTGGTGCTTGATGCAGGAATGACAGAACTAATGCGCCCTGCATTATACCAGGCCTATCATAAGATTGAAAATATTAGTGCAGATGTTGCAAATCCTAAAGTATCCTATGATGTGGTAGGTCCTATTTGTGAAAGTACAGATTGTTTTGGTAAGGAAATTGAATTGCCTGAATCAAAGCGTGGCGATATCATTGCAATTAGAACTGCAGGGGCTTATGGAGAGGTAATGGCCTCTGGATATAATTTAAGAGAACGGGTAAAATCTATTTATTCCTGATGGAATGTTTTGTTTTGCAGCAAACCGATTCACCAAATCACGTGTATTGCTGGGATATTGTGTTGGGTATACACTGATTTAGTATATAATAAACAGAGCCTTTAATTGTTCTAGTGCTTATTGAAAAGCATTTAGACCCGTAATATCCATTCCGGTAATCAATAAGTGAATATCGTGGGTGCCTTCATAAGTTACAACAGATTCAAGATTCATCATATGGCGCATTACAGGATAATCTCCGGTTATTCCCATGCCTCCGAGAATCTGTCGCGCTTCACGGGCAATATTTATTGCAATTTCTACACTGTTTCTTTTTGCCATTGATATTTGTGCAGGTGTTGCACGGCCTTCATTTTTGAGTACCCCAAGACGCCATACTAAAAGTTGTCCTTTAGTAATTTCTGTGATCATTTCGGCCAATTTCTTTTGTTGAAGTTGAAATCCGCCAATTGGCCTTCCAAATTGCAACCGCTCTTTAGAATAACGTAGTGCGGTATCATAACAATCCATTGCCGCGCCTAATGCACCCCAGGCTATTCCAAAACGTGCCTGGTTTAAACATCCCAACGGACCTTTAAGTCCAATTATATTCGGAAATATATTTTCTTTGGGAATTTTAACATTATTGAATACCAGTTCGCCAGTGGCCGAAGCTCTTAAACTCCATTTATTATGGATTTCTGGTGCAGAAAAGCCTTCCATACCTTTTTCAACAATTAAACCCCTGATCTTCCCTTCTTCATCTTTAGCCCATACCACTGCGATGTCGGCATATGGAGAATTTGATATCCAAATTTTTGATCCATTCAAGAGAAAATGATCACCCATATCTTTAATATTGCTAATCATACTACCCGGATCTGAACCATAATCAGGTTCAGTTAATCCAAAGCATCCCAGAAATTCACCTGATGCCAATTTAGGGAGGAACCTCAATCTTTGCTCTTCAGAACCGTAAGCATATATCGGATACATGACTAGTGATCCCTGAACAGAGGCAGTTGACCGTATTCCCGAATCGCCACGTTCAATTTCCTGCATGATTAGGCCATATGCGACATAATCTAATCCTGCTCCGCCATAATTTGTAGGTATGGTGGGACCAAATGCTCCTAATGAGGCCAGACCCGGAATTAAGTGTTTGGGGAATTCAGCCTTTTGAGCATAATCTTCAATAATCGGACTTACTTCTTTCTTAACCCAGGTTCTTACTGTATCACGTATAAGTTTATGTTCTTCAGTTAATAGGTCATCAACCAAAAAATAATCTGGGGCTTCGTAAAGATCTTTCTTAATAGACTTTTGAATATCTCTCGCTGCTGAATCCTGTTGTTGCATATGATTAGTTTTTCCAAAATTACATAAATGGAAGTCATTTAGTATAAATCTGATGTCATATTGGACGGTTTTTTACCGATAGTATTCCTACACTTACCGAATTCTTACTGTGTTCTACCAGAATTGTATATGCTGGCTTTTAATTTCAGTTACTTTTGGTTAACAATTTAAAAATAAAAAGATGAAAATAATCTTCGCACTTTCTATACTAGTTTTAATAACCTTTTCTATACATTCTAATGCAGTAGCAAATAGCAATGATTTTTCAAATGACCTGCCAAAATCTATGGTAGCTGTTGCACCGTTTGTGTGGGGTAGCCCCGATGATGAGGCTCCTGAGTATTTGAGATTTGTAAAAGCTAAATTTGCTAAAGTTCCATTGGCGCCGTTTGTATGGGGTAGTCCTGATGACGTAAAATGTTATGTAAAATCAATCAATGGTTCAAAGATCTTGAATAGGATATTCGCGTTGGCTGCAAAATAATCCATTTCCCCTTTGGTCGGTGTTCTCACCGTACCAAGAACCATCTATAAAATGGTTGGTGAAAACACCACAGGTGTTCGGAAGATCAAGAAGGAGGTGATTTTAAGTTTATTTCTACTAAATCAGGGTCACCACCACACATCTGTACGAAGT